>PHEC01000013.1 GCA_002841115.1 Alphaproteobacteria bacterium HGW-Alphaproteobacteria-6 | reverse complement strand
GAAACCCCGCACCCTCAGCGCCCGCGGATCCGCGGGTCAAGCGCGTCGCGCAGGCCGTCGCCGATGTAGTTGACGCTCAGCACGGTCAGCGAGATCGCCACGCCGGGCAGGATCACCCGCGCCGGATAAAGCTGCATCTGGTCGACGGCATCGAACAGCAGTCGCCCCCAGGTCGGGAAATCCGGCGGAAAGCCGAGGCCAAGGAACGACAGCGCCGATTCGGTGATGATCGCATTGGCGATGCCAAGCGTCGCCGAGACCATGATCGGGCTCATCACATTGGGCAGCACATGGCGGGTGATCATTCGCCTGGGCGGGGTGCCGATCGAACGCGCCGCCAGGACGAACTCGCGCTCCTTCATCGTCAGCACATCGCCGCGCACGATCCGTGCGGTATGCATCCAGCTGGTCACGCCGATGGCGAAGACGATCAGGAAGAAGATCCCGGTCTCGGGCCCGAAACGCCGCGACAAGGGCTCGCGAAACAGCGTCACCATCAAGAGAAGAAGCGGCAACAGCGGCAGCGCCAGGAACAGATCGGTCAGCCGCATCAGGATATCGTCGAGCCGGCGGAAATAGCCCGCCAGCACCCCGACCAGCGTGCCGAGAAACAGGCTGAGCAGCATCGCCGTCATGCCGACCGCGATCGACACCTTGCCGCCGGCCATGATCCGGCCCAGGAGGTCGCGGCCAAGCTGGTCGGTGCCGAAGGGATGGGCAAGCGACATGCCCTGATTGCGCTCGCGGATGCTGACGAAGGTCGGGTCCAGCCGCCACAGCCAGGGCCCGAGGATGACCACGATCAGGATCGCGGCGAAGATCACCAGCCCGACCATCGCGCCCTTGTGGGTGCGGAACTGGTCCCAGACATCCCACCACTGGCTGCGCGGCGGGCGCAGCGCCTGATCGACCTTCAGGGCGGGCAGATCAGTCATAGCGAATCCTCGGGTCAAGCACGCCGTAAAGCATGTCGGCGATCAGGTTGAAGGCGACGATCAGCACCGCGAAGATGAAGGTCAGCGTCTGCACCATCGGCAGGTCGTTGGCATAGATCGCGGTGATCAGAAGCTGGCCAAGCCCGTTCACCTTGAACACCTGTTCGGTGATGATCGCGCCGCCGAAGATCGTCGGCACGCCCAGCGCGATCACCGTCACCACCGGGATCAGCGAGTTTCTCAGCACATGCTTCAGCACCACGACCCTTTCGGTCATGCCCTTGGCGCGAGCGGTGCGGACATAGTCCTGGCCGAGGTTGTCGAGCATCGAGGCGCGCATGAAGCGGCTGATCTGGCTGGCGTTGAACAAGGCCAGCACGGTGACCGGCATCACCATCTGGCGCGCCTGCTGCCAGAAGCTCGACCAGTCGGTGATCCGCAGCGTGGTATCGTAGATCGAGGGAAACCATTGCAGCTTGACCGCGAAGATGATGATCAGCACCACGCCGGTGAAGAAGGTCGGCACCGAAAAGCCGATCATCGACACGAAGGTGCCGATCTGGTCGAACCAGCTGTATTGCCGGTAGGCCGAGATGATGCCGATCGGCAGCGCGATCAGCACGCCGACCACATAGGCCAGCCCGACCACGGTCAGGGTCTGCGGCATGCGCTGCCAGATCACGTCCATCGCCGGGCTGCGGAACTGCCACGAGACGATGCGCTGCTGGCCCTCGGCCATGCTGGTGCCGAGGATCGCATCGAGCGTGTTCAAGGGCTCGACCCAGAAGAACTGTTTCAGCCAGAGCACATAGCGCACCCAGACCGACTGATCGAGGCCGAGTGCGGTGCGCATCTTCTCGCGCACCTCGGGCGGCACCGTCAGCGGCTGGTCCGACAGCGGATCGCCGGGGGCGAGGTCGAGCAGCAGGAAGATGACGAGACTGATGAACAGAAGCGTCGGGATCGCGATCAGCAGCCGGCGAAGGGCATAGGTCAGCATCTGGCGCCTCGGTGCATCGGTCGGGGAAAGGGGCGGGGCCCGGCCCCGGATCCGATGATCCGGGGCCGGGCCGGTTTCAGGTCACTTCACCCGGTGCCAGTCCGAGACATTCCACAATTCGCTGTCCCAGGTGTTCAGCACCACGCCGCCGAGCGTGTTGGAATGGGCCGAGTTGCGGCCGCGATCGACCAGCGGAACGATCACGTGGCTGTCCTTGGTCAGCATCTCGTTGAGCCGCTTCGAGATCTCGGCGCGCTTCTCGATCTCGCCGGTCCTCGCCAGTTCCGCGGCCAGCGCGTCATAGGCCGGGTCGCAGTAGCGGTTGATGTTCTCGCCCTGCCAGCCGTTTTCCGGCCCGGGGATCTTGTCGCACAGATATTGCGCCAGATAGGGCTCGGGGTCGGTGCCGTCGAAGTTGTTGGCATACATTTCCACGTCGGCATAGAACTTCTGGAAGGTGTCCGGGCTGCCCGGATCGCCGCCGAAGAAGACCGAGGCGTCGATGTTCTTCAACTCGGTCTCGACGCCGATATCGGCCCACCACTGCTTGACCAGCGCCTGGAAGTCCTGGCGCACCGCATTGGTCGAGGTCTGGTAGACCAGGCTCAGCTTCTTGCCGTCCTTCTCGCGGATGCCGCCGGCGCCCACGGTCCAGCCGGCCGCGTCCAGAAGCGCCTTGGCGCCCTCGACGTCCTGGGTCAGGCAGTCCTTGTTGTCGCTGGCGAACATCTCCGGCGCGGGCACCAGGTTGCAGGTCGGCCGGCCGGCGCTGCCATAGCCGATCTCGACCAGGAGGTCGCGGTCGATCGCCTTCGACAGCGCCTCGCGCACCCGGATGTCCGACAGGATCGGATGCGGGTGCTTGACCGTCGAACGCTCGCCCTCGGCCAGGTCGGGCGAGGGATCGGTCATGTTCATCTCGATCCGCTCGACCAGCGTGCCGAAGGCGTTGATGACCTTGCCCTTGCCGGCCGCTTCCATGCCGGCCAGAACGTCGGGCGCCAGTTGCAGGTTCCAGGCATAGTCGAACTCGCCGGTCTCCAGAACCGCGCGGCCCGCCGCCGCGGCATCGCCGCCGCCCTTGAAGTTGACGCTGGCGAAGGCCGGCTTCGCCGGGTCGCGGTAGTTCGGGTTGGCCTCCATCGAGATCACGTCATTCGGCTTGAACTCGGTGACCCGGAACGGCCCGGTGCCGATCGGGCGGAAGTTGGCGTCGGTGCATTGCGGCGCCGCGGCACCGAGGCAATTGGCGAACTGCGCCTTCTGGATGATCGGCGAGGTCGAGCCGACGAAGGCGTTGTAGGGGTTGGGCTTCGGCTCGTTGAAGGTGACCTTGACGGTCAGGTCGTCCAGCGCCTCGACCGACTTGATGCCCTCGTAGCGTGCGCCCTGGGCGCAGCCACCCTCGGGATGGGTGCAGTATTCGTAGGAAAAGATCACGTCGGCCGAGGTCACGGCCGAGCCGTCGGACCACAGAAGGCCGGGCTGCAGCGTCCAGGTGATGGTGGTCAGGTCATCCGACACGCCGCCGTTGGCAAGGGTCGGGATCTCGGTGGCCAGACGCGCGAAAAGCTCGCCTTTCTCATCGAAGCCGGCCAGCGGTTCGAGGACCAGCGAGGCCGACTCGACATCCTTGGTGCCCGACGAAAGGTAAGGGTTCAGGATCGAGGGCGCCTGCCAGTAGATGATATTCACCTGGCCGTCCGCGCCGCGTTCGGCAAAGGCCGCGGGCGCAAGGGCCACAAGGGCCGCCGCGCCCATCAGGGCTGTCTTCAGTTTCATGTCACTCTCCTTGTTGGGTGCTCCGTGGTGCCTCGGGTGCCGCCGTTTGCCCGGCGGTCGTATTGCTGTCGGTATCGGAATGCAGATGGCAGGCGGCAAAGCGGCCCGGCACGATCTCGCGAAACGCCGGCTCGACCTCGCGGCAGATCGCCATGACCTTGGGGCAGCGGGTCGAGAAGTTGCAGCCTTTCGGCGGGTTGGCGGGCGAGGGCACATCACCGGTCAGGATCACCCGCCGCCGGGTCGCCTCGACCACCGGATCGGGCTCGGGCACCGCCGACAAAAGCGCCTGGGTATAGGGATGCAGGGGTTCGGCATAAAGCGCGTCGCGGGGGCCGAGTTCGGCGATCTGGCCGAGATACATCACCGCCACCCGGTCGGCGATATGGCGCACCATGGAAAGGTCGTGGCTGATGAAGAGGTAGGTCAGGCCAAGCCGGTCCTGCAATTCCTCCAGCAGGTTGACCACCTGGGCCTGGATCGACACGTCGAGCGCCGCGATCGGCTCGTCGCAGACGATGAACTTCGGATTGAGCGCCAGCGCCCGGGCGATGCCGATGCGCTGGCGCTGGCCGCCGGAAAACTCGTGCGGGTAGCGGTTGGCGAAATTGCGGTTCAGCCCGACCTGATCCATCAGCTCGTAGATCCGCGCCAGCCGGGCGGCCTTGTCGAGACGCGCATGTTCGTCGATCGGCTCGCCGATGATCGCGGCGACGGTCATGCGCGGGTTGAGGCTGGCCTGCGGATCCTGAAAGACCATCTGCATGGTCGGGCGCAGGCGGCGCAATTCGTCCTGCGGTGCTGCGGCGATGTCGCGCCCGGCGATGCGGATCGTGCCGGCGGTCGGCTCGTAGAGCCTGAGGATCACCCGCCCGCAGGTCGACTTGCCGCAGCCCGATTCGCCGACCAGGCCCAGGGTCTCGCCCTCGTAGATGTCGAACGAGACGTTATCGACCGCCTTCACGTCGCCGACCCGGCGGCGGAAGATGCCGGCGGTGATCGGGAAATACATCTTCAGGTCCGAGACCTCGACAAGCTTGCGGCCGGGCGTGGGGGCGTCAAGCATCGGCGGCTCCTGTTTCGGGGTCCCAGAAACAGGCGACGTCATGGCCCGCAACCACCGGCCGGCGGGCCGGGTTCTCGGCGCTGCAACGCGCGAAGGCATGGGCGCAGCGGTCGCGGAACGCACAGGCGGCGGGGGCGGCGGTCAGGATCGGCGGCTGGCCCTCGATCACGTTCAACTTCGCCTCGCGCGGACCGCGCAGCGCCGGCACCGTGCCCAGAAGCGCGCGGGTATAGGGGTGGCGCGGATTGGCGAACAACTCGCCCACCGGCGCCTGCTCGACGATCTGGCCGCCATACATCACCATCACCCGGTCGGCGATGCCGGCGATGACGCCAAGATCATGGGTGATCCAGACGATCGCCATGCCCAGCTTCTGGCGCAGTTCCTTCACCAGTTCGATGATCTGCGCCTGGATCGTCACGTCAAGCGCCGTCGTCGGCTCGTCGGCGATCAGCACCTTGGGGTCGCAGGCCAGGGCTATGGCGATCATCACCCGCTGGCGCATGCCCCCCGAGAACTGGTGCGGATAGTCGTCAAGCCGGCGGCCGGCATCGGGAATGCCGACCAGTTCCAGAAGTTCGCGCGCCCGCGTCCGTGCCTGCGCCTTGCCCAGCCCCATGTGTCGGCGCAAGGGCTCCATGATCTGGAAACCGACCTTGAAGACCGGGTTGAGCGAGGTCATCGGATCCTGGAAGATGAAGCCGATATCGGCGCCGCGCACGTCGCGCAGGTGATCGGCCGAGCATTTCAAAAGGTCCTCGCCGCCGAACAGCACCGCGCCCGCGCGCACATCGGCGGGCGGCGAGGGCAGAAGCCCGATCAGCGACATCATCGTCACCGACTTGCCCGAGCCGCTTTCGCCGACGACGCCGAGAAGCTCGCCCTGGCGCAGATCGAAGCTGACCGAGTTCACCGCATGAACCTCGCCGCCGCGCGTCAGGAAAACCGTCTTCAGGCCCTTGACGTCAAGGACAGGCTGCGCCCCGTCGGGCATGAACGACTCCCCCAGTCGGTTGATTTTGTTTTCGTTTTTTGCCGGTCTCTCGCCGGCCCGTTGCGCCCGAGTGTTAGCGATTTTTGGCCACCGGGCAACACCGAATTGTGATGCTGCCCCGGCGTCAGGTCCGGCATTCTGCCGCGTGGTGCCGGCGTATCGCCGATGCTTGACCCGGCGATGCGCAACCGCCAGTGTCGCGGCCGGGGCGCAACCGAAGGAAGGCGCGGCAATGACCACTCTGGCCGAGGCGCGGCGGATCCTCGATGCACTGGTCGCCTTCCCGACCGTCAGCCGCGACAGCAACCTGCCGCTGATCGACTGGGTCGAGGACTATCTCGCCTCTCACGGCGTCGCTGCCCATCGGGTCTGGAACGACGAGGCGACCAAGGCCAACCTCTGGTGCTCGGTCGGCCCCGAGGTCGCGGGGGGCGTTGTCCTGTCGGGCCACAGCGACGTGGTGCCGGTCGACGGCCAGTCCTGGACCACCGATCCCTGGACGGTGACCGAGAAGGACGGCCGGCTCTACGGCCGCGGCACCTGCGACATGAAGGGGTTCGTCGCGCTGGCGCTCGCCGCCGTGCCGCTGGCGCTGAAGGCCGGCCTCCGGCGCCCCTTGCAGATCGCGCTCTCCTTCGACGAGGAGACGGGCTGCGCCGGCTGCCTGCCGATGGTGGCCGAGATGGCGGCGACCGCGCCGCGGGCGGCGGCCGTCATCGTCGGCGAGCCGTCGCGGATGGCCGTCGTCACCGGCCACAAGGGCGGCATCGGGTTTCATACCGCGGTCAAGGGCTTCCCGGTCCATTCCTCGATCCTGCACCAAGGCGTCAACGCGATCATGGAGGCGGCGAAACTGATCGACTGGGCCAATGCGCAGAACGCCGCGAACCGGGGGGCGGTGCCCGGCCCGCTCGCCGCCGCCTTCGTGCCGCCGTGGACCACGGTCCATGTCGGCCAGATCAAGGGCGGCACCGCCCATAACATCACCGCCGAGGACTGCGTGATGGGCCTCGATTTCCGCGTCGTGCCGGGCGAGGACCCCGAGGCCTGGGCCGCCGCCTACCAGGCCAGGGTGGACGAGGTCGCGGCAATGATGCGCGCGGTGCGCCCCGAGGCCGGCATCACCCTGACCCGGGCCTTCGACGTGCCGCCGCTGGTGCCCGAGGCCGGCGGCGCGGCCGAGCGGCTGGTGCGCAGCATCACCGGCGACAACGGCACCCATGTCGTCAGCTACGGCACCGAGGCGGGGCATTTCCAGAAGGCCGGCTGGTCCACCGTGGTCTGCGGCCCGGGCGACATCGCCCAGGCGCATCAGGCCGACGAATACATCGAGGTTGCCGAGTTCACCGCCGGCTGGCGCTTCATCGAAGGGGTCGTCGCGGACCTGTGCCGGTAGGCTTTGCGATCCGCGCCGATCGGCCGGCCCGCGCATCTGCGGCCCGCTTCCCCGGCGTCCTGCCCGGGGCGACCGATGTCACCGAAGAACCGCTGATCGCCACCAGCCCCCGTGCTTCTTCGTTGCCGAAATACCCCGGGGGGAGGCCGCAAGGCCCGGGGGGCGGCGCCCCCCGCCCTGGCTGCCCCCCGCCCTGGCTGCCCCCCGCCCTGGCTGCCCCCCGCCCTGGCTGCCCCCCGCCCTGGCCGCCTCAAAGCCGGTCGCGCAGCGAGAACCAGGCCATCGCCAGCACCAGCAGCGGCCAGCGCAGCGCCGCTCCGCCGGGAAAGGGCCGGGTCGGCACCCGGGCCATCAGGTCGAAGCGCTCGGCCTGGCCGGCGATCGCCTCGGCGGCAAGCTTGCCGCCAAGCGTGGCCAGCGCCACGCCATGGCCGCTATAGCCCGAGGCGGCAAGGATATTGCCGCGCAGCGGCTCGAAATGCGGCATCCGGTTGAGGGTGATGCCAAGCGTGCCGCCCCAGGCATGGGTGATCTTCGCCGCGCCGAGCTGCGGGAAGATCTCCAGCATCGGCCCCCGCACCAGCCGGGCGATGTCGGGAAAGCGGTAGCCATAGCTTTCCGCGCCGCCGAACAGCAGCCGGCCGTCCTCGGACAGGCGAAAGTAGTTGATCACGAACTTCGTGTCGGCGACCGCGTGGTTGGCGCGCAGGACGCTCTGGCGCAGCTGCGGGTCAAGAGGTTCGGTCGCGACGATGAAATTGTTGATCGGCATGACCCGGGCGGCGGTGCGCCGGTCAAGATCGCCGATATAGCCGTTGCAGGCGAGAAGGACATGGGACGCGGTGATCCGCGCGCCGTCGGTCTCGACCACCGCCGGATCGGCCGTGTCGATCCGGCGCACCGTCGAGTGTTCGTGGATGCGCACGCCCTTCGCCGCCGCCGCGCGGGCCAGCCCGAGCGCATAGCGCAAAGGATGCAGATGCCCGCCGCCCATGTCGATGTCGCCGCCGTGATAGGCCGGAGAGCCTATGAGCGCGCGCATCTCGTCGCGCCCGAGCGGCCGTATCAGGTCATAGCCGTAGTCGCGCGCCATCCGCTCGGCATGGGCGCGGGCATGGGGAACAAGGCGCGCCCGGTGGCAGGCATGGATGATCCCGTCGGCCCAGCCGGCCTCGGGCGCGTGCTCGGCCGCGAGCGCCTTGGTCAGCGCCACCGCCTCCTGCGCCAGGTCCCACAATGCCCGGGCATGGCCCCGGCCCAGCATCCGCTCCAGCGCCTCCTGCTCCAGCCGCTGGCCGGTGCCGACCTGGCCGCCGTTGCGTCCCGACGCGCCCCAGCCGACCCGGTGGGCGTCGAGCACGATCACGTCAAAGCCGCGTTCCGCCAGGTGCAGCGCCGCCGAAAGCCCGGTGAAACCGGCACCGATGATGCAGACATCGGCACGCATCGCGCCCGCAGCCGCCGGAAAGGGCGCCAGCGGTGCCGCCGTCTCGGCATACCACGAGGCCGGGTATTCCCCCGCCCGGTCGTTGGCGGTCAGAACGTCGAGCCGCGCCATCAGGCCGCCGTCAGAAGCCCGTCGGACTTCAGGCCGGCATGGCATTCGTCAAGCGACCGCGTCGCCCGCTCGATCAGCGTGTCGATCTCGGCCGGGGTGATCACCAAGGGCGGCGCGATGATCATCCGGTCGCCGACATGGCGCATCACCAGATTGTTGGCAAAGCAGCGCTCGCGGCAGCGAAAGCCGACGGTGCCGGCCTCGGCGGCAAAGGGCGCGCGGCGCGCCTTGTCGGGCGTCAGCGCGATCGAGCCCATCAGGCCGACCAGGCTGGCCTCGCCGACCAGCGGATGATCGGCAAGCGCCTGCCAGCGTTCGGCAAGATAGGGATTCGCCACGGTCCGGACATGCTCGACGATGCCCTCGTCCTGCAGCAGTTCGAGGTTCCTGAGCGCCACGGCGGCGGCGACCGGGTGGCCGCTGTAGGTGTAGCCGTGGTTGAAATCCTCGCCCGAGCCGGCGACCGTGTGATAGACCTCGTCGCAGATGATCGAGCCGCCGATCGGCGCGTAGCCCGACGACAGGCCCTTGGCGATGGTCATGATATGGGGGCGGATGCCGAAGGTCTGGCTGCCGAACCAGTTGCCGGTGCGGCCAAAGCCGGTGATGACCTCGTCGGCGATCAGGAGGATGCCGTATTTGTCGCAGATCCGCTGGATCTCGGGCCAGTAGGTCGCGGGCGGGATGATCACCCCGCCGGCCCCCTGCACCGGCTCGCCGATGAAGGCGGCGACGCGGTCGGGCCCGATCTCCTCGATCTTCGCCTCAAGCTCGCGGGCGCGCATCAGGCCGAAGGCATCCGGCGTCATCTCGCCGCCCTCGCCGTACCAGTGCGGCTGGCCGATATGGACGATGCCGGGGATCGGCAGCCCGCCCTGGGCGTGCATTCCCGCCATGCCGCCAAGCGAGGCGCCGCCCATGGTCGAGCCGTGATAGGCGTTGTGGCGCGAGATGATGACGCTCCGCTCCGGCTGGCCCTTGACGTCCCAGTAGCGGCGCACAAGGCGGATGTTGGTGTCGTTCGCCTCCGACCCCGAGCCGGCATAGAAGACATGGTTCAGATCGCCGGGCGCCAGTTCGGCGATCTTCGCGGCCAGCGCGATGGCGGGGACATGGCTGGTCTGGAAGAAGGTGTTGTAATAGCACAGCTCCTCGATCTGGCGCGCGGCGACCTCGGCAAGCTCCTTGCGGCCATAGCCGATATTGACGCACCAGAGCCCGGCCATGCCGTCGAGGATGCGGTTGCCCTCGCTGTCGGTCAGCCAGACGCCCTGGCCTCGGGTGATGATCCGCGCGCCCTTCCTGGCCAGCGCCGCATCCTCGGTGAAGGGATGCATGTGATGGGCGGCGTCCAGCGCCTGCAGCGCCGCGGTGGGCATGTGGTTGGTGATCTGGGTCATGGTCGGGGTCCTTCCGGGCGAGACAGGGCGAGACGGGCGATCCGTGGTGCGGGCCGGGAGCGGCCGGCACCGGTGGATCCCTGGTCGGGCGGGTTTCAGGATATGATCAAATTCGCGACTGTCAATCGAATTTGATCATATTTCCGCATCCTGGCGCCGGTCGACCGGCGCGGCGGTGACGGATGCGCCCTGCAGGGTCACCTGGCTGATGCCCTGGCGGATATCCTCGGCGATGGCGTCGGCCAGCGCCGGGGCATCGCCCGCGCGCATCGCGGCCAGCGCCTCTTCATGGCGGTCGGGCAGGTTCGAGGTGCCCTGGCGTCCGCAGACGACGCGAAGCGAGGGGCCGAAGCGCAGCCACAGCGACTGCACGATTGCCAGCAGGATCGGTGCCCCGGCGCGGTCGTAGATCGCGAAGTGGAAGCGGTAGTTGCCGTGCAGGTAGCGGGCGACATCACCGGTGCGGATCGCGGCGTTGACCTCGGCGTCGATCTGCTCCAGCGCGGCGATATCGGTGCCGGTCATGCGCGGGCAGGCCAGTTCGGCCAGCCGCGGCTCCAGCGTCAGGCGGGCAAAGGCCAGTTCGTCCATCTGCCCCGCCGTCAGCACCGGAACCGAGACCCGGCGGTTGTCCTGCAGATCAAGCGCCCCCTCGGCGGTCAGCCGCCGAATCGCCTCGCGCACCGGGGTCATGCCGGCGCCGAGCGTCGCGGTCAGCCCCTGGATCGTCACCGCCTGGCCGGGCGCAAGCTGTCCGAACAGGATCATGTCGCGCAAACGGCAGTAGGTCACCTCGTGCGAAGGGACTTTTCTGGGCGCTTCTCTGGGCGCTTCGGGGGTTTCGCGCGGTTTTTCCATTCGCCTTCCAACGCCAAGATTGCCAGACGCCCGATATTCGGCATGCTAGGAAAGTGCAACAAGGGTGTTGATTTGAGTCCGATAATTTGATCAAAATATCGCACCATTGTCGCAAAGGCAAGATTTGCCGGGCCGCGCCCAGCGATCCGGGTCACAACAAGGAGTGCATGGGGATGCAAGGAAATCGAATGAAGGCGGCTGGCCTGACGCTCGCCACCCTGGTGATCGCGGCAAGTGCCGCCGGCGCCGAAGAGGTTCGGGTCTACAACTGGTCCGACTACATCGACGAAAGCCTGCTGGAAAAGTTCGAGGCCGAGACCGGGATCGACCTGGTCTATGACGTCTTCGATTCCAACGAGCTTCTGGAAACCAAGATGCTGGCGGGATCGTCGGGCTATGACGTGGTGGTGCCGACCGGCACCTTCCTGCAGCGCCAGATCTCGGCTGGCGCTTTCCAGAAGCTGGACAAGGCGCAGCTGCCGAACCTGGCCAATGCCTGGGACGCGATCCAGGCGCGGACCGCGAAATACGATCCGGGCAACGAATACTCGATCAACTACATGTGGGGCACCACCGGCATCGGCATCAATGTCGGCAAGGTGAAAGAGGTGCTGGGCGAGGATGCGCCGGTCAATTCGCTGGCGCTGATCTTCGATCCGGCGAACATGGAAAAGCTGGCGGGTTGCGGCGTGCATTTCCTTGACGCGCCGACCGAGCTTATTCCGGCGGCGCTGAAATACCTCGGCGAGAACCCCGATGCCCAGGACGCCGAGACCATCGCCAAGGCCGAGCCGGTGCTGACCGCGATCGCGCCTTATGTGTTGAAGTTCCATTCCTCGGAATACATCAACGCGCTGGCCAACGGCGACATCTGCGTCGCCTTCGGCTGGTCGGGCGATATCCTGCAGGCGCGCGACCGCGCCGCCGAGGCCGACAACGGCGCCGAGATCGAATATCACATCCCCAAGGAAGGGGCGCTGATGTGGTTCGACCAGTTGGCAATCCCGACCGACGCGCCGAATCCGTCGGGAGCCTTGAAGTTCATCAACTTCATCCTTGACGCCGAGAACGCCGCGGCGGCCTCGAACTATGTCTATTACGCCAACGGCAACAAGGCGAGCCAGGAGTTCCTGGCCGAGGACGTGATCGGCGATACCGCGATCTATCCCGATGAGGCCACGGTGGCCAACCTCTACACCACCTCGCCCTATGACGCGAAGCTGAACCGCGATGTGACGCGGCTCTGGACGCGGGTGAAATCGGGCACCTGAGGCCCGGTAGCACGGACAGCGGCCCCGCAGCCAACCGGTGCGGGGCCGATCCTTATCCAACCCGAGGGACATCATGGCGCAACCTGACCCGACGCCTGCCGCCAAGCCTGAAGCCGTCAAACCCGCTGGCGCCGACCGGCCGGTCTTCGCCCCCTGGAACGATCCCGACGCCAAGCCGCTGATCCAGTTCCGCAATGTCACCAAGAAATTCGGCGAATTCGTCGCCATCGACAACCTGACCGTCGACATCTTCCGGCGCGAGTTCTTCGCGCTGCTTGGCCCCTCGGGCTGCGGCAAGACCACCCTGATGCGGATGCTCGCCGGCTTCGAGACGGTGAGCGAAGGCACGATCCTGCTCGACGGGGTCGATATCGCGCCGATCCCGCCGAACAAGCGGGCCACCAACATGATGTTCCAGTCCTACGCGCTTTTCCCGCATCTGACGGTCTGGGACAACATCGCCTTCGGGCTGAAACGCTCCGACATGCCGCGCGACCAGATCCCGGCCCGGGTCGAGGAGATGCTGCGGCTGACCCGGTTGGAAAAATTCGGCAAGCGCAAGCCGCACCAGATCTCGGGCGGGCAGCGCCAGCGGGTGGCGCTGGCGCGCAGCCTGGCCAAGGCGCCGAAGCTGTTGCTGCTCGACGAACCGCTTGGCGCGCTTGACAAGAAGCTGCGCCAGGAAACCCAGTTCGAGCTGATGGACATCCAGGAAAAGACCGGCACCACCTTCGTCATCGTCACCCATGACCAGGAAGAGGCGATGACGGTGGCCAGCCGGGTCGCGGTGATGGACCATGGCAAGATGATCCAGGTCGACACCCCCGACCGCATCTACGAGACGCCGAATTCGGTCTATGTCGCCGACTTCATCGGCGATGTGAACCTGGTTCAGGGCCGTGCCACGGCGCAGGGCGGCGGGCGCTATGCGATCGACTGGGCCGAGGGCCAGCCGCCGATCCATGCCACCGCCACCGAGGGCATCGCGCCGGGGACCGCGGTGCATTTCGCCATCCGGCCCGAGAAGGTGGCGATCTCGGCCGAGCCGCCCGAGGGGCGCGCCAATGTCGTCGAGGGGCAGATCCTCGACATCGCCTATCTCGGCAACATCTCGACCTACAAGGTGCAGCTGGCCGGTGGCCGGATCATGAAATCGCAGGTCACCAACGACCGGCGTCTGGCGCGGCGCAGCTTCACCTGGGACGACCGGGTCTGGCTGTCCTTCACCGAGACCGCCGGCGTCGTCCTGCTGGACTGAGGAGGATCGCGCGATGAACCCCCGCCGGCTTTTCGTGATCGGCCTGCCCTATCTTTGGCTGCTGGCGCTCTTTCTGGTGCCGTTCTTCATCGTCCTGAAGATCGCGCTGTCGGATACCGCGGTGTCGATCCCGCCCTACACGCCGGTTCTCGACCTGGCCGCCGGCTGGCAGGGGGTGAAGGATTTCTGGGCCGGCCTCGACCTGGAAAACTTCGTCTTCCTGACCGAGGACGCGCTTTACTGGAAGGCCTATCTGTCCAGCCTGCAGATCGCCGCCATCTCGACGGTGATCGCCCTGCTGGTCGGCTATCCGATCGCCTACGCCATGGCGCAGGCCTCGGACGAATGGCGCCCGACGCTGATGATGCTGATCATCCTGCCGTTCTGGACATCGTTCCTGATCCGGGTCTATTCTTGGATCGGCATCCTGTCGAACGAGGGGTTCCTCAACCAGTTCCTGCTCTGGTCCGGGCTCAGCAGCACGCCGCTGGCGATCATGAACACCACGACGGCGGTCTATATCGGCATCGTCTACACCTATCTGCCGTTCATGGTGCTGCCGATCTATGCGGCGCTGGAAAAGATGGACGGATCGCTGATCGAGGCGGCCGAGGATCTGGGCTGTTCGCGGATCTCGGCCTTCTGGCTGGTCACGCTGCCGCTGTCGCGGCCCGGCGTCATCGCCGGCTGCTTTCTGGTCTTCATCCCGGCCCTGGGCGAGTTTGTCATCCCCTCGATCCTTGGCGGGTCGCGCACGCTGATGATCGGCAAGGTCCTGTGGGAGGAGTTCTTTTCCAACCGCGACTGGCCGGTGGCCTCGGCGGTGGCGGTGGTGCTTCTATTGCTGCTGATCGTGCCGATCATCCTTTTCCAGCGCAACGAGCAAAGACAGAGGGAGGCCGACCAGTGAACCGCCGCTTTTCCTGGTTCAACGCGACCTCGCTGACGCTGGGCTTCGCGTTTCTCTATGTGCCGATGCTGATCCTGGTCATCTACAGCTTCAACGAATCGAAACTGGTGACGGTCTGGGCCGGGTTCTCGACCAAATGGTATGGCGAGCTTCTGGGCAATGACGCCTTTCTCTCTGCCGCCTGGGTCACGCTGAAGGTGGCGCTGATGTCCTCGACGCTGGCGGCGGTGCTGGGCACGATGGCGGCGCATGTTCTGGTGCGCGGCGGTCGCTTCATGGGGCGGACGCTGTTTTCCGGGATGATCTATGCGCCCCTGGTGATGCCCGAGGTGATCACCGGCCTGTCGCTGCTGCTGCTCTTCATCTCGATCGGGCTGGATCGCGGCATCTTCACCATCGTGCTGGCGCATACCACCTTCACCATGTGCTATGTCTCGGTCGTGGTCTCGTCGCGGCTGGTCACCTTCGACAAGTCGCTGGAAGAGGCGGCGCTCGACCTTGGCTGCACGCCGCTTGACGCCTTCTTCTCGGTGACGCTGCCGATCATCGCGCCGGCGGTGATCTCGGGCTGGCTTCTGGCCTTCACCCTGTCGCTTGACGATCTGGTGATCGCTTCCTTCGCGGCCGGGCCCTCGGCGACGACGCTGCCGATGAAGATCTTCTCCTCGGTGCGCCTCGGCGTCAGCCCCGAGATCAACGCGCTGTCGACGATCATGATATCGATCGTCACGGTTGGGGTGATCATCACCTCGCTGCTGTCCAAACGCGCGGTTGCGCGGCAGCGGGCGGATGAACAGGCGGCGGCGCGGACCTGACGGGCGCGCGGCCGGCAAGGGGTGGGGTGATGCGGCGCATCTACGAGGATCACGCCTACGGGCCCGGCCCGGTGGCCGATTGCTGGTGGGACCGGAGCGCGCCGCGCCCGGCGCCGTCGCCGGCGCTGGAAGGTGCGGCGCGGGCCGATGTCGCGATCATCGGCGCCGGCTATGCCGGGCTCTCGGCGGCGCTGCATCTGGCCGGGGGTGCCGGCGCCGATGTCGCGGTGCTCGAGGCCGAAACGGTCGGCTGGGGCGCCTCGGGGCGCAACGGCGGTTTTTGCTGCATCGGCGGCGCCAAGGCCGATGACGCGGCGATCGCCGCACGCTTCGGTGCGGCGGGCCTTGACGACTGGCACCGCGCCCAGATCGAGGCGATCGACCTGGTGGCGGAGCTGGCCGCGACCCATGCGATCGACATCGACCGCCATTCGCAGGGCGAGGTGGCGCTGGCCCACCGCCCGCGCGAGATGGCCTTGATGCGCGCCGGGGCAGGGGCGCTGGCGGCGCGCTACCGCACCGAGGTCGAGGTGATCGAGGCGGCGGATCTGGCGGCGGCGGGGCTGGGCGGTGCGGGGTTTCACGGCGCGGTCCGCATGGGCCGGGGCTTTGCGCTCAACCCGCTGAAATACGCGCTTGGCCTTGCGGGTGCGGCGCGCGCCGCCGGGGCGCGGATATTCGAGCAGAGCCCGGTCACCGCGATCACCCCGGATGGCCAGGGCGGCTATCTGCTGACCACGCCCGGCGGCCAGTTGCGCGCCGCGCGGCTGATCCTCGCCACCAACGGCTATTCGAGCGACGATCTGCCCGACTGGATGCGGGCGCGCTATCTGCCGGCGCAATCGGCGGTCCTCGTCACCCGGCCGCTGACGCCGGCCGAGATCGCCGCACAGGGCTGGACCAGCCGCGACATGGCCTATGACACCCGCCACCTGCTGCACTACTTCCGCCTGATGCCGGACAACCGCTTCCTTTTCGGGATGCGCGGCGGGGTCAGTGCCTCGGCGCCGGCGCAAGGCGCGATGCGGGCCGCGGTGCGGCGCGACTTTCAGGCGATGTTCCCGGCCTGGGCCGGGGTCGAGACGCCGCATTACTGGTCGGGCCTCGTCTGTCTCGCGCGCGATTTCCTGCCCCATGTCGGCCCGATCGGCGACTGGCCGAATGCCTGGGCGGGCTTTGCCTGGCACGGCAACGGCGTCGCCATGGGCACCTATGCCGGGCGGCTGCTGGCCGGGCTGGCCGGCGGCACGGGGCCGGCGGTGCCGGCGGTGATGGCCACGGTGCCGCCCCGGCTGCCCTTCGGCCGCCATCGCCGCGCGCTGATGCATCTGGCCTATGGCTGGTACGGGCTGAGGGACCGGCTGTGATCCCGATGGCGGCCCGCCGGCGGGAAACCCGCGCGGCGCCGACTGCCGGGTCTGGCCGGAAACCGGCACGGGAAAGATGGGATTTGGCGCACCCGACAGGATTCGAACCTGTGACCTTCGCCTTCGGAGGGCGACACTCTATCCAGCTGAGCTACGGGTGCCCGCGACAAGCGGTCTATAGCGGCATGCGCGCGCTGCCGCAATGGGTCAGATCGCGTCGAAGCCGCACAGCCTTGGCCCCCAGCCTTGCCCGCCTGCCGCGGCCGGGCCGATGACCCGCCTTGCCCCCCGGGGCCATGACGCGACCGGGCGTTGCGGGCCCTGCCTGACCGCCTTCCTGCCGTCTTCCGCATGTCGGCAGGCTAATAGGTGTCCTCATAGGCGGCACAGCGCGCCGGGGTGTCCATATCGGCCAGATGCGCGATTTCGGCGGTCTTGTGCGCGCGGTAGACGGCGGCAAAGGGCGCCGGGAACCAGCCTGTCACGACCGGGTCCGCGGCAAAGGCATCAAGCGCGCGTTCGAGCGTTTCGGGCAACCGGACAAAGCCGCGCGCATGCAGATCCTCTGCCGAAAGCAGCGACAGGTCTTCTTCGGTCGGGGCCGGGGCCCTGAGCCCGTCAACGATCCCCTGGGTTCCGGCATGGACGATCGCGGCCAGCGCCAGATAGGGCGAGGCTGCGGCATCGGCGGCGCGGTATTCGATGTTGAACTGCCGCGCGATCGATGCCGGATCCCGGGCGGTGACGGGACAGACCCGCAACGATGCCTCGCGGTCGCGAAACCCGAGGTTGTTGTAGGCGGCAGACCAGCGATGCGGCGTCAGTCGCGCGTAGGAAATCACCGATGGCGCGGTCAGCGCGACGATATGGGGCAGGTATTTCAGAATCCCCGCGGCGAAGGCATCGGTCAGCGCGGACATCCCGCAGGGCCCGTTTTCGTCATGGGTGACGGGCATGTCGTCATCATCGACGAAACTCATGTGCACATGCACGCCGTTGCCGACGCTGGCAATGTCACGGATCGGGGTAAAGGTCGCCTCCTCGCCCAGCGAGCGCGCGGCCGAGCGGGTCAGTTCGCGCAGGATCACCGCCTGATCGGCGGCGCGCAGCCCTTTGGCCGGGGCGACGACTGCCTCATACTGGCCGGGGCCGTATTCCTTCATGATGCTGTCCGGCACCAGCCCGGCGGATTTGAGCGCGGCCATCAGGGTTTCGCACAGATTGCGCTGAAGCTCGAATCCCTCGCGGCTGTAGGCCTGATTTGCCGGTGCCGGGCGGGACTTGACCTGAAATTCATGCTCGAAGGCACAGATCAGGTGAACGCCGGCCACGTCATGCAGCCGTTCGAGCGCGGTCCTGAGCAAGGAGCGCATGCAGAAATCCCATGGCGCGCCGTCCAGCGTGGTGATGTCGCTCATCATGAAATGTTCGGTGTGGCCATCCGCAAAGCTGACCTTGGCGGCGGCCTCGGGATCGGGGATCATCAGCAGGTCGCCCAGCGCGCCAAAGGGGGTTTCCGCGATCCGGTCGAAACAGGTGATCTGCACATTGGTCGGGGTCCAGCCCAGACCGCGCAACAGGCGCCGGTCCAGCTGATCGGCAGGAAAGGCCTTGCCCCGCACCTTGCCGGCAATGTCGGAGACGGCTGCGAAAATCAGCGGCACAGGGGTCATGTCGGCTCGTCCTTTGCTGTCGGTCTCAGCTTTTCCCAGGCCTGCATCCGGGCCCGCGTCTTGTCCCAGTTGTGTTCCGCGATACGGGTCACGATCGCTTCGGTCACCGCCAGGGCGGCCGAATAGGTGTCCCACAGGGTGCCGCTGTCGATCGGGACCGGCATCACCTCGTGGGCGTGCCGTGCGATCGGCGAGATCCACTTGTCGGTCATCAGCACGATGCGCACGTTTCGCGACGCGGCTGCCCGGTTCGCCAGCTGCTCCAGTAGCGGTTCGTAGCGGCGGAAATCGACCAGGTAGAGGATATCGCCCTGCCGCATGCGCAGCAGGTCGTCGGGCCATATTTCGGGATTGCCGGGCAGATGAAAGACATCCTTGCGGATCAGGCGCAGGTGAAAGGTCAGGTGCCTGGCAATCGTGTCGCTGATGCGCCCGCCCAGCACATAGATGCGCCGCTTCGGATCGGTCAGCAGCGTGCAGATCCGGATGAATTGCTCTTCGGTGATGGCATCCGCCGCGATGGCCATCTGCGAGGTCGACTTGGCGATGAAATCCTTCAGGAACCCGCCTTCGACCGGGCGGCCCGGCGCATGCAGGTCCAGCGGCGAGCGCAGCCCCTGCTTGAGTTCGGAAATCAGTTCGCGCTGGAATTCCTGATAGCCGTCCAGCCCGATCTTGGTGACGAACCGCGAGATGGAGGGGGCGGAGACCTCGGAACGTCTGGCCAGTTCGTGAATGGGCGACAGGCCGGAAAACGGATAATCCGACAGGATGGCGGCCGCCAGCTTGCGCTCCCCCAGGGTCAGGGATTCGGCGGCTTTCTCGATGCGCTCACGGATCATCATGGCGGGCTGACTGCCTTCGGTTTGCGCGAAGGTGTGTGAATTATAATTTCACGTCAACAATTTTTATTGACAATGAAATTACAGTTTCGTTTCCTTCAGGCCATGCCCTGCGGCGGATGGTCTCAGGGGCCGCGCATCCGAATTGCTTCGTTCCCCTGATCCGAACGTCCGCTCCCCCCCCTTACGGAAGTGTGCATGACATGCCGGAACGCCCTGACCCGATCCTGACGCGCGAGGTGCCGCTGGTGCCGGCGCAATCCGCGCTTCTGTTCATCGACGTGCAGAATTTCTGCGCCCGGCGTGACGGGGCAGAGTTCGGCCATCTGTCGGACGCCGAGTTCGATGCGGGATATGGCTGGTTCTTCGATCAGCTGAAGACGCGCGTGATCCCCAACATGCAAAGGCTTCAGGCCGGGTGCCGTGCGGCGGGTGTCGAGGTGCTCTATACCACCATCGAAAGCCTGACCAGGGATGGCCGGGATCGCAGCCTCGACTACAAGATCACCGGGTTCAACGTGCCAAAGGGCTCGTGGGATGGCAAGGTGATCGACGAGATCGCGCCGGGCGAGGACGAGATCGTCTTTCCCAAATCCTCGTCCTCGGTGTTCGTGTCGACCCATATCGACTATGTGCTGCGCAATCTCGGGGTGCGTCAGCTGGTGCTGAGCGGCCTGATCACCGACCAATGCGTCGAAAGTGCTATCCGCGATGCCTGTGATCTGGGCTATCTGGTGACCCAGGTCACCGATGCCTGCCTGACCTATTCCCAGGAGCGGCACGACCAGTCGCTGCGCACGATCAGGGGCTATTGCCGTCAGGTGACGACCCGGGCGCTGCTGGACGAGCTGGCGCAAGGGACCGGGGCGGCGGACGACAGCCGGTTGCCTGCATGAGTGATGCGGCCCTTCTGGCCCATCCGGCCCGGCTGAGGGCTGCGAACCTTGCCCGCACGCTGGTCTGTCTGGGGTTGCTGGGGGTGGTTGTCGCGCTGCTGACGCTGGTATTCGGACGCGCCGGCGAGCGGATCGCCGTGCAGATGTGCGTCAATGTCGCGGCGGTTGTCGCGCTGGGCGTGTTTTGCGGCAACACCGGCACCGTGTCCTTCGGGCATGGCGCCTTCATGGCGATCGGGGCCTATCTGTCGGGTATCCTGACCATGCCCGCCAGTGTTCAGCGCAGCGCCCTTCCCGCCCTGCCGGGGTTTCTGGCCGGGCACGAGTTGTCGTTGTGGATGGCGCTGCCGGTCGTGGCTCTTGCCGGGCTGGTCTTTGCCGCGCTGAGCGGCGCCGCGATCGCGCGCCTGGTCGGGGCGTCGGCGGCGATCGCCTCGCTCGGGCTGCTGATCATCACCCATGGCGTCGCGGTCGGCGCCCGCGAGATCACCCGCGGCAGCCAGACGTTTTTCGGTGTGCCGCGGGTTGTCGACCTGCCGCTTGCCTTCGGGGCGGCGGTGGCGTTCATCATCGTGGCGCGGGCCTACCGCGAAAGCGCGATGGGGCTGTTTTCGCGCGCGGCGCGCGACGATGCCGATGCGGCGGCGGCGCTGGGGATCAACCCGCGGCGCACCCGGTTCGTCGGCTGGTGCCTGTCGGGGGCGCTCTGCGCCGTCGCGGGTGCGCTTTACGGGCACATGCTGGGCGCGTTCTCGCCGGCGTCCTTCTACCTGTCGCTGGTCTTTGCCCATATCGCGATGATGATCGTCGGCGGGATGGCGTCGGTCGGCGGCGCGGTCGCCGGGGTGATCGGGGTGACGCTGCTGCAGGACGGCGTCCGGCAATTCGAGGGCGGCGGCGATCTGCTCGGCTTCGCCTTGCCCGCGGTCTTCGGGCTGACGACGGTGGCGCTTGGCCTGGCGATCCTTCTGGTGATCTGGCTGCGCCCCATGGGACTGGTCGGCAGTTTCGAACTGGGACCGGGGGCAGGGGCGCGGATCTTCGACCGGATCACCGCGCGGACCGTCCCTGCCGCGTCGCCGCCCCCGGTGCCGGACGCGATCCTTGTCGCCGAGGGCCTGTCCAAGAGCTTTGCCGGGGTGAAGGCCGTTGTCGACATGAGCTTCGAGGCGCCCACGGGCCGCGTCACCGGGCTGATCGGGCCGAACGGGGCCGGGAAATCCACCCTGGTCAACCTGATCACGCGCCAGTATGCGGCGGATGCGGGCCGGACCCTCTTGTCGGGCAGGGATCTTGGCAAGATCTCGCGCGAGGCGGTCGCGCGCGCCGGCATCTCGCGCAGCTTTCAGAATCTCAGGCTGTTCCGGGGTCTGACGGTCTATGAGAACGTGCTGGTCGCGGCCCTGGCGGCGGGGCATCGCGGCAGGGATGCGGCGGCGGTCACCTTGCGGGAACTGGACGCCTTCGATCTGGGCGCCCTGGCCGCGACCCGGGCAGAGGCGCTGCCCTATGGTGCGCGCAAGCGGCTGGAGGTTGCCCGGTCGCTGGTCCAGGACCCGGCGATCCTGTTGCTGGACGAGCCGGCCGCGGGGATGAACCCGGCCGAGACCGATGACCTTGCCGACCGGCTGATCCGGATACGCGACACGCGCGGCATCGGGATCCTGCTGATCGACCATGACCTGCGCTTCGTCAACCGGCTGTCCAACTGGACGGTCGTGATGAACCGCGGCACCCTGATCGCGCAGGGCAGGCCCGAAGACGTGCGTGCCGATCCTGCCGTGATCGAGGCCTATATCGGCCGCGGGCGCACTGCCGCGGCCGTCGCCGCTACCGAAGAAGAAACAACCCCCAGACAAGGAGTGAGACAATGACCTTCAGAACGCTGCTCTTGACCACCACCAGCGCCATGGTGCTTGCCGGCGCGGCCGGCGCCGAGGACTATGTGATCGGCGTGATGTCGGCGCAATCGGGCTATCTGGCGCCCTATGACGGGCCGGCCTATGCCGGCTTTCAGTTCTGCATCGACAAGATGAACGCCAATGGCGGGCTGAACGGCACCCATCCGGTCAGGACCATCGTCAAGGACACGCGGTCCGATATCGCCGAGGGCGTCAAGGTGGTTCAGGAAATGATCGACGACGGGGCGCAGTTCATCGTCTCGTCGGCGGATGCGGACCCGACCATCGCGGCGGCGCAGATCACCATGGCCGACGGCATCCCGACCATGACCTTTGCCGGCACGGCGCCGGTGCTGACCCAGGTCGGCGATCATGTCTTCGGCAGCTATCCGGCGGACAACCAGCAGGCGGCGGTGCTGGCGGCCTATGCGCGCGAACAGGGTTTCGCGAAGGTCTACCTGGTGAAATCCCCCGACAGCGCCTACACGCTTGGCGGACCCGAGTATTTCGGCACCGCCTTCGAGGCGCTCGGCGGCACGATCGTCGGCACCTCGAACTATTCCCTGAACCAGCCCGACTTTTCCGCCATCGTGACCACGATCAAGGCGGCCGAGCCGCAGCCGGATGTCATCGTCACCTGGGCCTGGGAGCCGGATTTCCCGGCCTTCATCAAGGCGCTGCGCGGGGCCGGTGTCGCCACGCAGGTGATGGGCGGCGACGTGCTTGACACCCCGACGGTGCGCGGTCTCGGCGACGTGGTCGACGGGGTGATGCACACTTCGGGCGGATTTCCGGACGAAGGCTCGGCCTATGCCGGTTTCATCGCGGAATTCACCGCCGCCACCGGCACGACACCGGACAACAACTACTATGTCAACGGCTGCGACATCGCCCATATGATCGAGCAGGCGGTCGCCGCCGCCGGCACGACAGAGCCCCGCGCGGTGGCCGCGGCGATGGCCGGGATCGAGAATGGCAAGGGCGTGATGTCCGACTTCACCTTCAAGGGAACCGACCGGATGCCGCTGCGCGAGGTCGTGGTGGCGCGGATCACCGGCGCGGGCGACAAGGAATTCGTCCTGCGCGCCACGGCCGACCCCGCAACCCTGCCCAGACCGTAAGGCGCGCGAGGATGCAGACCGCACTCGCCCTCAGGGGGCTGGATGTCCGATACGGTCCGGTCCAGGCCGTGCGCGGCGTGGACCTGACCGCGGCCAGGGGCGGCGTGACCGCCCTTCTGGGGGCGAATGGCGCGGGCAAGACGTCGACCGTGATGGCGGTCGCGGGGGCCCGGCGCATCGCGGGCGGGTCGGTTTTCATCTTTGGCCGCGACATGACCGGGGCCACGCCCGACGCCATCGTGCGGGCGGGCGTGGCGATCTCGCCCGAGGGGCGGCGGGTCTTCTCGGCGCTTTCGGTCGAGGACAACCTGACGCTTGCCGGCTCTGTCGTCGGCGATGCCGCAACGGCGCTGGCACGCAAGGCGGCGATGATGGAGCGTTTTCCGATTCTGGGCGAGCGGCGCAAGCAGCTGGCGGGGCTGTTGTCGGGGGGCGAGCAGCAGATGCTGGCGGTGGCGCGCGCCCTGATGAGCGGGCCGCGCCTGCTCTTGATGGACGAGCCGTCCCTGGGGCTTGCCCCGCAGATGGTGGACAGGATTTTCGGCATCATCGAAGAGTTGCGCGACGAAGGCATCTCGATCCTTCTGGTCGAGCAGAACGCGGCGCTGGCGCTTGACGTGGCGGATCATGCCGTGGTGCTGGCCAATGGCGTGGTGGCCGCGGCCGGCCCGCCGCAGGACCTGAAAAGCGACAAGCTGCTGCAAGCAGCCTATCTGGCGGCCTGACCGATGGATGTGATACTGCAACAGACGATCAACGCGATCAGCCTGGGCGGGGTCTATGCGATGCTGGCGCTTGGCCTGGCGATCGTGTTTTCCATCGTCGGGCTGATCAATTTCGCCCATGGCGACATCATGACCTTCGGGGGCTACGGGATCTTCCTGTCGCTGGCCTTCGGCATGGCGCCGGTCCCGGCCCTCGTGGTGGGCATCGCGGCCGCGGTCGTGATGGCGCTGACACTGGAGCGGACGGCGTTTCGCGCCATGCGGGGGGCGGATGTGGTGACATTGCTGATCACCAGTTTCGCCGTCTCGGAGATTCTCAAGGTGGTTTTCCAGAATGCGATCTCGGCCCGCCCGGTTCCGATTTCGCTTCCTGCGGGATGGTCGGGCACCTACCAGGTCGCGGGCACCACGATCGGCGTGGTGCCGACGGTGTCGCTTGTCGTGGCCTTCACCTCGCTTCTCGGCCTGTCGCTGGTGCTGCGACGCACGGCAATCGGCATGGCGATGCGCGCGGCGGCCGAAGACCTCGAGATGCTGAAACTGCTGGGGGTGCGGGCCAATCGCGTGGTTGCCATCGCCTTTGCCCTGTCGGGTCTGCTGGCCGGCATCGCGGCGGTGATCTGGACGGCACAGCGCGGATCGGTCGATCCGATGATGGGGTTCTTCCCGGTTCTCAAGGCGTTCATCGCGACCGTGCTTGGCGGTCTGGGCAGCCTGGGCGGTGCGGTTCTGGGCGGTTTCGTGATCGGGGCGCTTGAGGTTCTGACCCAGGCATTCCTGCCCGACAGCCTGTCGCCCTATCGCGACGCCATCGTGCTGGCCCTGGTGATCGCGGCCCTGCTGTGGCGGCCCGATGGCCTGTTGCCGGCCAGAAGTGCCACCCGGTCATGAGCGCGGCGACAGGCATGGCCGATGAGCCGGCGCCGGACCGCGGCCACCCACTGCCCGCCGGGATGCGCGGGCAGGGCGGGCGCCTTGACGATGATCCGCCGCCGGTCGAATGGCTCAATCCCGACAGCGCAAGCCCGGTCCTGCTGCTGTGCGAACACGCCGGGCAGGCGATCCCGGCGCAGCTTGCCGGGCTGGGGCTGTCCGAAGGGGTGATCGATCTGCATATCGGCTGGGATATCGGCGCAGAGCGGCTGGCCCGGTCGCTGGCGGTGACACTGGGCGCGCCGCTGATCCTGCAACGCTACAGCCGCCTTGTCATCGACTGCAACCGCCCGCCCGGATCGGCGGGATCGATCCCCGAGGTCAGCGACCATGTGGCCATTCCGGGCAACCAGCGGCTTGGCCCCGAGGCGCGGGCGCAGCGCAAGGCGCGGATTTTCGATCCGCTCGACGCGGCGATTGCCGAGGGCTTTGCGCGTGCGCCGCGCCGCGCCGCCTTTTCGGTCCACACCTACACCCGGCAGATGCACCGGGGCGAAAGGCGCCGCTGGGACGCGGGCTTTCTATGCCGCCGCGACCTGGGCGCCGCGCGGATCTTCGTCGAGACGATTGCCCGGGCGCGTCCGGACCTGACGCTGGCCGTCAACCAGCCCTACCGGATCGAGGAGTCGGGCGACTGGTTCATCCCCCGTCACGCCGAACCGCGCGGCCTGCGCCACAGCCTGATCGAGGTCTGCAACGATCAGTTGCAGACCGAGGCACAGGTCGCGCTGTGGTCCGGCCTTCTGGCCCGCGCCATCGACGCGGTGCTGAGGGCCACGCCCGGGGCCTTGGGCCGCTGATCCGGTCCATCGGCGAGGGGCGATGCGCTTCGGCGCCGTGGCTGCCCTCCCCGGACCATGCGCGCAGCGGATCGGCGCGCCCCGCCGCAGGGCGGGCCCTCGGGTCGGACTGCGCCGGTCCCTGGCCGGGTCTTCGGCCGACAGGTCAGGCAGAGCCCCGGATGACGAACCGTCCGGGCAGGATGGTTCCCTGCGCGGTTCCATCCGTCCCGAGGACACGGACCAGCGCCTGCGCCATTTCGGTGATGGGCTGGCGATAGGTGGTCAGGTCATAGGCGGGTGACGCGGCCAGCGGGATATCGTCGAAGCCGGTGACGGCGATATCCTGTGGCACGCGAAGCTTCAGGTCGGCGCGGATCGCGTCCATCGCTCCCATGGCCAGAACGTCATTCTCGCACAGGATGACGTCGGGACGGGTGTCGCGCGACAGCCTGCGAAGAAAAGCCAGCGCGCAGTCCCGGCCGTCGGCCAGACTGTAGCTTCGTGCGTGGATCACGGCCGGAACCGATCCGGGGTGTTCGGCGGACCAGACGCGCAGAAAGGTCTCCTTGCGAAACAATCTGGTCGATTCGGTATCCGGCCCGGCCAGATACATCGGCCGCCGATAGCCGCGCGCCAGGACATGGCGCGTCACCTCCTCCATCGCCGTCACGTCGTCGCAGCCGATCGAGACTGTGTCGGGGCTGGGGCTCATCCTGGCAAAGACGATCAGTTTCTTTACCCTGCGGGCGCCGAGGGCGGTGCGACGGATGCCCTCGTCGAACTGCGTGCCGATCAGCACCGCGGCGTCGACCCGCCGCTGGCTTGCCGTCAGCAGCGCCTCGGGTGCGTCCTTCTCGCCCAGCATGTTGACCAGAAGCGTGCCATAGCCTGCTTCGCGCAGGATGCGGGTCAGGCGTTCGAGCATGACCAGCTTGTGGGGGTTGTCAAAGTCGTCGACCAGCAGCGCCACCAGGTTCGAGCGGTCGGACCCCAGGCTGGCGGCCGACAGGTCGGGAACATAGCCAAGCGTCTCGGCCGCCTCCATCACCCGCTTGCGGCTTTTCGCCGAGATCGAGCCCGCCTTCTTGAACGCCCGCGCGACCGTCCAGCGCGAAACGCCCGCCATGGCGGCAACATCGT
Source organism: Alphaproteobacteria bacterium HGW-Alphaproteobacteria-6 (assembly GCA_002841115.1). Classification (GTDB taxonomy): domain Bacteria; phylum Pseudomonadota; class Alphaproteobacteria; order Rhodobacterales; family Rhodobacteraceae; genus Albidovulum. The sequence continues at coordinate 7,518 of PHEC01000013.1, read as the reverse complement.
CGGCGGTGACGCTTTTCGGTGATCCGGACTGAAGCTGATCCGTCATTTGGTTCTCCTGCCAAAACCCATACCCGCAAAGCGCGTCCCTGCAAACTGTGATGCACCCGCGTGCAGAATTTTCTTGCCCCCGTGCGCGTGATATGGAATATTCATTCTGCGAAGCGGTCGAATCAAGCCGACCGCGAGGGGGGATTTCAAGATGCTCAGGGTTGGACTGCTCGGCGCGGGACGGATCGGCCATGTTCATGCGAAGGCCATCGCCGGTCATGCGGGTAGCACGCTTGCCGCGGTATCGGACGTGAACGCCGAAGCGGCGGCGACGCTGGCGGCAGAGCATGGTGCCCAGGCGCGGACCACCGAGGCGATCCTGGCCGATGCCGCCATCGACGCGGTGCTGATCGCCACCTCGACCGACACCCATTCCGCCCTGATCGAGGCCGCAACCGCGGCGGGCAAGGCGGTGCTTTGCGAAAAGCCGGTGGACCTGTCACTGGAGCGCGCGATCCGCTGCCAGCAGGTCGCGGGCCGCCACGGCAAGCCGGTCATGATCGGCTTCAACCGCCGGTTCGATCCGAACTTTGCCGCCCTGAAAGCCGCCGCCGACAGGGGCGAGATCGGCAGGACCGAGCTTTTGTCGGTGACATCCTTCGACCCGGCCCCGCCGCCGCTGTCCTACATCAAGGTCTCGGGCGGGCTGTTTCGCGACATGATGATCCACGATTTCGACATGGCGATGTGGGTCATGGGGGCGGTGCCGGCAAAGGTGTCGGCGGTCGGCACCTCGATCGTCGATCCGGCCATCGGGGCGGCGGGCGATGTCGATACCGCCGTGGTGACGCTGCATTTTGCCGACGGCCGCATCGCGGTGATCAAGAACAGCCGCCGCGCGGTCTATGGCTATGACCAGCGGCTGGAACTTCTGGGGTCCGAGGGCCTGCTTCAGGCGCAGAACATGCTGGAAAACACCGTGGTGAAATCCACCGTGGCAGGCGTGACCGGGGCCAAGCCGACCTACTTTTTCCTGGAACGCTACATGCCCGCCTACGCGGCAGAGTGGCACGCCTTCGTGCAGGCGGTGACCGCGGGCGCCGCGCTGCCCGTCACCTTGCAGGACGGCATCAACGCGCTGGCCCTTGCCGAAGCGGCCACGCAATCGGCCAGGACCGGCGAAACCGTCGCCGTGACCAGGGACATGCTGGGCGGCTGACCGCCGCCCCCATCCGATCCGGCCTTGCCGGACACCGGGCGGCCGCGCTTGGGCCGCCCTTACCCCGAACCTTCCAGGGAGGAAGACCGATGAAGAAACTTGTTGCCGGCCTGATGACGGCCACCGCCTTGACGCTTGCCGCCCCGGCCATGGCGGCCGAGATCATCGTCGTGGCCCATGGCCAGGCGAACGACCCGTTCTGGTCGGTCGTCAAGAACGGCGTCGAAATGGCGGCCAAGAACACCGGCGCATCGGTCCAGTACCGCTCGCCGGAAACCTTCGACATGGTCGCGATGGCGCAACTGATCGACGCGGCGGTGAACCAGGGTCCCGACGGGCTGGTGGTGTCGATCCCCGACGCCGATGCGCTCGGGCCGTCGATCCAGCGTGCGGTGGCGGCGGGCATTCCGGTGATCTCGATCAACTCGGGGTCGGATGTCTCCAGGGGGCTTGGCGCGCTTTTGCACATCGGTCAGGACGAAGAGGTCACCGGCCGCATCGCCGGCGAAAAGCTGAAGGACATGGGCGGCAAGAAGGGCATCTGCGTCAACCAGGAGGTTGGCAACGTCGGCCTTGACCTGCGCTGCGCCGGTTTCACCGCCGGTTTTGGCGATGTGACCGTCCTGCCGACCTCGAATGACCCGGCGGAAATCCAGTCCAAGGTGACGGCTGCCCTGCAATCCGATCCGTCGATCGACACCGTTCTGGCGCTGGGCGCCGGCACTGCCGGCGAACCCGCTGTCGCCGCCGTGGTCGCGATGGGCAAGGGTCAGGGCGCCATCAAGGTTGCCTCGTTCGACCTGTCGGCCAGCTTCCTTGAATCGGTTGCCGCGGGCGATGCCGCCTTCGCCATCGACCAGCAGCAGTTCCTGCAAGGCTACCTTGCCGTCGATTTCCTTGCGCTGCACGCCGACTACGGCCTGATGCCGGGCGGCAACGTGGCGTCAGGCCCGAACCTGATCACCGCGGACAAGGCCGCCCAGGTGGTGGAACTGTCGGCCCAGGGCATCCGCTGAGCAAACCGACGGGGCGGCACCACGGGGCCGCCCCGCTGACACTGTCCGGGGGAGGTGGAAGTCATGCCAACTGACGATATCACGGCCGTTGATGAACGGTTGCGGACCGAGCCGCTGCTGGCCCGGCTGATGAAGCGGCCCGAACTCGGGGCGATTGCCGGACTGGTCCTGGTCACCGTGTTCTTTCTGCTGACGGCCAATGACGCGATGTTCACGCTGTCGGGCATCCTGAACTTCATGGCCCCGGCGGCGCAGCTTGGCGTTCTTGCCATCGCGGCGGCGATGCTGATGATCGGCGGAGAGTTCGATCTTTCCATCGGCTCGATGGTGGCCTTTGCGGGGATGATCTTTGGCGCATGCGTCGTCAACCTCGGCCTGCCCCTGATCGTTGCGGTTCCTGCCACCCTGGCGGTCGCGGCGCTGATCGGGGCGGCGAACGGGCTGATCGTGCTGCGCACCGGACTGCCGTCGTTCATCGTCACGCTGGCGGGCCTGTTCATCCTGCGCGGCCTGTCGCTGGTCGGGCTGAAATGGCTCACCGGCGGCTCCACTCAGTTGCGCGGCGTGCGCGATGCGGCGGCCGATGACTGGCTGTCGCCGCTGTTTGCGGGCGATGCATTCGGCACGCTGTTTCGCGCCCTCGCCGCGCGCGGCTGGATCGAGACCTTCCCCAATGGCGAGCCGAAAGTGCCGGGCGTGCCGGTAGAGGTGCTGTGGTTCGTCGGCCTTGCCGCCCTGGCGACCTGGGTTCTGTTGCGCACCCCGGCGGGCAACTGGATCTTTGCCTCCGGCGGCGACCGCAATGCCGCCGCCAACTCCGGCGTGCCGGTGCGCCGGGTCAAGATCTCGCTGTTCATGGTCACCGCCGGCGCTGCCGCGCTTCTGGCCGTGATGCAGGTGCTGGACGCCGGATCGACCGACGCCCGCCGCGGATTTCAGAAGGAGTTCGAGGCGATCATCGCGGCCGTCATCGGCGGCTGCCTGCTGACCGGTGGCTATGGCAGCGCCATCGGGGCCTTCTTCGGCTCGATCATCTTCGGCATGGTCGTGATCGGCCTGACCTATACCGGCTTTGATCAGGACTGGTTCCAGGTCTTTCTTGGCGGGATGCTGCTGCTGGCCGTCATCTTCAACAACGCCATCCGCAAGCGCGTGACGGGGGAACGCTGAGATGTCCGAAGACAGCACCTTTCATCATGGCGGCACCGGATCCGCCAATCCGATCATCGAGTTGCGCGATATCGAAAAGCACTTCGGCAACGTCATCGCGCTTGCAGGGGTCAGCTTCGATGTCCGCCCCGGCGAATGCCACTGCCTGCTTGGCGACAACGGCGCGGGCAAGTCGACCTTCATCAAGACCATGTCCGGCGTTCACAAGCCGACCCGCGGGACCATTGCCTTCGAGGGCAGGCCGATGTCCTTCGCCAGCCCCCGCGACGCGATGGAGGCCGGGATTGCCACGGTCTTCCAGGATCTCGCGATGATCCCGCTCATGTCGGTGGCGCGCAACTTCTTCATGGGCCGAGAGCCGACCAGGGGCTGGGGTCTCACCAGGCGCTTCGATGTCGAGAAGGCCAATAGCGTCACCATGGCCGAGATGCGCAAGATGGGCATCAACCTGCGCGCCCCCGACCAGGCGGTCGGCACGCTGTCGGGCGGAGAGCGGCAGACCGTTGCCATCGCGCGTGCCGTTCACTTCGGCGCCAGGGTTCTGATCCTGGACGAGCCCACCAGCGCCCTGGGCGTGCGCCAGACGGCCAACGTGCTTGCGACCATCGACAAGGTGCGCTCGCAGGGCGTGGGCGTGGTGTTCATCAGCCACAATGTCCGGCACGCGATGGCGGTCGGCGACCGGTTCACCGTGCTGAACCGCGGCAAGACCCTTGGCACCGCCCGACGCGGCGAGATCACCGCCGAAGAGCTGCAGGATCTTATGGCCGGCGGGCAGGAGATGGCGCAGCTGGAATCCACCCTGGGCGGCACCGTCTGAGGATTGTCTTCCTGTCGGAACGGCCTCCACTGTTCCGACCCCGCGTGGCCCGGCATGACCGCCGGGCCACCCACATCTCGTGAACGTCCATTTTCCCGACGGAGCCGAAGGATGACCTTTCAACTTGCCGCCTGCGCCGAAATGCTGTGGCGCGACCGCCCGATCGACTGGCGCGCCGCGCGCCTGAAGGAAATGGGCTTCGGCGTCGGCCTGTGGAACTGGCCCGCCTGGGATCTGGCCAGGCTGGAGGCGACCGGCGCCACCTTCACCATCATGAACGGCTATCTTCAGGGCCGCCTTGCCGACGACGAGGGCGCCGGGATGCTGCTGCGCTCTGCCCGCGAGACCGCGGCGGTGGGAAAGCGTCTGGGCGTTCACCGGCTGAACCTGCATGGAACGGGGCTGGGCGATGGCGGCATCCCGATCCGCCGGCACGAGGTCGTCACCGGCGCGATGTGGCTGAAGGCCCGCGACACGCTCAACCGCATCTGCGATCTCGGGGCGGAACTGGGCGTGACCTTCTGCCTCGAAAACCTCAACCTGCTGGATCATCCCGGCTGCCCTTTCGGGTCGACGGCGGATGTGCTGGCGCTGGTGTCCTCGGTCGACCGGCCCGAGTTGCGCATCAACCTCGACCTTTACCACACCCAGATCGGCGAAGGGGATCTGCTCCGCTGGTGCCGCAAGTGCCTGCCCTGGATCGGCGAGATCCAGGTCGCGGACAACCCCGGACGCAACCAGCCCGGCACCGGAGAGATCAACTATCCCGGCATTGCCGTTGCCCTGAAGGCGATGGGCTATCGCGGCCCGGTCGGCCTTGAGAGCTTCGCGGCGGGCGATGAGGAAACCGCACTCGAGTCCTTCCGCAAGGCCTTCACGGTCCGGGATGCCCTGACGGCGCCGGATCATGGCTTGTCGGAGGGCCGCGCTCCGGCGTGACGGCAGCGGCTGGCGGGTCATCGCCACCGGGTGGCACGGTATCGCCGCCCGGGGCGGTCCCCCGCTGTCGTCGCAGAGCCGCCAATCTTGCAGCGTTGATGCAGGACCTCGATAAACCATGATGGCCGCCCTCAGGGGTGGCCATCATCACGTTGATCTATCGACAGGTAAATTGGTGGGCGACCCTGGAATCGAACCAGGCGTGGGTCTCCCCGGCGGAGTTACAGTCCGCTGCCGCACCTTGCAGCACGTCGCCCGACGCGCTGGCGGGAATACCGAAGCCCCCGGGGGGCGTCAAGGAGGAAAGTCGTGGAACCGGCAGGGGGGGCGGGGGGCCTGCCGGCGGCGCGCCGGGGGGCTTGCGGCCGTCGCCGCCGCGGCGCATTCTGCGCCGCTGTCGGAAAAGGGGGCCCCCCGTGATGCGCAAACCGGACTGGGTGATCGAGAAGGAACGCACCCGGCGCCGCGAGGCGACCGCGACGCTCTGGCTTTTCGGGCTTCACGCGGTGCGCGACGCGCTTGGCAACCCGGCCCGCGAGAAGCTGCGGCTGGTGCTGACGCCGAACGCGGCCGAGCGTCTGAAGGACGTGCTTGAGGCTGGCGCCGTGGTGCCCGAGATCCACGATCCGCGCCGCTTCGACAAGGCGGTGCCGCTGGAACCCGAGAACGTCCACCAGGGCGCGGCGCTCGAGACCCGGCCCCTGGCCTGGGGCAGCCCGGCCGAGGTCTGTGCCGCCGGGCGGGGGGCGCCGCTGGTGGTCCTGCTCGACCGGGTCACCGATCCGCATAATGTCGGGGCGATCCTGCGGTCGGCCGAGGTCTTCGGCGCCCGGGCGGTGATCGCGCCCTTGCGCCACTCGGCGCCCGAGACCGGGGCGCTGGCCAAGACCGCCAGCGGTGCGCTGGAACGCCAGCCCTATCTTCGGGTCGCCAACCTGGCCGAGACGATGGAGGAATTGAAGCGCATGGGCTTCGTGCTGCTCGGGCTTGACGGTCAGGCCGGCACGGCGCTGCACGAGGGGCTGGCCGCCGCCGCCGGCCGGCCGGTCGGGCTGGTCCTTGGCGCCGAGGGGCCGGGCCTGCGCGACAAGACCCGCGAGACCTGCGACCATCTGGTGCGGATCCCCTATGCCGGCGGCTTCGGCTCGCTGAATGTCTCGAATGCCGCCGCCGTGGCGCTTTACGCCGCCACCCTTGCCGCCGCGCCCGCCACCCCGGCCGGTGGCGGTGGCGATAACGGCTGACCAAATCCGTTCACGCTTGCGGGAGGGGGGCTGTTGCAGGGGCGCCTGACATGGCACTCTTGCGCAAGGCGCGTCCCGGTCCCAGTCCCAGCCTCAGGGGCGGGCGTGCCCGGAGTTGATGATGTCGTCCTGCCTGCCTGCCCGCCGTCTGCCGAACCGCCGCGCCTTTCTGGCGCAGGTCTGCGCATGGCCGGCGGCGATGGCGCTGGCAAGGCCGGCGCTGGCCGGGGTCACCCGCTTTTTCGAGACCAACAACGGCGCCATCGCCGGTTTCGACCCGGTCGCCTATTTCACCGAGGGCCGTGCGGTGAAGGGCACGCTGGGCCATGCGCTGCGCTGGCGCGCCGCCAACTGGTATTTCGCCAGCGAATCAAACCTTGCCGCCTTCGAGATGGACCCCGACGCCTATGCGCCGCAATATGGCGGCTACTGCGCCTATGCGATGACCATGGGCCAACTGGTGCCGAGCCAGCCCGAGGCCTTCACCCTCTTTCGCAACCGGCTTTACCTGACCGAGAATTTCGAGGTCCGCGATCTCTGGCGCCAGGACATCGGACCGCATGTCGCGGTCGCCGATGTGAACTGGTCGCGAGTCGCGCCGCGCTAGCAGGCTGCTGAAAAGGAAACCCGGCCAGTGTCTGGCGAGGAAACCATTCCTGTCCCGCCATCTCATCCTGGCACCAAGGGACGCGCCCGACCCCGGGGGGGCGCTTTGGCCCGCCGGGGCTGCGGTGCTTTATGGCAGCCAGGCCATACCAGCCGTCGAGCAATTTGTGACATTGCCATGCGCCCTCCCGGGGGAGGGTCGGGCGCGGCCCGGGCTGGTCGCCCGGGCCAGAGCTTGTGGGGAGCGTGGCGAGGAACAGGTTTCCGAATTGATGGCTGGAAATGGGTTGACGCGTGACTTTTTCAGCAGCCCTCTAGAGCATGTCGCGTAAAAGTGGGGTCCGGTTTTACCTTCCTCGGACAGGCGAAATCAATAGGTTAGAGTGGGTCGTGTGAATGCGAATGAACGCGATCCGCGCTAGGGCCTGTTGAGATTCATCTGGAGTTGATGAGCGCTGCAGCGGCGTAGATCATAGCCCTAAAGGCTGTATCGGTCTTGTCGGCTCGCATGGCGAT
>PHEC01000012.1:24047-58346 GCA_002841115.1 Alphaproteobacteria bacterium HGW-Alphaproteobacteria-6 | reverse complement strand
GGTCTGCCCATCTCAACCCCCCAAATCTGCTCTACAGACAGGGAATCACAGATCAAGCCTCATGGGAATCCTGAATCGGAAAGGCTGCAACACGCTCTAAAGCGCCGCCCGGCCGATCTGCCGCCAACTGTCACGCTCGCCGCAAGCATGGTTGTCGGCGCGGCCATGATGCTGCCGGTCGCGATCCTGACCCTCCCAACTGCGCATCTTGTCGCCAGTCCCGGCGTCCTCGGCGCACTGGCCTACATCGTAATCTTCCCCTCGGTGCTGGCCTTCTGGCTCTGGGGATACGGCGTCGCGCGCCTGGGGCCGGAGCGCGCGGGCCAGTTCGTGCATCTGATGCCGGTCTTCGGACCGGCTCTGGCGATGGCGATCCTGGGCGAAAGGGTGGCTGCAGCACAGATGATCGGCGCAGTCGTGATCTTCGCCGGTATCGCGTTGGTCCTTCGTGGCAACGGCGCATGATATGGCTGGCAAGCGTCGCAGATCACGTGACGCGTTCTCCCGGCGGCCCGGCATCGGCCTACAGCAGTCCAGCCATGACCGCCCGAGCAACGGCAACGCTGCGGTTCCGCGCGCCCAGTTTGCGCCGCGCGCGCGACAGGTATTCGCGCACGGAACGCTCAGAGACATTCAGCCTGTCGGCAATCTCGGCTGTCTGCGCGCCTTCCGCGATCAGGGCGAGGACCTGCCGTTCGCGCGACGAGAGCGGTCTGTCGGGTTCGGCCTCACCGTCCGCCAAATCTACCGGCCAACGCGCCTCGATCATCGACAGGAGAAAGAGCCCTGCCAGCTGCAGAACCGCAAGATTCTCGCGCGCGACGCGGGTGAAGTCGTCGCGATCTTCGTCACCCCAGATCGACAGGAGTGCTACAGTTCCGTTTGCCGGATCGGCGAGCGGCAACAGCAGCGCCTGGAACTGGCCAAACCGCTCGATCATGTCGAGCGAGAGCGCCGATGCAGGTTCATCCGATGCGCTGGCGGCAATCCTGCGGTGATCGACCAGCAACGGAGCCCGCGACATGGAGAGGTAGTCGAGCGCCGGCCGGAAGCCACGGAATTCAGGCTGCGCGGCGCACCGCAGATCGCCGCGATAGGCACGCAGACTTCGGTCGAATTCCGCCTCCCAGATTTCGCCGAACGCCCGCGCGCAGGAGCCATGCGCAAACGGGTTTCCGGCCGTGAGGGGCATTCCGGCGTGCAGGGCGGTGCGGGAGAATCCGTGTCCGGCCAGAACGGCCGAAAAGCGCCGCCACGCCTCTTCGGCCGTGGCGCTTGCGCTGATCGCATCCGAAATTGCGACAACGTCGAGACGGTCCACCCTGTATCCTCCTGTCGTCAGTATAGACGACTTGCCGACAAATCCGAAGCAACGAAGACTGGATGCCTGCGAAACGACGCCAGTAAAGCGGGCGCCGTCTCTCAATGCGTTCCGTCCCGACAATCCATGCGCATGGAGGGCTACCGATGACCGCCACAATTCAACCCCACAATGAGCGCCCCGCGAAGGTCTGGAGTTCGGGTGGCGCGGCCTATGACGAGATCAGTCGCCAGATCGCCAGCGCGCTCGACCATTGCGTGCGGCGGGTTGCGCCGCAACCGGGCGAGCGCATCCTCGATCTGGCCACCGGCACCGGCTGGACGGCACGGCTGATCGCCCGTCACGGGGCACAGGTGACCGGCGTCGATATCGCCGCCGACCTGATCGCGGCGGCGCAGGCGCAGGCGGGCGGGCCGTCATATGAGGTCGGGGATGCCGAAAACCTGCGCTTCGACGACGGCGCCTTCGACGGCATAGCCTCCACCTTCGGCGTGATGTTCGCCTCGCGACCCGAGGCGGTGGCCGGCGAACTTGCCCGCGTGTGCCGCCCCGGCGGGCGGATCGCGCTGGTGGTCTGGAAGGACGACAGCAATCTGGCAAAGATGTTCGGCGTGATGCGGCCCTACATGCCGCCGCCGCCCGACCCGGCGCCGCCCTCACCTTTTGCCTGGGGCAACCGCGCGCGCGCGACGGAATTGCTGGGCGATGCCTTCGATCTGACCTTCGAGGAAGGCGTGACGGTCTATCATGACCGCGACGGCCGCGCCGCCTGGGAGGTGTTCCTGGAGGGCTACGGGCCGACGAAGATGCTTGCCGGCGCGCTGGAATCCGACCACCGCAGGGCGCTGGAGGCCGATTTCATCGCTTTCCACGACGGCTTCAAGGCTCCGCTCGGCATCTCGATGCCGCGGGAATACCTGCTGATCCATGGCCGACGGAGGTGAACCCCAGGACGCGCGACACAACGGGAGAATATGCATGCCGGCATCATCATTCGACTTCATCATCATCGGTGCGGGCAGCGCCGGATGCGTCCTGGCCCGCCGTCTGTGCGAGGACGGCGCGGCGCGCGTCGCCCTGATCGAGGCCGGGGGCGACCCCGACCCGGTCCTGTCCCGTATTCCCGGCGCGGCACCGCGGCAGCAGGGAACAAGATCGGATTGGCGCTTCTGCACGGTGCCGCAATGGGGGCTTTACGACCGGGTCATCGACTATCCGCGCGGGCGTGTGCTGGGCGGGACGAGCGTGCTCAACTACATGGTCTATGTGCGCGGAAATGCGGGCGACTACGACGGCTGGGCGCAGCGTGGCAATTCCGGATGGGGCTACGCCGACGTGCTGCCCTACTTCATCCGGGCGGAATCAAACGCCGATCTGGATGACGCCTATCACGGCACGACGGGCCCGCTTTCGGTGACCTACCAGGCACATCGGGATCCGGTTTGCGAGGTCTTCTTCGAAGCGGCGGCCCAGTCCGGCATTCCGTTCAATCCCGACCTCAACGGATCCAACCCCTTCGGCTGCGGCTACATGCAGGCGACCGTCCGCGACGGTCGCCGCTGCGATACCGCGACCGCCTATCTTGAGCCGGTCCGGAACATACCAAACCTGACCATGATCAAGAATGCGCTCGTCACCCGGATCGTGGTCGAGAAAGGCCGCGCCATTGCGGTTTACATCCTTGAGAACGGGCAGACCCCCTGCACCCTGCGCGCGCATGCCGAGATCGTGCTCTCTGCCGGGGCGGTCGGCTCGCCGCATCTGCTTATGCTGTCGGGCATCGGACCGGCCGAACATCTGATGACCCATGGCATCGATGTCGTCATCGACAACCCGCATGTCGGCCAGCACCTTGAGGACCACTACTCTCAGGACGGCATTTCCCGCCGCCTCAAGGACCCCGACGCCATCTACGGCGCGGTCACCCAAAGCCATGCCGACGCCATCGCGGAGTTCCAGCGCTCCGGCGGCGGGCTGCTCGCGACGATGCATCTGGACTCCGTGGCCTTTCACTCCGCCGAGCCCGGTACGGAGTATCCGCAGTTCCAGTCGATCTTTACGCCCAGCATCTCCGAATTCTACCGCAACGCTGGGCGGCCTGACCGCAGCTCGGTCAAGCTCGGCGGCTATATCTGCCGACCAAGGAGCCAGGGATCGGTGTCACTTGCATCCTCCAATCCGCTCGATGCGCCGGTGATCGACCCGAATTACCTATCCGACCGCGAGGATTTGCGGCTGATGATCGCCCATCATCGCAGCAAGATGGAGATCATGCGGGCGCCCGCCTTCGACGCCATCTGCGACGGCCCGCCAGACACGGACGGTGCCACCGACGCGGAGCTGGAAGACCTCATCCGGCGCACTGCCAGCACGGTCTGGCACCCCACCAGCACCTGCCGCATGGGGCCGGGGGACGGGGCCGTGGTCGGGCCGGACCTGAAGGTGCACGGGCTGGAGGGGCTGTCGGTCTGCGACGCCTCCGTCATGCCGACGATGGTCAGCGGCAACACCAATGCGCCGACCATCATGATCGCCGAGAAGGGATCGGACCTGATCCGCGCCCGGCTCTCGGCGGTCGGGGCGACCTGACCGGCTGGAGGAAACGCCATGACCTACGACGATTTCCGGGCCGGCGAGTTGCAGGGCTGGGACGCGCGCGCCGAGGCGTATGACACGGCGACAGCCCGGGCGACGGCGCAGGCGATCCCCGATCTCCTCGCGGCGGTGCGGCTTGCGCCCGGGATGCGGGTTCTCGATGTCTGCTGCGGTCCGGGTTACGCGGCCGGGGCAGCGGCGGCGCTTGGGGCCGAGACGCGCGGCATCGACTTCGCGCCCGGAATGGTGCGGCAGGCGCGGGCGCGATTTCCGGGGCTGGCATTCGACGAGGGCGACGCGGAGCACCTCGCCTTTCAGGATGCGTCCTTCGACGCGGTCCTGTGCAATTTCGGCCTGTTCCACGTCACCGCGCCCGGCCGCGCCATGTCCGAGGCGTTCCGGGTGCTGCGCCCCGGCGGACGCTATGCCTTCAGCCAATGGTGCACGCCCGAGGAGAACCCCGTTCATCGGTTGACACTGGGCATCGTGCGGCGTGTTGCCGACATGAGCATCGCGCCACCGGCCCCCGACGCTTTCACCTTGTCCGATCGCGATACGGCGCATGGCATGATGGTAAAGGCTGGCTTTGCCGACATTGCCCTGCGCGAAGTGCCGATCCTGCTGCGCGCACCCGCCGAGGGCTTCTTCGACTTCATGATGCGGTTCGGCGTGCGCATCCCGCTGATCCTCGACCGGCAGACAGAGATGGTGCGGGCGGCGATCCACGAGGCACTCGACCATGAGGCGCAAGCCTTTCGCGCGGGCGACGAAATCCGGCTTCCCATGCCCGCCTTCGTCGTCTCCGGTCAGAAGGAAGGGCCTTTGCCATGACCCTTGCCGCACCTTCCACTATCGAGTTCGTCACCCGCGAAGGGGCAGGACTGCCGGTACTGTTTCTGCCCGGTTCCTACAGCATTGCAGCCGGCTGGCGGGGTGTCTGGGCGCATCTGCCGGATCACTGGCACCTTGCGGCGACCAGCCTGCTCGGCTGCGGCACGACAGTCGAGACCCGGCGCCCCGGCGATGCCGACATGGCGCATGAAGTTGCTTTGGTTCGAGCGGCGGTGGACCGTCTGGGCGGTGGCCTGGTGCATCTGGTCGGCCACTCCTTCGGCGGCACGGTGGCTCTGGCGGCGGCACTGGCGGGCGGTGTCAAGATTGCCAGCATCACGCTCTTCGAGGCCAATCCCTTCGACCTGATCGCTACCGACTCGGTTCTCTATCCCGAGGCGCGGGCGCTCGCTGCCAGCTTTACGGCGGCGGTCGGAGCCGGCGAGGCCGATGCAGCGGCCCGGATCATCGACTGGTGGGGCGGGGCGAGCAGCCTCGCCGCGATGTCGCCCCGGCTTCAGGGCTTCTGCCGCCGGGTCGCCCCGGCCAATGCGCTGGACTGGGAGACCTGCTTCGGTTTCCGTCCCGTCCGCGACGCCCTTGCCGCGCTCGGCTTGCCGGTCCTGCTGGTTCGGGGCGAGGCCGCGGTGCCCGCCATGGTGGCGATGACCGAGGCGCTGCGCGTAAATCTGCCCGGCTCGCACCACGCGGTCGTCGGCGGGGCCGGGCATTTCCTCACCTCGACCCACCCTGCGGCTTGCGCGTCTTTGTTGATCGACCATCTGGCGTCAGCGACCAACGCTGTGCCTTCACAAGGAGCCAGTGCCCGGTGAACGACGCCCTGCACCCCGCCGATGGTGCACCTCTTGACCCGTCCGGCTGGGACGTTGCGGCAACGCTGGCGCACCGGATGGGGGACGATGCCATCGCCCGCCGGCAGGGCCTGCGCGACGGGACGGTGTGGCAACCGATGCCCGACGATGTCCGTTCTGCCTTCGCCGCATCCCTCGAAAATCAGAAGCTGCGAAGGCGCGGCGTCTTGGCGTTCGGCGCGGTCTGGCCTCGACGCTTCGGCCACCTCCGTGGAAGAGCTAAACTTGAACTACAAGTATTGTAGCCCAAAGAAAAAAGCAAAACGGAGGAACGTCGTGCCGACAGAAGCATCCTTCGACGTCATCATCATCGGCGCCTGCACAGCGCCATCGGATACATCACACCGAACGAAGCAGAGGAGGCATTCTACGCAAACTTGAACGTTGATGAAAAAGCAGCGTAATCATTGAACCAGAAACTCTTCGGTAAACCCGGGGCGGTTCAAAACTCCAAAGCTTCCAAGGATTAGAAAGAAACGTGAGCGCAGTTCTAAGTGACTGATCGAAACTCTTGAGCGATTGACCGCCGGAGGCGATCTTTTCCGCCAGAGCCAGCTTCTCCTTGGTCAGCTTTTCAACCCGTTCTTCAAGCGCATGAGCGACCAGTTGAGGGTCGGGCGCGGTCCGGGCTGGTCGCCCGGGCCCGAGATTGTGGGAAGCGCGGCGCGGAACGTTTATCCGGTCTCAAGGGTGAAAACGGACGGGCGCGTGACTTTTTCAGCAGCCTGTTAGGCCAGCCGCGCCAGAAGCGCCAGCAGCGCCGCGCGCTCTGCCTTGTCCAGGGGCGCCAGCGTGCGTTCGGAAACCTCGAGCGCCGCCGCCCGGGTCGCATCGAAAAGCGCCTGCCCCTGCCCGGTCAGCCGCACCACCAGCCGTCGGCCGTCGCCCGGATCGGCGGCGGTGGCGACCAGGCCCTGGCTCCGCAGCCGGTCGACCACGCCCTTGATCGTCGCCGCATCCATCGCCGCCGCCCGCCCCAACTGGTTCTGCGACAGCGGACCAGAGGCTGCCAGCCGCGCGAGGGCGGCGAACTGCCGGGTGGTCAGCCCGGGGATCGCTTCGGAAAAGATCGCAAGGTGGCGCTGCGTCGCGCGGCGCAGCACGAAGCCGATCTGATCGTCCAGACTGTATCCGTCGCTCTTCACCCTTCCGCGATAGCCGGGCCGGACCGGTCGCGCAAGCGCTCGGGGCGATTGACAGGCCGGGGGCAGAGGCTGCAGACTGATTTGTATACATATGAATTTCGCGCGCCCCCCCCCGGGGGGGGGGGCCGAAGGCAGGCTGACGATGACCGCACCCGCCCGCCCCGATGCCCGTCCCGGTGATCGGGAACCGGACCCTGATCGCGGTGCCTACCTGCGGCCGCGCGATCTTGGCGCGGCTCTCGACTGTCTGGCCCGTGGCCCGCGGCTGATCCTGGCCGGCGGCACCGATGTCTACCCCGGAACCGGGCGGCAGGCACCGGCGGGGCCGATCCTCGATCTGACCGCGGTCGACGGGCTGGCCGGGATCGGCCCGGTCGCGGGCGGCCTCAGGGTCGGTGCGCTGACCCGCTGGGCCGATATCGCGGCGGCCGACCTGCCGCCGGCGCTCGCCGCGCTGAGGCAGGCCGCGGCCGAGGTCGGCGGCCGGCAGATCCAGAATGCCGGCACCCTCGGCGGCAACCTGTGCAATGCCTCGCCCGCCGCCGACGGGGTGCCGCCGCTGCTGACCGTCGATGCCGAAATCGATCTGGCCTCGGCCCGCGGCCTCCGCCGGGTGCCTTTGGCCGATTTCCTGACTGGTCCGCGCCTGACCCTGCGCCGGGATGACGAGGTGATGACCGGCATCTTCATCCCCGTGGCGGCACTGTCGGGTCGGTCACGCTTCGTGAAGCTCGGGGCGCGGCGCTATCTGGTGATCTCGATCGCGATGGTGGCGGTCAGGCTGGTGGTCGAGGGCGGCCGGATCGCCACCGCCGCCCTTGCCGTCGGTGCCTGCAGCGCCACCACCCGGCGCCTGCCGGCGGTCGAGGCGGCGCTCTTTGGTGCCGCCCCGGACCGCGCGGCGGGGCTGATCCACGACGCCGAGGTGGCCGCGGCGCTGTCGCCGCTTGACGACATCCGCGCCTCGGCCGGCTACCGTGCCGCGGCGGCGGCAGAGCTTTTGCGCCGCGCGGTGGCGGCGCTGGCGAGCGATGGAGCGGCGGCGCGATGAACCGTCCCGATCCCGGCCTCGGCCTTACCCTGAACGGTGCGCCGGCGACCCTGCGCGGCGATCCCGCGCGCCGCCTGTCGCAGGCGCTGCGCGAGGATCTGGGCCTGACCGGCACCAAGATCGGCTGCGATGCCGGCGATTGCGGCGCCTGCACCGTGCTGGTGGACGGGCGCGCGGTCTGCGCCTGCCTGACCCCGGTGGCGCAGGTCGCGGGACGCGCGGTGGAGACGGTGGAAGGGGCCGGCAATGCCGCGGTGACGCGGCTGCGCGCCGCCTTCCTGCGCCATGGTGCTGCGCAATGCGGGATCTGCACGCCCGGCATGCTGATGGCGGCGGCGGCGCTGCTGGCCGAGGTGCCGCGCCCGTCCCGCGATCAGGCCGAGGCGGCGCTGGGCGGGGTGCTGTGCCGCTGCACCGGCTATGCCCGGATCATCGCCGCGGTCTGCGATGCCTGGCGCGACGCGCCCGCGGCAGCCTCGCCGGCCAGCGGCCAGGCGATCGGCGCGCGGATGGCGCGGCTTGACGGCGCGGCCAAGGTCGACGGCCGCGCCGTCTTCGGCGCCGATCTGTGGCAACCGGGCGGGCTTTTGCTGAAGGCGGTGCGCTCGCCACATCACCGGGCGCGCTTCGGCCTCGGCGATATCGCCGGCTGGGCCGCCGCCCGGGCCCCTGCCGTCGCCGCCGTCTTCACCGCCGCCGACATTCCCGGGCGCAACATCTTCGGCACCATCGCGCCTTTTGCCGACCAGCCGGTGCTGGCCGAGGGCCAGGTGCGCTTTCGCGGCGAGGCGGTGGCGCTTGTCGCCTTCGAGGATGACGGGGCCGAGCCCGATCTGGCGGATTTCCCGGTGACCTGGGCCGCCGGGGAGCCGCTTCTCGATCCCGTCCTGGCCGAGGCGGCGGGCGCGGCGCAGCTTCACCCGCACCGCCCGGCGAACCTTCTGACCGCGGGGCGGGTGGTGCGCGGCGATGTCGGGGCGGCGCTGGCCGGGGCGGCCTTCGCGGTCGCGGGCCGGGTCGAGACCGCCTTTGTCGAACATGCCTATATCGAGCCCGAGGCCGGCGCCGCCTGGCTTGAGGGCGATGTGCTGGTGATCCGCGCCTGCACCCAGGCGCCGGTGATGGACCGTGACGAGACCGCGGCGATCCTCGGCCTGCCGGTGGCGCGGCTGCGGATCATCCCCTCGGCGGTCGGCGGCGGTTTCGGATCGAAGCTTGACCTGTCGCTGCAACCCCTGCTCGGGCTCGCCGTGCTGAAGACCGGGCGGCCGGCGCGGATGGTCTATTCCCGCGCCGAATCGATGGCCTCGACCACCAAAAGGCATCCGGCGCGGATTGTCGCGCGGGCCGGCTGCGATGCGGCGGGCCGGATGGTGGGCTTCGACTTCGACGGGCTGTTCGACACCGGCGCCTACGCCAGCTGGGGCCCGACCGTCGCCAACCGCGTCCCGGTCCATGCCACCGGCCCCTACCGCACCCCGCATGTCCGCGCCCGCGCCCGGGCGGTTCATACCAACGGGCCGGTCTCGGGCGCCTTTCGCGGTTTCGGCGTGCCGCAGGCGGCGATCATGCAGGAGATGCTTTACGACCGGCTGGCGCGGGCGGCCGGCATCGACCGGCTGGAATTCCGCATCCTGAACGCGCTTTCGGATGGCGATGCGACGGCGACCGGGCAGGTGCTGCGCAGCACCGGCATCCGCGCCTGCCTCGAGGCGCTGCGCGCGCCCTGGAGCCGGGCGCTTGCCGCCGCGGCGGCGCATAACGCGCAGGGCGGCATCACAAGGCGCGGGGTCGGCGTGGCGTCCTGCTGGTATGGCTGCGGCAATACTTCGCTGCCCAACCCCTCGACCATCCGCATCGCGCTGAACCGGACCGGCAGGGTGGTGCTCTATCAGGGCGCGACCGAGATCGGCCAGGGCTCCGACACCGTGATCACCCAGATCGCCGCCGATGCGCTGGGCCTGCCGGTCGATGCCTTCGACCTGATCGGCCCGGATACCGCGCTGACGCCCGATGCCGGCAAGACCTCGGCCTCGCGCCAGACCTTCGTCACCGGACGCGCCGCCGAGACCGCGGCCCGCGCGCTGAGGGCGATGATCCTGAGCCATGCCAATCTTGGCGATGGGGCGGTGCTGACGTCGGAGGCCGGGGCGATCCGGGTCGCCGAACCGGGCGCCGGCGGGCAAAGGCGGATCGAGCTTTCGCGGCTGCCGGCCGATGCCGATGGCCATGTCCTGGTTGCCGAGGAAAGCTATGACCCGCCGACCTCGGCCCTTGATGCCGACGGGCAGGGGGTTCCCTATGCGGTCTACGGCTATGGCGCGCAACTGGCGGAACTGGAGGTTGACCGGGCGCTGGGCACGGTGCGGCTGTTGCGGATCACCGCAGCGCATGACCTTGGCCGGGTGATCAACCCGATGCTGGCCGAGGGCCAGATCGAAGGCGGCATCGCGCAGGGCATCGGGCTGGCGCTGATGGAGGATTATGTGCCGGGGCGGACCGAGAACCTGCATGACTACCTGATCCCGACCACCGGCGACGTGCCGCCGATCGACAGCATCCTGATCGAGGTGCCCGACCCCGAGGGGCCGGGCGGCGGCGCGCGCGGCCTGGGCGAGCATGTGCTGATCCCGACCGCGCCGGCGATCCTGAATGCGATCGGCGATGCCACCGGCGTGGTGATCGACCGGGTGCCGGTCCTGCCGCACCGGCTGCGCGCGGCGATCCTTGCGGCAGAGGCGGCAGAGGCCGGGGGCGGGGGCGGCGGGCGATGACTGATGATCCCCTGCCCCCGCCCGCCGATCACGGCGGCGCCCGCGAGGCGGCGCGCGCGGCGCGGATGGGCGACAAGATCCGCTGCGATGCCTGTCCGGTGATGTGCTACATCGCGCCGGGCCAGACCGGCGCCTGCGACCGCTACGCCAACGAGGGCGGCCGCATCCTGCGCTCGGACCCGGTGACCATCCTGTCGCGCCAGGTCGCGGCCGGCGGGCGCATCGTGCCCTTCGCGCTGCGCGACGGTGGCGGCGACGGCGGCGACGGCGCGGCAAT
This sequence comes from Alphaproteobacteria bacterium HGW-Alphaproteobacteria-6, assembly GCA_002841115.1. Taxonomy (GTDB): domain Bacteria; phylum Pseudomonadota; class Alphaproteobacteria; order Rhodobacterales; family Rhodobacteraceae; genus Albidovulum. The sequence continues at coordinate 47,480 of PHEC01000012.1, read as the reverse complement.
GCCCGCCGACGCCGTAGTCACCGGGATCGGCGCCGGCACCACCTATCCCGACTACAAGCCCGCGCCCTTCATCGTCGCAAGCGAGGTCGAGGGCGCCGAGATGGTGACCGTGGTGACCGAGGCAATCTTTTCCTACTGCGGGGTCAAGGTGAAGATCGACACCGACCGCTACCTTGGCCCCGAAGGCGCCGTGGTGCGCGCCGGGGGCGAGGCGATCGGCCATGTCAGCACCGCCGAATACGGCAGCCAGATGCTGTCGCTCGGCGGGGTGCATCACCTGACCGGCGGCGAGAAGTCCGAAGGCCGGGCGACCTGTGCCGCCCTGCTGGCGCTGTGCAACGCCGAGGCGGTGGCGCTGGCGATCGACGGCGGATCCGCGGTAACGGTGCAGGCCGGTTGCGCGCCGGTGGTCGACGGCACGCCCGAGCGGCGGATGCGGGTCGGCTGCGGCTCGGCGACGATCGGCATGTTCGCCGACCAGTGGCGCGGCCTGGTCGACGAGGTGGTGGTGGTCGATGACCATATCACCGGGGTGGTGTCGGAACATCAGGCCGGCAAGGTGCTGGGCTGGGAGGACAGCGGGATCAGGATCAGGGGCCAGCGCTCGACGCCGGGGCGCTATTTCCGGGTCTCGGAACCGGGGCCCGGCTGGGGCGGCACCCGGCTGAGCGATCCCTTGGATATCCTCGGGCCGTGGAACCCGAAGAAGGGCGCGCGGCCGGGTCTGCGCCTGCTGATGGTCTCGACCACCGGCGAGGAATACGCCTATTACGTCCTTGACGAGGCGCTGGTGCCCGAGCGGCGTGACCTGCCGGCCGATCTGGTCCCGACGGTGCGGCTGATCGACGAGAACTGCGAGCCTTCGCTTTGCACGGTTCTTTTCATGGGCGGGGCGGGGGGAAGCTTGCGGGCGGGGGTGACGAAGAACCCGGTGCGGCTGACCCGGTCGGTGCAGTCCGGGGTGACGCGGCTGACCGCGGGCGGGGCACCGTGCTTCATCTGGCCGGGTGGCGGCATCACCTTCATGGTCGATGTCACCCGTCTGCCGCCCGGCGCCTTCGGTTCGGTGCCGACCCCGGCGCTGGTGGCGCCGCTGGAGTTCACCCTGCCGCACGCCGAATACCTCGCCCTTGGCGGGCATCAGGCGGCGATCCGGCGGCTGGATCAGGTCATCGCCGAGGGGGGCGAATATGTCACCGCCGCGCAGGTAAGGCGCTGGCCGGGGGCCGGCGGATGAGCGGCGCGCAGGCGATGATGCTGCCGGGCGGGCGGCTGCACCTGAACCACGGGCCGATCGATCTGGTGATCGAGGCGTTCGGCGCGCCAGAGGCGGTGCGCGAAGGCTACGCCCTGGCCACGGCGCGCTTCGACGGGCTGCTGGAGGAACTGGTGGCCGAACTGCCGGCCCTGCGCAGCGCTGCCGGTTCGGCGCTGACCGGGCCGGTGGCGCGGGCGATGGGGCGCGCGGTGGCGCCGTTCCGCCCCGCCTTCATCACCCCGATGGCGGCGGTGGCCGGCGCGGTGGCCGATGCGGTGCTGGCGGCCCTGGTCGCCGGTGGCGGGATCGGCCGCGCCTATGTCAACAACGGCGGCGACATCGCGCTGCACCTGGAACCGGGCGAGCGCCTGACCGCGGCGATCGCGCTGACCGGGGCGGGGCCGGGCCGGGTGGTGGTGACGCATGGTGATCCGGTGCGCGGCATCGCCACCTCGGGCTGGCGCGGGCGGAGCCAGTCCTTGGGGATTGCCGATGCGGTGACGGTTCTGGCGCGCGATGCGGCGGCGGCCGATGCGGCGGCGACGATGATCGCCAATGCCGTCGACCTGCCGGGCGATCCGGCCATCCTCAGGCGCCCGGCCCGCGCGGTCAGGGCCGACAGCGATCTTGGCCGCCGCGCCGTGACGGTGGCGGTGGCGCCGCTTTCGCCCCAGGCCCGGGCCCGCGCGCTGGACCGCGGTCTGGCGGCGGCCGGTCGTGCGCGTGACCGCGGGCTGATCGCCGCCGCCGCGCTGTTCCTTCAGGGCGAGGTGCGCACGATCGGCGACCATGCCCGCAGCCTTTCCCACCCTCAGACGGAGCCCTGCCTTGGCTGATTTCAGACTGCGCAAGCTGACCATCCTCAGCGAAGAGATCCACCATGACGGCGGCCCGCCAGCGGCCCGCCCGCGTCAGCGCGCGGCGATCCTGGCGCTGGTGTCGAACCCCTTCGCCGGACGGTTCGCGGCCGAACTGCAACCGGCGATGGAGGATTTGAAACCCCTCGGCCTGATGATGTCGGCGCGGCTGATCGCCGCTCTTGGCGGGCGCGAGGGGATCGACGGCTATGGCAAGGGCGCCATCGTCGGTGCCGCTGGCGAGATCGAGCATGGCGCGCTCTGGCATGTGCCGGGCGGCTATGCGATGCGCGAGCACCTCGGCGAAAGCCGCGCCATCGTGCCCTCGGCGATGAAGGTCGCCGGTGTAGGCGCGGGTCTTGACGTGCCGCTCGGCCATATCAACGCCGCCTATGTGCGCAGCCATTTCGACGCGATCACCGTGGCGCTGCCCGACGGGCCGCGCGAGGGAGAGATCGTCTTCGTGCTGGCGATGGCGAAGGGCGGCCGGGTCCACAGCCGGATGGGCGGGCTGGAGGTGTCGCAGGTCAGGGGCGAGGATGGCCTGCGGTGAACCGCCCGCGGCTTCGGCTGATTGGCCCCAGTCTGCCCGGGCGCGCCTTGCCGGCGCTGCTGGTGCTGGTGCTGGCGCCGGGGCCGGCGCTGGCCCATGCCTCGGACCGGATGGTGATCCTGACCTTGCCGACCGGCTGGTACATGGTCGGTGCGGGCGTGGTGGTGGCGCTGACCGCCGCAGCGGGGCTGATGGCGCGGCACCCGCCCGGCTTTGCCGCGAGGCCCTTGTTCAGCCGGTCGGTGATCGTGCCGCGCGCCCTTGCAAGCCTCATCGCCGCGCTGGTCTGGGCCGGGCTGGTCGCCATCGGTCTTTACGGCACCCGCGACCCCTTGGAGAACCTGCTGCCGCTGACGGTCTGGACCCTGCTCTGGGTCGGGCTGACCCTGGCTTGCGTGCTTTTCGGCAATCTCTGGCGCGATATCGAGCCCTGGACCGGCCCGGTCCGCGCCCTTCGCCGGCTGCTCGGCTGGCAGGGCAGCATCGGCCTTTCCCGGCTTGGCCACTGGCCCGCGGTGGCGGGATACCTCGGTTTTGCCTGGTTCGAGATCGTCTCGCTGTCGCCGGCCGATCCGGCGGTTCTGGCCCGGGTGGTGGCGGGCTATGCGCTGCTGATCCTCGTGCTGGCGGTGGCCGAGGGCGAGGGCTGGCTGGCCCGGGGAGAGTTCCTGACCGTCTATTTCGGCATGATCGCGCGGATCGCGCCGGTCTGGGCGGAACCGCAGGGCGGCCGGCTGCGGATCATGGCCGGATGGCCCGGCGCGCAGGTGGCGGCGATGGCGCCGCTCGGCGCCTCGGCCATGGCCTTCGTCACGCTGGTCCTTGCCTCGGTCAGCTTCGACGGGCTGAGCGAGACCTTCTGGTGGCTGGCGCGGATCGGCATCAACCCCCTGGAGTTTCCCGGCCGCTCGGCGGTGGTGGCGGTCAACAGCGCCGGGCTGCTGGCGGCCTGGGCGCTGGTCTCGGGGCTGATCCTCGGCGCGATCCGTCTCGGCCTGCCGCGCGGGGTGGCTGTCGCTGCGGCGGCGGGGCCCCTGATGCTGTCCTTCCTGCCGATCGCGGCGGGCTATCATGTCGCCCATTACCTGGTGGCGCTTCTGACCAATGGCCAATATGCGCTGGTCGCGCTGGGCGACCCCTTCGCGCGAGGCTGGTCGCTTTTCGGCCTGCCCGAGCATTGGGTCTCGTTCGGGTTTCTTGCGACGCGGGCCGGGGTGCAGGCGGTCTGGACCGCGCAATTCGCGGTGATCCTGGGCGCGCATCTCCTGGCGGTGCTGCTCGGGCTCATGCTGTCGGCGCGGCTTGCCGGCGGGCGAAGGCCCGGCACGCATCTGCCGATGACGGTGCTGATGGTCGGCTACACGGTCTTCGGCCTCTGGCTTCTGTCGAGCCCGGCGGCGGGATGAGAAAGCCTTGCAATGGTGGCCTTTCCCGTGTTCCGTGACGGCAAGAGGATTTCACAAGAGCGCGGCCCGGTGCCTCGGGACCACGCCATCACAGCAGCGGAGAATGACCATGACCAAGAGATGGATCAGCACCACCCCGACCCGGCGATCGGTTCTGCAAGGCATCGCGGGGGCCGGCGCGCTTGTCGCGGCCGGCGTCACGCCGCGCTTTGTTCAGGCGCAGTCCTCGGCACCCCTGAAGCTTGGTTTCCAGTTGCACCGCACCGGCATCGGCGCCTCTTACGGGCGCTGGTATGAGCGCACCGCAAGCGCCGCACTGAAGGTGCTGAACGAGGCCGGCGGCATCAACGGCCGCCCGGTCGAGATCGTCTTCGAGGATGACGGCACCGATCCCAAGCGCGGCGCCGAGGTGGTGGAAAAGCTGACCACGCAGGCCGGCTGCGACCTGATCTTCGGCACGCTGTTCAGCCATGTGGTGATGGGCTCGGCGCCGCGGGCGGGCGAATTGCGGGTGCCCTATCTGGTCTGTTCCGAGGGCCATCACGTCGCCTCGGGCGCACTCAACCGCTGGGCGCTGCAACCCGGCATCACCGATGTGAAAAGCCAGGTGCAGGCGATGGCACCCTGGGTCACCGCGAACCTCGGCAAGAAGGTGACGATGGTCTTTCCCGACTATGCCTTCGGCCATGACCACCGCGACTTCTTCACCGCCGCGGTGGCCGCGCAGGGCGGCGAGGTGATCAAGCATATCGCGATCCCGCCGACCGAGACCTCGTTCACCCGCTACCTGCCGCAGATCCCGACCGAGACCGAGGTGCTTTACCACGTCATGGTCGGCCCCGCCGTCCTGACCTTCGTCAAGGAACTGGGCGAGTTCTACGGCTCGGGCGCGCGCCCCGAGATCTTCGGCTTCATCGACAGCCTCGAGGCGGTCGACATCGCCTCGCCGGGGCTCGAATTCCTGGACGGCACGCATTTCTGGGAAGGCCATCCGCGCTACAAGCAACAGGACGCCAGCGAGCACGAAGCCTTCTACCGCGCCGCGGTCGGGGTCGACGACAGCGGCGCCTCGGTCTCCGACGGCAAGGACATCGCCACCTATGCCCATATGTTTTCGGCCTGGGAGACGCTGTTCGTGATCAAGGCGGCGATGGAGGCGGCGGGCTATCAGGGTCCGGCGGATCGCCAGAAGGTGGTCGAGGCGATCGAGGCGATGACCGGTTTCGACGAGGGCCGCGAGCATCCGCAGGGCGCCAAGACCTTCAACGGCAAGACCCATCAGGCCTTCGGCCACCAGTCGATCAGCCGGGTCGAGGGCGGCCGGCTGCTGCGGGTCCACCAGACCGCGATCGAGGACGGGCTTTATCCCGACGAGGTCGACTATACCACGCAATCCTTCTGATCCGACACAGCAAGGGGCGGGCCCAGACCCGCCCCGGAGCCCCCTGACGTGGATTTCGGACCTTTCCTGCTTCTGGCCCTGATGGAAGGGCTGGTGACCGCGGCGGTGCTGGCGCTGACCGCCTCGGGGCTTTCGCTTGTCTTCGGCATCATGCGGGTGGTGAACGTCGCGCATGGGGCATTCTTCATGCTTGGCGCGGTGCTGGCCTGGTTCGTGGCCGAGTGGCTGCCCGGGCCACCGGCGCTGGCCTTTGCCGCGGCGCTGGTCTTCTGCCCGCTGGTCGTCGGCGCCATCGCGGCCATCGCCGACATGGCTGTGCTGAAGCGGCTGAACTACGAGCCCGAGGCGACGATCGTCGCCACCATCGGGCTTCTCTACATCCTCGAACAGGCGGCGCTCAGCCTCTTTGGCCCCGACGCCCGCCCGGTCGAGGCGCCTTTCAGCTTCCGGCTGCAACTGCCGTGGTTCGGCTACTCGGGCTACAAGCTTGCCGTCGTCGTCGCGGCGGCGCTGGTGCTCTTGGGCGTCTGGCTGATCCTGAAGCACAGCCGCGCCGGGCTTTTGATGCGCGCGACGCAGGAAGACCGCGACACCGCGCGGGCCTTCGGGATCAACGTCGACCGGGTCTATGCCGGGGTCTTCGCGATGGGCGCCGGGCTTGCCGCGATTGCCGCGGTGCTGATCGTGCCGATCAGCCAGGCCCACTACCTGATGGGCGGCGATCCCTTGCTTCTGTCGTTCATCGTGGTGATCATCGGCGGGCTTGGGTCCTTGCGCGGCACGCTGGTCGCCGCCCTGCTGATCGGGCTGTCGGATGGCGTCATCTCGACCTTCTTCGCGCCGACGCTGGCCAAGATCATCGCCACGCTGGTTGTCGCCCTCGTCCTCGTCTTCCGCCCCCAGGGCCTTTTCGGAAAGCGCGCCGCATGAGGGCCGACCGCGGGCTTTTCCTTCACCTCGGGGTGCTGGCGGCGCTTCTCGCGCTGCATGTCCTGGCGCCGCCCTACCACCACACCAACCTGGCCCGGATCATGGTGCTGGCGGTCTACGCGATGGGCTACAACATCGCCTTCGGCTATACCGGGCTTTTAAGCCTCGGCCACGCGCTGTTCTTCGCCGCCGGGCTCTACGCGGCCGGGCTTCTGGTCTACCATGCCGGCGCCGGCGCCCCGGTGGCGATGATCGCCGGGGTGCTTGCCGGCGGCGCGGTGGCGGTGGCGGTCGGGCTTCTGGCGCTCAGGACTGCTGGCGTCGCCTTCATGATCGTGACCCTGATGTTCGCGCAGGCGGGCTATCTGACCATCCTCTATTTCGGCGCCTGGACCCGCGGCGACGAGGGGATCGTGATCCCACGGGCGGCACGGATGCTGGGCGGGCTGGATCTGTCCGACGACAATACCCGCTACCTCGTGGCCCTCGGCCTTTTCGCCCTTGCCCTTCTGGGCAACCTCGCGCTGGTCCGCTCGCCCTTCGGCCGGGTCATGGTGGCGATGCGCGAGAACGAGGAGCGCAGCCGGATGCTTGGCTACAACCCCTTTACGGTGAAGCTTGGCGCGCTGGCGATCTCGGGGCTTTATGCCGGGCTGTCCGGTGCCGCCTATGGGCTGATGTTCGGCTATGTCGGTGCCAGTCTGGCTTCGGTGCAGTATTCGATCCTGCCGCTGCTCTACGTCCTTCTGGGCGGCGCCGGCACCGTTCTTGGCCCGCTTCTCGGGGCGCTGGTGATGTTCTACCTGATCGACTACGCTAGTTCGCTGACCGACGCGCATCAGTTCGTCACCGGCGCGGCGCTTGTCGCCCTTGTCCTCTTCGCGCCGCGCGGCATTCTCGGCACGCTCAGGGCAAGGGGGCTGAGATGGCTGCCGTGAGCTTGCTGGAGGCGCGCGGCCTGACCCGCCATTTCGGCGGGCTGAAGGCGGTGGACCGGGTCGATTTCGACCTTGCCGAGGGCGAGATCCACGCCCTGATCGGCCCCAACGGCGCCGGCAAGACCACCTTTGTCAGCCTGCTGTCGGGCCGTGTCCCGGTGCAGTCGGGCAGCATCCGCCTGAAAGGGCGCGACATCACCCGGATGCCGGCCCATGCACGGGTCCGCGCCGGCATCGCCTATACGTTCCAGATCACCCAGGTTTACGGTGCGCTGAGCGTCTTCGACAATGTCGCGCTGGCGGTGCAGTCAAGGGGCGCTGCCGACCTCGCCGCCGACACGATGGCGGCGCTGGCCCGGGTCGGGCTTGAGGCGCGCGCCGATCAGGTGGCCGGCACCCTCAGCTATGGCCACCAGCGGCTCTTGGAGGTGGCGATGGGGCTGGCGCTGCGCCCGACCCTTCTGATCCTTGACGAGCCGACGCAAGGCCTGGCCCTGGCCGAGATCGCCGCCTTCAAGGACATCGTGCGCGCCGTGGTGCCCGGCGCCACGGTGCTGTTGATCGAACACAACATGGATGTGGTGATGGATCTGGCGGAACGGATCACCGTCCTGAATTTCGGCACCGTGCTGGCCAGCGGCACGCCGGCGGAAATCCGCGCCAACCGGGCGGTGCAGACCGCCTATCTGGGGGGCTGATGCTGCGGCTTGATGACATTGACGCAGGATACGGCGCGGTCGCGGTGCTGCACGGGCTGACGCTGTCGGTGGCCTCGGGCGAGGTCCTGTGCGTCATGGGCCGCAATGGTGCCGGCAAGTCGACGATGCTGAAGGCGATCATCGGCCAGATCCGCGCCGGCGCCGGCACCATCACCCTGGACGGGATGCGGATCGACGGCCTGCCGGCGCATCAGGTGCCGCGTCACGGCATCGGCTATGTGCCGCAGGGGCGGCGGCTGTTCGGCGGGCTGACGGTGGCCGAGAACATCGAGATCGGTCTGATGACCCGGCGCCGCGACGTGCGGGTGCGCGAGAAGGTGCTGGCGCTTTTCCCGCGTCTGCGCGAGCGGATGGGCCAGATGGCGCGCACGCTGTCTGGGGGCGAGCAGCAGATGCTGGCGATCGCCCGCGCGCTCTGCCTTGAGCCGAAGGTGCTGTTGCTTGATGAGCCGACCGAGGGGTTGCAGCCCTCGATGATCACGCTCATTCGCGATACGGTGCTGACGCTGAAGGCCGAAGGGGTGGCGACGATCCTGGTCGAGCAGCGCGTCGATGCGGCACTGTCGGTGGCCGACCGGCTGGCCTTCATGGTCGGCGGCCGGGTCGCCGAGGTGCTGGACGCCGGCGGGCTGACGCCCGATGCGCCGGCTTTTGCCCGGCATGTGGGGGTCTGAATGACGAAAACCGGGGCGGGGCTGATGGCCGGTCTGATGGCCGGGATCGATGTCGGCGGCACCTTCACCGATCTGGTGATCTATGATGCCGCGACCGGCGCGGTGCGGCTGGCCAAGGTGCCGACGACGCTGCCCAACCAGGCCTTCGGCGTGCTTGATGCCCTGGCGGCCGCCGGCGCCGATCTGGCGGCGATCGACCTGATCGTGCATGGCACCACGACCACCACCAATGCGGTCCTTGAACGGCGGCTGGCGAAGACCGGGCTGATCACCACCGAAGGTTTCCGCGACGTGCTGGAGCTTGGCCGCCGCACCCGGCCGCATCCCTACGGCATGACCGGCCGCTTCACCCCGGTGATCCCGCGCGACCTGCGCCTTGAGGTGGCCGAGCGGATGGATGCGCAGGGACGGGTGATCACGCCTCTGGACGAGGCCGGGCTGAAGGCGGCGGTCCTGCATTTGCGCGATCAGGGTTGCGAGGCGCTGGTGATCCATTTCCTGCATGCCTATGCCAACCCCGCGCATGAACTCCGCGCCGGCGCGATTGCCGCCACGCTCTGGCCGAACGCGCATGTGACGACGGGCCATGCGCTTTTGTCCGAAAGCCGCGAATATGAACGCGGGGTGACGGCGGCGCTGAATGCCGCGGTGCAGCCGGTGCTGGAACGCTATATCGCGCGGCTGGCCGACGAACTGGCCGACCGGGGCTATGGGCGCGAACTGCTGGTGATGAACGGCAATGGCGGCATGGTCGGCGCCCGCAGCGTTTCGCGCGAGGCGGTCAAGACGGTGATGTCGGGGCCGGCCTCGGGGGTGATGGCGGCGGTCTATACCGGGCGGCGCGCCGGGCAGGAAAACCTGATCACCTATGACATGGGCGGCACCTCGACCGATGTGGCGCTGATCCGCGCCGGCCGCGCCCCGGTCTCGAACGAGATCGAGGTCGAATATGCGATGCCGATCCATGTGCCGATGGTCGATGTGCGCACCGTGGGCGCCGGCGGCGGATCGGTGGCGCGGATCGATGCCGGCGGCATGCTCAGGGTCGGGCCGGAAAGTGCCGGGTCGGATCCCGGCCCGATCTGCTACGGGCGGGGCGGCACAAGGCCGACGATCTCGGATGCCAACCTGCTTCTCGGCCGGCTCGGGTCGGCGCGGTTCGCCGGCGCCGGGGCGGCGGTGCGCGCGGCCTTCGCCGAGCAGATCGGCGCGCCGTTGGGGCTTGGTGCCGAACCCGCCGCCGCCGCGGTGCTGACGCTCGCCAATACCCATATGGCCGGGGCGATCCGCATGGTGTCGATCTCGCTTGGTGCCGATCCGCGCGATTTCGCGCTTTTCGCCTTTGGTGGCGCGGGGCCCTTGCATGCCGCCGATCTCGCCCGCGAACTGGCGATCCCGCGGGTCCTGGTGCCGGCGCGGCCGGGCATCACCAATGCGCTGGGTTGCGTGGTCGCCGACCTGCGCCACGATTTCGTGCGCACGCTGAACCGGCCGCTCGATCTCGCCGACATCGACGCGGTCCATGCCACCCTTGCGGCACAGGAGGCCGAGGGCCGCCGGCTGATCGCGGCGGAACGGATCAGCGTTTCCGACATCCGCGCCGAATTCAGCGTCGACATGCAGTTTCTCGGCCAGACCCATCTTCTGCGGGTGGCGCTGCCCGATCGCCGGCCAAGCCGCGCCAGCCTTCAGGCGGCGTTCGAGCGCGCCTATCACGACCGCTTCCACGTCGATCTGGCGACGATCCGCGCCGGGCTGGTCAATCTCAACTGTTCGGTGATCGGGCGGCGGCCGGATATCGACCTGCGCGCGCTGATCGATCCGGCCGGGCGGCGGGCGACGGTGGCAGAGGCGCAGACCGGCGCCCGCCCGGTCTGGTTCGGGCGCTGGCACGACACCCCGGTCTACTGGCGCGACCATCTGCCGATGGACGCAGCACTGGTCGGCCCGGCGGTCATCGAGCAGATGGATACCACCACCCTCGTCGGCCCCGGCGACCGGGTGGTGACCGACGCCGACGGCAACCTGATCATCAGCATCGGAACCCTGACATGAGCCTTGATCCGGTCACCCTTGCGGTCATCCAGGCCGGGCTTCAGCAGGTCTGCGACGAGATGGACCTGTCGTTCTCGCGCGCCGCCTTCTCGCCGGTGATCGCCGAGGCCGACGACCGGTCCGACGGGATCTATGACGCGGTCGACGGATCGCTGATCGCGCAAGGGGCGCGCGGGCTGCCGGTCTTTGTCGGCACCATGCAGTTTTCCACCCGCCACATCATCGAGCGGATCGCCGCCGGCGTCACCCTGCCGCCCGAGCCCGGCGACATCTACATCGTCAACGACCCCTATCTGGGCGGCACCCATCTGATGGATGTGCGCTTTGCGATGCCGTTTTCCCGCGCCGGCCGGATCTTCTGCTGGCTCTCGAACACCGGCCACTGGCCCGATACCGGCGGCGCGGTGCCCGGCGGCTTTTCCGCCAGCGCGATCTCGGCCGAGCAGGAGGGGCTGCGGCTGCCGCCGGTCAAGCTGTTCCGCCGGGGCGTGATGAATGACGAGATCTGGCAGATCATCTGTTCCAACATCCGGGTGTCCGAACAGCGGATCGGCGACGTCAAGGCGCAGGCCGCGGCCCTTCTGGTCGGCGCCGAACGGCTGGGCGCGATCCTTGATCGCTACGGTGACGACACGGTGCGCGGCGCCATCGCCGAGATGCGCGACCTTGCCGCGCGGCAGATGCGCGCCGCGATCACCCTGATCCCAGAGGCCACCTTCCGCGCCACCGCCATCGTCGACAGCGACGGGGTGGTGAATGAGCCGCTGACCATCGCCCTGGCCGTCACCCGGTCGGGCGATACGTTGCACTTCGATTTCACCGGCACCTCGGCGCCCTGCGCCGGGCCGATGAACTCGGTCCGCGCCACCACGCTGTCATCGGTCTATCTGGCGATGCGCCACATCTTCCCCGACGTGCCGATGAGTGCCGGGGCCTTCGCGCCGCTGAGTGTCAGCGGGATCGCCGGCACCTTTCTTGACGCCGCCTATCCGCGCCCGGTCTCGGGCTGCGCCGCCGAGGTCAGCCAGCGCATCGCCGAGGCGGTCTTTGCCGCCCTTGTCCAGGCGCTGCCCGACCGGGTGACGGCGGCGCCGGCCGGCACCTCGGGCAATTTCGGCCTGGGCGGGCACGATCCCGAACGCGGCCGCGACTATGTGATGTATCAGATCTCGGGCGGCGGCTACGGCGGCAATGCCGACCATGACGGGCTGTCGAACGGCTGTTCGACGATCGGCATATCGAAGGCGCCGCCGGTCGAGATCATGGAGCAGACCTATCCGGTGCTGTATCGCCGCTACGCACTGCACGAAGGCTCGGGCGGGGCCGGGCGGCAGCGCGGCGGCTTCGGCCTCGACTACGAGATCGAGCTTTTGCGCGGCACCGCGCGGGCCAGTTTCGTGATGGATCACGGCCGGGTCGGCCCGCAGGGGGCAATGGGCGGCGGCGACGGCGGGGTCAACCGGGTCGAGGTGATCCGCGCCGGGGTGGTGACGGTGCCCGAGCATCTGTCGAAGGCGCAGGACATCGTGCTGAACCCCGGCGACCGGGTCCGGGTGCGCACTCCGGGCGGCGGCGGCTATGGTGATCCGCGCCAGCGTGATCCCGAGGCGGTGGCCGAGGATGTGCGGCTGGGCCGCTACACCGCCGAGGATGCACGCCGGCTCTTTGCCCGCGGCGAAGATTGATCCCGGCGGGACAGGATTGCGCTGCCCCTCGCACAGGCACAGAATTCAGTTGCGCGAATCCAGAATAACTTTACCGATTGATAAAAAAAAGTGCATCGTCTCTCCAACCAGCAGGGGCTGAACATGACCGACAGAACCAAGACCGCCGGGCTGAGCCGGCGCCACCTCATGGCCACGGCGGCGGGGGTTGCCGCGACCGGCATCCTCGGCCTGCCCGGGCGCGCCCGCGCGGCCGACCCGATCAGGGTCGCCGGCATCTATACCGTGCCCGTCGAGCAGCAATGGGTCAGCCGCATCCACAAGGCGGCCGAAGCCGCCGTTGCCGCCGGCACCGCAAGCTATGTCTATACCGAGAACACGGCGAACACCGATTACCCCCGCGTCATGCGCGAATATGCCGAGCAGGGGGTGCAACTGATCGTCGGCGAGATCTTCGGGGTCGAGGCCGAGGCGCGCGAGGTCGTCGACGAATATCCCGACGTGGCCTTCCTTCTGGGTTCAAGCTTCCTGCCGGATGCGGCGCATCCGAACCTCGCCGTCTTCGACAACTACATTCAGGATGCCAGCTACCTTTCCGGCATCATCGCCGGCGCGATGACCAAGGGCAACATCGGCATGGTCGGCGGCTTTCCGATCCCGGAAGTCAACCGGCTGATGAACGCCTTCATGGCCGGCGCGCGCGAGATGAACCCGGACATCCGCTTCCAGGTCAGTTTCATCGGCTCGTGGTTCGATCCGCCCAAGGCCAAGGAAACCGCCTTTGCGATGATCGACGGCGGCGCCGACCTGCTTTACGCCGAACGCTTCGGGGTGTCGGACGCGGCCAAGGAACGCGGGGTTCTGGCGATCGGCAACGTGATCGACACGCAAGGTGACTATCCCGACACTGTCGTCGCCTCGGCGCTCTGGCATTTCGAGCCGACGCTGAACGCCGCCCTTGCCGCGGTTGCCGCCGGCAGCTTTACCGCCGACAACTACGGCAGCTATTCCTTCCTGAAGGAAGGCGGCTCGTCCCTCGCCCCGCTTGGCACCTTCGAGGGCAGGGTGCCCGAGGCGGCGATGGCGCTGGTCACGGCGCGCGAGGCGGCGATCCGGGCGGGCAGCTTTGCCGTCGAGATCAACGACGAAGAGCCGAAGTCATCCTGATGGCTCGCGAGGTGGAGGCGGAGGTCGTCCTCCGCCTTTGCGGCATCACCAAGCGGTTCGGCCCGCTTCTGGCCAATGACGCGATTTCGTTCGACCTGAGGCGGGGCGAGGTGGTCGCCCTTCTCGGCGAGAACGGTGCCGGCAAGACGACGCTGATGAACATCCTCTTCGGCCATTACACCGCCGATGAAGGGACGGTCGAGGTCTTCGGCCGGCCGCTGCCCCCCGGCCAGCCGCGCGCGGCGCTCATGGCCGGGGTCGGCATGGTGCATCAGCACTTCACCCTGGCCGACAACATGACCGTGCTGGAGAACATCCTCATCGGCACCCGGCCGATCCTGTCGCTGCGGCTCGACATGCGGGCGGCGCGGGCCAGGGTGGCGCGGCTTGCGGCCGATTTCGGTCTTGCGGTCGATCCCGGCGCCCGTGTCGGCACGCTTTCGGTGGGCGAGCGCCAACGGGTCGAGATCCTGAAGGCGCTCTACCGCGACGCGCGCATCCTGATCCTTGACGAGCCGACCGCGGTGCTGACCCCGCAAGAGACCGCGGCGCTGTTCGAGACGTTGAGAAAGGCGGTGACCCTTGGCCTTTCGGTGATCTTCATCTCGCACAAGCTGGGCGAGGTGATGGCGATCTCTTCGCGCGTCCTCGTCCTGCGCCATGGCCGGCTGGCCGGCGAGGTCGCCACCGCCGACACCGACCGCCACCGGCTGGCCGAGATGATGGTCGGGGCCGAGATCACCCAGCCGAAGCTGGCCGAGCGCGCGCCCGGCCCGGCGCTTCTGACGCTGTCGGCGGTTCACACCCCGCGCCGCGGCAATGCGCCGGGGCTCAGGGGGGTCAGCCTTGGCCTTCATGCCGGCCAGATCACCGGGCTTGCCGGGGTTTCCGGCAATGGCCAGGCGGCGCTGGCGGCGCTGATCGGCGGGCTCGAGGCGCCGGTGCGGGGCGGCATGGAACTGCACGGGCTGGTGCCCGCCGACTGGTCGCCGCGCGCCGCCCTGGCCGCCGGCATCGCCCGCATCCCCGAGGACCGGCACCGGACCGGCAGCATCGCCGATCTCAGCCTGACCGAAAACGCCGTGCTCGAAAGCTATGCGGACGCACCCTACAGCCGGAAGGGATGGATGAACTGGCCCGAGGCGGAAGCCTTCGCGCGACGGATCATCAAGACCTATGATGTCCGCTGCCCCGGCCCGCGGGTGCCGATCCGCCTGCTGTCGGGCGGCAACATGCAAAAGCTGATCCTCGGCCGGGCGCTGGCCGCCGGCCCGCGGATCATCCTTGCCAACCAGCCGGTGCGCGGGCTCGACATCGGTGCTGTGACCTTCGTCCACGCAGAGCTTGTCGCGGCGCGCCACCGCGGCGCGGCGGTGCTGCTGATCTCCGAGGATCTCGACGAGGTGATGGCGCTGTCGGACGTGATCCACGTCATCTACGAGGGCCAGCTTTCGCCGGCCTTCCCGCGGGGTTCGATGAGCCCGGCCGAACTGGGCATCTGGATGGCCGGCGATGGTTTCGAGGGCGCCGTCGATGCGGCTTGAGCCGATCGCCAACCCGTCGGCGCTGCGCCGTGTCGGCCTGCCGGCGGCGGCGCTGGCGCTGACGGTCCTCGCCGCCTCGCTGCTGGCGCTTCTGGCCGGTGCCGATCCCTTCGCCACCCTCGGACTGATCGTCAAGGGCGCGGTCGGCTCGCGCTTTGCCGCGCTCGAGACGCTGAACCGGGCGACGCCGCTGATCTTCACCGGCCTTGCGGTGGCGGTGGCGTTCCGCGCGCGGCTGTGGAACATCGGCGCCGAGGCGCAGCTATACGCCGGCGCCGTGGTCACCGTGCTTCTCGGCACCGGGGCGCTGCCGCTGCCCCCGGCGCTGCTGATCCCGGCCATCGCCCTGGCCGCGATGGCCGCCGGCGCGCTGGTGCTGCTTGGCCCGGTGCTGCTGAAGACCCGCCTTGGCGTCGACGAGGTGGTCACCACGCTTCTGTTCAATTTCATCATGCTGCTTTTCGTCTCTTACCTTCTGGAGGGGCCGATGAAGGACCCGCTTGGCATGGGCTGGCCGAAATCGCCGGCACTGGAGGCATCGGCGCGGCTGCCGCGGATCGTCACCGGGCTGCGCCTGCACTGGGGTTTCGCGCTGGCGATCCTTGCGGCCCTTGCCGTCTGGGTGGTCCAGACCCGCACCACGCTTGGCTACGAGATCCGCGCCGTCGGGCTGAACGCCGAAGCGGCGCGGTTTTCCGGCATTCCGGTCGGCCGGGTGATGGTCAAGACGGCGCTCCTGTCGGGCGGGCTTGCCGCCCTTGCCGGCTTTTCCGAGGTCGCCGGGCTGAAGGGCAGCCTGACCCTGGATCTGTCGCCCGGCTTTGGCTACGCCGGGATCATCGTCGCCATGCTGGCGCTGCTCAATCCCCTTGGCGTCGTTCTGTCGGCGATCTTCGTCGCCGGCGTCTTCGTCGGTGCCGACAGCATGAGCCGGGCCGCCGGCGTGCCGACCTATATCGCCGATATCCTGACCGCCACGGCGCTTCTGACCATGGTGCTGGCGCTCAGGCTGACCACGATGCGGGTGAGGTGGCGCTAGATGGAGCTTTTCGACATCCTTCTGTCCGCCAGCTTCTGGGCCGCCGCCGTGCGCATCGCCTCGCCGCTGATCTTTGCCACGCTGGGCGAGTTGATCTGCGAACGCGCCGGGGTGCTGAACCTCGGGATCGAGGGGATCATGGTGATCGGCGCCTTTGCCGGCTGGATGGCGGTCTATCTTGGGGCCGGGCTCTGGGCCGGGGTCTTCGTCGCGATGCTGGCGGGCATGGCCTTCGGCCTGCTGCACGCCACGCTGACCGTGCCCTTCGGGCTTTCCCAGCATGTCGTCGGCCTTGGCGTCACGCTTCTGGCCACCGCGACCGCCGCCTTCGCCTACCGGTTGTCGCTGCCGGAAGTCACCTCGCCGCCCAGGATCGAACCGTTCCAGCCCTGGCCGATCCCCGGCCTCGCCGACATCCCGCTGATCGGGCCGGCGCTCTTTGCCCAGACCCCGCTGACCTACCTCGCCTTCGCGCTGATCGCGGTGGTCTCGGTGGTGCTTTACCGCACGCCCCTCGGCCTTGCCCTGCGCGCCGCCGGCGAGAACCCCGCATCGGTCGAGGCGCAGGGGCTTTCGGTGACCGCACTGCGCATGGGCGCGGTGATCGTCGGATCGGGGCTGATGGCGGTCGGGGGGGCGTTCCTGACCATGTCGGCCTTTTCCAGCTTCTTTTTCGAGATGGTCAACGGGCGTGGCTGGATCTGCATCGCCCTTGTCGTCTTCGGCGCCTGGCGGCCGGGCAAGGCAGCCCTTGGCGCGCTTCTCTTCGCCGCTTTCGATGCCGGTCAGGTCCGGCTTCAGCAGACGCCGATCGGGGCTTACGTCCCCTATCAGGTCTTCCTGATGGTGCCTTATCTGCTGTCGATCCTGGCGCTGGAGCTGATGTCGCGTCGGGCCGAGGTTCCGGCGGCGCTGATGGTGCCGTTCAACAAGGGGGAACGCTGAATGTTCGACCTTCTGATCAGGGGCGGCACGCTGCCCGATGGCTCGGTGGCGGACATCGCCATCACCGGCGAGCGGATCGTCGCCACCGGTCGGGTCGAGGGGGAGGCGCGCGAGGTGATCGACGCCGCGGGCGATCTTGTCGCCCCGCCCTTCGTCGATCCGCATTTCCACATGGACGCGACGCTGTCCTACGGCCTGCCGCGGGTCAACGCGAGCGGAACGCTGCTTGAGGGGATCGCGCTTTGGGGCGCGTTGCGCGACATCGCCACGGTGGACGAGATGATCGCCCGCGCGTTGACCTATTGCGACTGGGCGGCCGCGATGGGGCTTCTTGCCATAAGGTCGCATGTGGACACGACGCCCGACCACCTGCGCGGCGTCGAGGCGATGCTGGAGGTGAAGCGGCAGGTGGCGGGCTACATCGACCTGCAGCTTGTCGCCTTTCCGCAAGACGGGCTTTACCGCACCGCGACCGGCCGCGAAAACCTGATCCGCGCGCTTGACATGGGTGTGGATGTGGTCGGCGGCATCCCGCATTTCGAGCGCACGATGGAAGACGGCCGGGAGAGCGTGAAAGACCTTGCCCGGATCGCCGCCGAGCGCGGGCTGATGCTCGACATCCACTGTGACGAGACCGACGATCCCTTGAGCCGCCATGTCGAGGTGCTGGCGGCCGAGGTGACGCGGCACGGTCTGGGCCGGCGCGCGGCGGGGTCGCATCTGACCTCGATGCATTCGATGGACAACTACTATGTCTCGAAGCTCTTGCCGCTGATCGCCGAAAGCGGCATGACCGCGATCCCCAATCCCTTGATCAACATCACCCTTCAGGGTCGCCACGACAGCTTTCCCAAACGCCGCGGCCTGACCCGGGTGAAGGAATTGCAGGCGCATGGCATCACCGTCGGCTGGGGTCAGGACTGCGTGCTGGACCCGTGGTATTCGCTCGGCACCGCCGACATGCTGGATGTGGCCTTCATGGGCCTTCATGTCGCGCAGATGACCCATCCGGACGAGATGGCGCGCTGCTTTCGCATGGTGACGGCGGATAATGCGGCGATCATGGGGCTGGACGGTTACGGGCTTGGGGTGGGGGACATCGCCTCGCTGGTCGTCCTCGACGCCGGCAGCCCGACCGAGGCGCTGCGGCTGCGCGCCGAGCGGCTGGCGGTGGTGGCGAGAGGCAAGGTCATCGCGCGGCGGGCGCGGGGCGACGCGCAGCTGTCGTTGCCGGGGCGGCCGGCCAGTGTCCGGCGGCGCCACGACGGGGTGCCGGCGGCGCCACGGTGAGGTCCGGATCGGGTATTTGCGCAACGAAGAAGCCGAAGGCACGCAGGAGCCGAAGGCACGCCGGGCGCGCGCCGTATGGCGCCTGCGGGCCAGGGGGGGTGCGCGGGGCGATGATCCGCCCTGGCTGCCCGTCTTGCCCCGGTCAGGGCGCCGCGCAGCCTTGCAGGACGGCCAGGGGCACGATGTCGGTTGCGCGGGCATGGGTGGCGGCGAGGTGCACGAGCGGGGCGCAGCCTTCGTCATGGGCCTGGGCGAAGCGCGCCGCACAGAGGCACCATCGGTCGCCGGGGTGCAGGCCGGCAAAGCCATATTCGGGCCGCGGCGTCGACAGGTCGTTGCCGACATATTTCGAATAGGCAAGGAATTCCGCCGTCATCACCGCGCAGACGGTATGGCTGCCGCGATCCTCGGCGCAGGTGTTGCAATGCCCGTCGCGGAAATAGCCGGTGAGGGGCGCGGTGGAGCAGGGCTCCAGCCTGCCGCCGAGGACGTTGATCGCCGGGTCCTTCTCCATCCTGTCCTTCCTCCGGCTCTGCGAAGAGCGAATATACCCGCCATCCCGGCCTCGCGCCATACCGGTCAGGCGGTCTTTGGCGCCTGCCAGTCGATCCAGCGCCCGTGAAAGTCCACCCGGCCGAGCGCGATGCGAGACCCGCCGGGCCAGAGGTCGAGCATCATGCCGGCGCCGGGCCCCTCGCCGTCCGCCTCCATGGCGAAGCGCGCCAGCGGCGCCGTCGCCGAGGCTGCCGCTCCGGCCCTGGCCAGAAGGGCCTCGCCCCTGTCCTGCACGGCCGCGGGAAAATACTGCCAGGCCACCGTGTGATAGACGAGGTGCAGCGCGCCGGGGCGGGGCGTTGCGAGGCGGCGGGCGAGCCACTCGACCGCGTCGCCCCGGGCGATGTCGGGCGGATCGGCGGCCAGCGCGTCGAGCGCGCGGGCCGTGCGCTCAAGCCGGTCGGGCTGATCGGCCCAGAGATAGGCCATCAGCCGTTCGCGCCCCGCGACCGGGTCGATCGGGTTCAGATCGACTCCCGCCCGCGCCACCACCCGGGGATGCGGCCCCTGTGCCGGGGCCTTGCCGGGCGCCGCGGCCTTGCCGCGCCAGTCCGGCCTCAGGGTCAGAAGCGCCTCCTGCGGTCCGAGGCGTCCCTTGGGCGTGGCCACCGCGTAGCGGTCCCAGATCAGGTTCGCCCCGGCGCTGGCGCCAAGTTCGGAAAGGACGAAGGGCAGGCCGATGCGGTCGGCGAGCCAGTGCGCGGCGGCGATGATCGCGACCGAGCGGCGAAGCTCGTTGGTTTGCGGCGCGCTGTCGAGAAAGCCGAGGACGAAGGTTTCGTTGTGGTCGACCGTCTCGCCGACGGCGTCGAGGAAGGCGCCGTCGCCGAACCCTTCGTGCCCGGCATAGATCGCGGCAAGGGCCGGGGCGCGGCCGGAGCGGACCAGCGCATGAAGCGCGCCGCCAAGGCGCAGCGGCACCGAGTCGCCCCGGCTCGTCAGGTCGCCGGGCCAAGCCGACAGACGGCGCGCCAGAGCGCCCGCCGGCGCCCAGCCGGTCGCCATCAGGCGGAAGAGTCGCTCCATCAGCGGCGAGCCGAGCGCGCCGCAGGATGCCGCCTGATCGGCAAGCGCGGCGGCCATGGCGGCGGGCAGTGTCACGAGAACCGGTCGAGGAGCCGCTGGAGCGGCGATCTGCGTGTTTCCGGTTCGGCGGCAGGTTCGGGCGCAGGCGGTGCCGCCCCGGCCGGCCTCGCGCCCGCCGAAGACCGCGGCGGCGCGGTGCGGAGCGCGACCTTGTTCATGAAGCCTGCGCCGTCGCCTTCGGCGAGGGCCGGGGCGCCGTCGGAGATGCCGTGCAAGAGGTCGTCGAGCCAGTCGCGGTCGGCCCTGGCGAAATCCGACAGCACATATCCCGCAACCCGGTCCTTGTCGCCGGGGTGGCCGATGCCGAGGCGCACGCGCTGGTAGGCCTCGCCGATATGGGCATGGATCGAGCGCAGCCCGTTATGGCCGGCGTGGCCGCCGCCCGCCTTCACCCGGACCTTGCCGGGGGCAAGGTCAAGCTCGTCGTGAAAGACCACGACATCGGCCGGCTGGAGCTTGTGGAACCGCATCGCCTCGCCGACCGACTGGCCCGAGAGGTTCATGAAGGTCGCGGGCTTGAGCAGGACGACCTTTTCGGCGCCCAGCCGGCCCTCGCCGATCAGGCCCTGGAAGCGTGCGCGCCAGGGCGAGAACCCGTGATCGGCGGCGATCCTGTCGACCGCCATGAAGCCGATGTTGTGGCGGTTTCCCGCATATTTCGTCCCCGGATTGCCGAGGCCGACGAAAAGCCGCATGGCCGGTTCTCCTGCGCCGCTTCGCTGACCAGACTAGGGCCGGGGGCTGGTCGATGCAACGCGGGGCCGATGCAACGCGGGGGGCCAAGACGCAGCGCGGGGCCGCATGGGCCCCGCGCAACCGTCGACGATCAGGCCGTGATCAGGCCTCTTCGGCCGCCTCTTCGTTATCGGCCGACCGCAGGCCCGAGGGCGCGGCGAGATTGGCGATGACGAAATTGCGCGCGATCGTCGGCTTGGCGCCGGCCGGCAGGTCGACATCGCCGATATGGATGACGTCGCCGATGTCGCGGCCGGTCAGGTCGACGGTGACGTGATCGGGAATGTCGCCCGCGGTCACTTCCAGTTCGACCTCGGGACGCACCACTGTCAGCGTGCCGCCCTTCTTCAGCCCCGGCGCCTTGTCGTGTTCGACGAAGGTGACATGGATGAAGAGGTTGATCCGCGAGGTCCGGCGCAGGCGCATCAGGTCGAGATGCGTCGGCTGGTCCTTGACGACATCGCGCTGGACGCCGCGGCAGATCACCCGCACGTCCTCTTGCCCCTCGACCTTGAGGTTGAACAGCGTCGACAGGAAACGCCCCGCCTTCAGCCGCTTCAGCAGCGCGTTGTAGTTGATGTTGATCGGCTGCGGCTCCTTGCCGTCGCCGTAAACGATGCCGGGTACGCTGCCCTCGCGTCGGGCTTGACGGGCGGCCCCCTTGCCTGTCCCCGTCCGTACCTCGGCCAGAAGATCGGGGATCTCGCCAGCCATAGGTCTCTCCATTGGTTATCCGGGCATCCTCCAAGGGTGCATGCCCGCGAGGCCCGGCGTATAGGTCAGATTCGCGCGCTTGGGAAGGGCAAAAACCGGCAGGTGGCGTCGCCGCCGCTCTAGCCGGCCGGGCGCCTGCCGGTGTAAGGCCGGGGCCTGCCCCCCGGAAAGGTGTCGCAAATGCTGATTCTGCGCCAGACCGGTGTCGCGCGGGCGCCGCTTTTCGCCTTTGCGGCAATGGGGGTGCTGTGGGGCGCCTATGCCGCCCTGGTGCCCGATACCAAGGCGATGCTGGGCGTTGGCGATGCCGCCTTCGGCTCGTTGATGCTGGCGACACCGATCGCGGCGGTGATCGTGATGCTTGCCGCGCCGCAGATCGCGCGGGCGGTGGGCCGGCATGTGCTGCCGCTGTCGGTGCTGGCGATGGCGCTATCGTTCATGCTGCCGGGCTGGTTCGCGGTGCCGGCCCTTTTCGCGCTGGCGATGGTGCTGGTGGGTGCCACGAACGGGCTTCTGGACGTCACGATGAACGCCCGCGTCGCGGCGATCGAGGCCGAACATGGGCTGCACCTGATGAACCTCAACCATGCCGCCTATTCCTTCGGCTATGCCGGCGCGGCGATCGCCACCGGCTGGGCGCGCAGCCAGGGCTTCGGCCCGGCCGAAGTTCTGGGCGCAGCGGCGCTGCTGATTGCGGTTCTGTCGTTCCTTTCGATCGAGCGGGGCGGCGCGGTCAACGGCTTTGCCAATGCCGCGCGCATCGTCGGCGGGCTCGGGTCGGTGCCGGTCTGGGGCGGGGTGATCGTGCTGATCGCCTTCATGTCGGAAAACGCCGCCGAGGGCTGGTCGGCGCTGCATATCGAGCGGACCCTGGGCGGGACCCCGGCCGAGGGCAGCATGGGCCCGGCGGTTCTGGCGCTGACCATGGGGATCGGGCGGCTGGCGGGTCAGGTGGTGGTGGCGCGCACCGACGAGGCCCGGCTGATGCGCTGGGGCACCGTCATCGGGGCGGCGGGGATGGCGCTGGCCGGGCTGGCGCCAACGCCCGCCTGGGCCTATGCCGGGCTGGTGATTGCCGGGCTGGGCGGGTCGGTGATCGCGCCCACCGCCTATGCCGCGATCGGCCGGATGTCGGCGCCGGACCGGCGCGCGCTGGTGATCGCGCGGGCCACCGCGCTGGGTTATCTGGGGTATTTCTTCGGCCCGCCGGCGCTTGGCCTGATATCCGAGCTTTTCGGCCTCAGGGTGGCCTTTGTGGCGATGGCCGGGATGGTGCTTGCGGTCCTGCGGCTTTATCCCCTGCTGATCACGGCGGGGCGGGCCGGCGCCGCAAAAAGCGCGGATTGAGGGAGCGGCAGGCATGGCGATCTTCGAGGCGGCACGGATCGCGCGGGCGCCGGCGGCGGGGCTGGCGGCGGTTGGGGTCTTCTGGGGCGGTTTTGCCGCCTATGTGCCCGAGATCAAGCTGCGCAGCGGCGCCAGCGACGCCGAACTCGGCCTGGCGCTGATCATGGCGGCGGCGGGCGGGATCGTCGCGATGGCGCTGGTGCCGCGCTATCTGGCCGCCCTTGGCCGGCACGCGTTGCCGCTGGCGATGGTCGTGGTGGCGCTGGCGCTGTTCTATCCGCTTGGCGCGCGCGGGGTGCCGGGCCTGGCGCTGGCGCTGTTCGGCATGGGCGCCTCGGTCTCGCTACTCGACATCGGCACCAACGTGCGCCTGTCGATGCTGGAGGATCGCCACCAGACCGGCCTGATGAACCTTGCGCACGCGATGTTTTCCTTCGCGCTGGGTCTCTCGGCGCTGGCGGCGAGCCTTGCGCGCAGCGCCGGCTGGCCGCCGGATGTGGTCTTTCCGATCCTCTCGGCGGTGGTGCTGGCGCTGGGGCTGGTCACCCGCGAGCC
>PHEC01000012.1:0-24030 GCA_002841115.1 Alphaproteobacteria bacterium HGW-Alphaproteobacteria-6 | reverse complement strand
GAGCCGGCCGCGCCGCATCACGCCGCCCCGCCGCGCCCGGCAGGCGCGCCCGCCGATGGCGCCTGGCCGGTGATCCTGCCGGTCGCGGCGGTCCTGTTCCTGTGCTTTGTCGCGGAAAACTCGATCGAGGCCTGGTCGGCGCTGCATGTCGAGCGGACCCTTGGCGCGCCGGCCGGGCAGGGCGGCTTCGGGCCGACGATGCTGGGGCTGACGATGGGGGTGGCGCGGCTTGGCGGCCATTACGCGGTGACCCGGCTGGGCGAGATCGGGCTGATCCTGTGGTCGGTGGCCCTCGGCACCCTCGGCGCGGCGGTGCTGGCGGCAGCACCCACGCCGATCGTCGGGATGGCCGGCATCGCGCTGATGGGCCTTGGTGTCGCGGTGGTGGTGCCCACCGCCAATTCGATCCTCGGCCGGCTGGTGCGCCCCGATCAGCGTGGCCAGGCGATCTCTCGTGCCTGGATGATCGGCTTCACCGGCTTCTTCCTTGGCCCGGTGATGATGGGTCAGATATCCGAGGTCGTCGGCCTGCGCGCCGCCTTCGCGGTGATCGCGGTGATGGTCGCGCTGATCGCGCCCTTCGTGCTGATCCTCAGGGCGCGCGGCGGCTGAGCGCCGGTCGTCTCAGCGATAGCGCCCGGCGAAGCCTTCCGGCACCAGCACATTGTGCCGGCCAAGCGCGCCCACCGACCGCTCGCCGCAGAGCGCCATGGTGATGTCCAGTTCCTTGTGGATGACCTCCAGCGCGCGTGTCACGCCGGCCTCGCCCATCGCCCCCAGCCCGTAGATGTAGGACCGCCCGATGAAGGTGCCCCTGGCGCCGAGCGCCAGCGCCTTCAAGACGTCCTGACCCGAGCGGATGCCGCTGTCGAGATGCACCTCGATCCGGTCGCCGACCGCGGCGACGATCTCGGGCAGGATGCGGATCGAGGACAGCGCGCCGTCAAGCTGGCGCCCGCCATGGTTCGAGACGATGATCGCATCGGCGCCGAAATCGGCCGCCCGGCGCGCGTCATCGGCATCGAGGATGCCCTTGAGGATCAGCTTGCCGCCCCAGGCCTCGCGGATCGCCGCGATCTTGTCCCAGTCGAGTTGCGGGTCGAACTGTTCCTGGGTCCAGGACATCAGCGAGCGCATGTCGCCGACCCCCTTGGCATGGCCGACGATGTTGCGGAAGGTGCGCCGCCCGGTGCCCAGCATGCCAAGGCCCCATTGCCACTTGGTCGACATGTTGACGAGGTTCTTCAGCGTCAGCCGCGGCGGCGCGGTCAGGTCGTTTTTCAGGTCCTTGTGGCGCTGGCCGAGGATCTGCAGATCAAGCGTGAGGACCAGCGCCGAACAGCGCGCCGCCTTCGCCCGCTCGATCATCCCGGCGACGAAATCCTGATCGCGCATGACGTAAAGCTGGAACCAGAACGGCTTGGTGGTGGCCTCGGCGACATCCTCGATCGAGCAGATCGACATGGTGGAGAGCGTGAAGGGCACGCCGAATTTCTCGGCCGCGCGGGCCGCCTTGATCTCGCCGTCGGCGCATTGCATCCCGGTCATGCCGACCGGGGCAAGGGCGACTGGCATCGCCACCGGCTCGCCGATCATCGTGCTGGCGGTGGTGCGGCCGGACATGTCCACCGCCACCTTCTGGCGCAGCCTGAGTTCGGCGAAATCGGTGGTGTTGTCGCGGAAGGTCTGCTCGGTGTAGCTGCCGCTTTCGCAGTAGTCGAAGAACATCTTCGGCACCCGCCGGCGGTGCAGCCGCTTCAGATCGTCGATGCAGGTGATGACGGGCATTGGCGGTCCCTCCCGGTGCCGGACTGGTCAGGGTTTCTTACCGGGTGCCGACCTGCGCGGCAATCCCCGGCCCGCCCGCCCTTTTCAACCCCGATGCGCCCCGGCGGCCAGGTCGGCGACGAAACCGGTCACTTCGGCCAGCGGCCGGCCCTCGCCGACCATCTTGACGATCGCCGAGCCGACGACGCAGCCGTCGGCGATGCGCGCGATCGCCTCGGCGGCCTCGGGCGTGGTGATGCCGAAGCCGACGATCACCGGCAGATCCGTTGCCGCCTTGATCCGCGCGACTTCGGGGCCGACATCGCCGGCACTGGCCGCCGCCGCCCCGGTGATCCCGGTGATCGAGACGTAGTAGACAAATCCGCTGGTGTTCTGCAGCACCTTGGGCAGGCGCGCGTCATCGGTGGTCGGCGTCGCCAGCCGGATGAAGTTCAGCCCGGCCGCCTGCGCCGGGATGCACAATTCGTCATCCTCCTCGGGCGGCAGGTCGACGACGATCAGCCCGTCGATCCCGGCGGCCTTCGCGTCGGTCAGGAACCGCGTCACGCCGCGCGAATGGATCGGGTTGTAGTAACCCATCAGCACGATGGGAGTTTCGCGATCGCCCTTGCGGAACGCCGCCACCATGTCGAGCGTCCGTTGCAGGGTCTGGCCGGCCCCGAGCGCGCGCTGACCGGCAAGCTGGATGGTCGGGCCATCGGCCATCGGATCGGTGAAGGGCATCCCCAGTTCGATGATGTCGACGCCGGCCGCCGGCAGTGCCTTCATCAGCGCCAGCGAGGTCTCGATGTCGGGGTCGCCGGCCATGACATAGGCGACGAAGGCCTTGCGGCCCTCGGCCCTCAGCGCGGCGAATTTCTGGTCGATCCGGGTCATGGCGGTCTTTCCTGCTGCGGGCCACGATTTGCACGGGCAGCGGCGGAAATCAATGCCCCTGGCCCGCCGTCAACGCGGCGGCCGGTGGTCGGCGGCCCGGATCGGCGGCTCAGAAATGCCAGCGGGTCCGCAGCAGGAAGGAATTGGCGCCGGGATTGTGCGAGGAGGTGCCGGCGTTCGACTTGTGCGCGAAGGCGACCGACACCGACAGCTGCTCGTTCAGCTTGCGGCCGACGCCGATCAGGCTGCGGATTTCGAAATGGCTGCCAAGCCGGTTGCCGCTGCCGCCCGGTTCGTAATAACCCGGCATCACGCTGGCCTCGATGAACCAGTCGTCGCTGCGCCGCCATATCGCCGCAGGGCCGGCGCCAAGCCAGTAGCCCCCGGCCTCGTGCAGATCGATCGCCGCGCCGGCCGACCAGTCGGCACCGAGAAAGCGCCGCAGCGGGTCGGACTGCACCTCGAGGCCGAGGACGGCGTTGTCATTCGGGCTCAAGCCGGAAAAGTCGGTATAGCCAAGGCTCAGGATGAAATCCGTGGCCAGCGCCGGCGCCGCAGGCATCAGCAGGGCGAAGGCAAGGGCGGATGCGCGGATCGCGGCGGCGGCGGGCATGGCACGGCTTCTTTCGGATGCGGATGCGGTTGCGGTCACAGAAAAGCGGCGATCCGCGGCAAAGGCAAAGCACGTTTCATCACATCATCCAGAACCGGCGCCGGATGCCGGGCGGGGCCGGGGCTTGACCGCATCGCCCCGAACCCCATAGATGCGGCCGATCTCATGGGAAGGTGCGGGCGATGGGTTTCAGGATGGGCATCGTCGGGATGCCGAATGTCGGCAAGTCGACGCTTTTCAACGCGCTGACCCGAACTGCCGCGGCGCAGGCGGCGAATTTTCCCTTCTGCACGATCGAGCCCAATGTCGGCGATGTCGCGGTGCCCGATCCCAGGCTGGAAAAGCTGGCCGCGATCGCCGGCTCGAAGCAGATCATCCCGACCCGGATCACCTTCGTCGATATCGCCGGACTGGTGCGCGGCGCGTCGAAGGGCGAGGGCCTCGGCAACCAGTTCCTTGCCAATATCCGCGAGGTAGACGCCATCGCCCATGTGCTGCGCTGTTTCGAGGACGGCGACGTGACCCATGTCGAAGGCCGAATCGATCCGATCGCCGATGCCGAGACGATCGAGACCGAACTGATGATCGCCGACATGGAATCGATCGAGAAGCGGCTGGCCAACATCGCCCGCAAGATCAAGGGCGGCGACAAGGAGGCGGCGGCACAGGAACGGCTGATGCGCGAGGCGCTGTCGGTGCTGGAGGCGGGCCGGCCGGCGCGGACGGTGAAAGTCGCCGAGGAGGACGAGAAAGCCTGGCGGATGCTGCAACTGCTGACCGCCAAGCCGGTGCTTTACGTCTGCAACGTCGAGGAATCCTCGGCCGCCTCGGGCAATGCGCTGTCGGCAAAGGTCGCCGAGATGGCGGCGCGCGAGGGTGCGGCATCGGTGGTGATCTCGGCCCGGATCGAGGAAGAACTGGCGCAGATGGAGCCGGCGGACGCGGCGATGTTCCTTGAGGAAATGGGCCTGCACGAGGCCGGGCTCGACCGGCTGATCCGGGCCGGCTACGGCCTTCTGGGGTTGCAGACCTATTTCACCGTCGGCCCCAAGGAGGCCCGCGCCTGGACCATCGAGGCCGGCACCCTCGCCCCGCAAGCCGCCGGCGTCATCCACGGCGATTTCGAGCGCGGTTTCATCCGCGCCGAGACCATCGCCTTTGACGACTACATCGCCGGAAACGGCGAGGCCGGCGCCCGCGAGGCCGGAAAGTTCCGCGTCGAGGGCAAGACCTACGAGGTCAAGGACGGCGACGTGCTGCATTTCCTCTTCAACGCCTGAGGCGGTGCCGTCAGCGGTCCGCGCTTATTCAGCCGCCACGTCATAGGCGGCAAGGCCAGGCGTTGGCTGGCCGGGTTCCAGATCGCCGTGAAACTCGGGCCGGTAGGGCCGCGCGGTCGGCGGCAGGGCGCGCTTGACGAACCAGTCGGGGTTCTGGAACTGGCGCCGCACCGCCGGGATGATCTCGGCAAAGGCCGCCCGGATCGAGGGCGAGGCGGGCGGCAGGTCATCCCTGATCAGCGCATGCAGGCGCGGCAGCGCGTGATAGGGCACCATCGGGAACATGTGATGTTCGACATGGTAGTTCATGTTCCAGTAGATGAAGCGGCTGATCGGGTTGATCAGAACGGTGCGGCTGTTCAGCCGGTGATCAAGCACGTTCTCGGCCAGGCCGACATGCTGCATGAGGCCGGTCATCAGCATGTGCCAGCAACCATACATCCTGGGCAGGCCGACCACCATCAGGGGCAGGATCGAGCCGGACCAGAACACCAGCCCGATCACCGCTGCATAGACCCCGACCCAGACCCGGGCCACGGCAAAGACCTTCGGCCGCTCGGTCTCGGGGATGAACGAGGCGGTCTCGGGGCTGAGCCGGCCGATCGCATAGCGGATCATGTCGCGCATCGCCGACCAGACATCGAGGATGCCGACCGCGTTCAGCCCGAGCCGGACCAGATCGGCCGGGCGCATCGCCACGATCTCGGGGTCGTGGCCGACAATGATCGTGTCGGTGTGGTGGCGCGCATGGCTCCAGCGCCAGACCACCGGGTTGCGCATGATCATGAAACTGGCGACCTGATAGACCGCATCGTTCATCCAGCGGCTGCGAAAGGCGGTGCCATGGCCGCATTCGTGCCAGCGGCTGTCCATCGCCGAGCCGTAAAGCACCCCGTAGGCCAGCCAGAAGGGTGCCGACCACCACGACGGCCAAAGCGCGATGCCGGCGCCGGCCAGAAGGGCCATCGCGCCGAATAGAATGATCGTGTCGCGGATCGCCGGCTGGTCGGAGCGCGCCATCAGCGCCTTCATCTCCTTGCGCGGCACCTCGGAATGATACCATTCCGCGGCGACCAGGCCGATCTCTTCTGCGCGCTTCGCATCTCGGCCCAGCAGGCGGTAGTCCCGGTTCGTCCGCAGCATGGCGCATCCCTTGGTGGCGTGGCGAAGGCTAGGACCGGGTAACACGCGCGATCAAGAGCCTCGGCCAGGAACAGCAGAAATATTTCACGATGTGTTATTGGTGGAATATGCATTCTGACAACGGCTGCGGTTTTGTCAAGCGGGCTTCGGCCTCGCCCTGCCAGCACTGTGGGCCGACGGCGGACACTGTGCCGACTGCCTTCGGGACAGGCGAAAGAATCGACATGAATGGAATTTCGGGATTGATTATAGAAAAATTTGGAATATGTTTTCTATCCGATGAATCACCCCCGTGGGCCCCTCGAAAAGGACGCCGACCGATGAGCGAACAGCCGGCCCTGCGTTTCGCCCTGAACCACATGGTGGCGCCGGGTCTGCCGCCCGAGGCCTTTCTGGCGCTGGCCCGCGATCTTGGCTGCGACGCGGTCGAGATGCGCAACGATCTGGCCGGAAATGCCCTGGCGGACGGCACCCCGGCGGCAAAGGTCGGGGCGGCGGCTGCGCGGGCGGGGATCGCCATCCTGACCATCAACGCCCTGCAACGCTTCAACGACTGGTCCGCGGACCGCGCCGCCGAGGCCGAGGATCTGGCCCGCGCCTGTGCCGATTGCGGTGCGGCGGCGCTGATCCTGGTGCCGGTCAATGACGGCAGCGGCCGCGACCCGGTCGAGGCCCGCGACAACCTGACCCGCGCGCTGACCGGCCTCGCACCGATCCTGGAGCGGCACGGCATCCAGGGCTATGTCGAGCCCCTGGGTTTTGCGGTCTGCTCGCTCAGGTTCAAGTCCGCGGCGGCGGCGGCGATCCGCGATCTCGGGCTGGCGGCACGGTTCCGCATTACCCATGACACCTTTCACCATCACCTGGCCGGCGAGACCGAGATCTTTCCCGACCTGACGGCGCTGGTGCATGTCTCTGGCGTCGACAATCCTTCGGTTGCGGTCGACGATATGCGTGACAGCCACCGAATTCTGGTGACAGCGCAGGACCGGCTGGACAATCTGGGCCAGATCGCGCGGCTGCGCGCCGCCGGCGTCGCGGCACATCTGTCGTTCGAGCCCTTCGCCGAGGCGGTTCACCGCGCCGCCGACATCCGCGCCGACCTGGCGCGCTCGATCGAGTTCATCCGCGCCGGGCTGGCGCGGCGGGCGGCCTGACAAAGGCCGCGGAATTGCCGCGCGCGAAAGGCGCGGTTCCGGAGTGAGACCCCGGTGCCCGGACACCGAACAGTGGAGGAAAGAATGAAAAGACTGCTTATGACGGCCGGCCTTGCCTCGCTTGTGGCCAGCGGCGCCCTGGCCGAGAATGTCGGCGTCTCGATGGCGCGTTTCGACGACAACTTCCTGACCGTTCTGCGCAACGGCATCCAGGGGCATGCCGACGCCAACGGTATCGGCGTGCAGATCGAGGATGCACAGAACGACGTGGCCAAGCAGCTTGACCAGATCAACAACTTCATCGCCAGCGGTGTCGATGCGATCGTGGTCAACCCGGTCGATACCTCTGCCACCCAGGCGATGAGCGATGCCGCCGCCGCCGCCGGCGTGCCGCTGGTCTATGTCAACCGCCAGCCGGTCAACCTTGACACCCTGCCCGACAACCAGGCCTTCGTCGCCTCGAACGAGGTCGACAGCGGCACGCTGGAAACCATCGAGGTCTGCCGGCTTCTGGCCGAGGCCGGCAAGACCGAGGCCAGCGCCTATGTGATCATGGGCGAATTGTCGAACCAGGCCGCGGTGCAGCGCACCCAGGACATCCATGATGTCATCGACGGCGGCAAATGCGCGGTCAGCCTGACGATCATCGACAAGCAGACCTCGAACTGGCAGCGCGATCAGGCCCAGAACCTGATGACCAACTGGCTGTCGACCGGCACCGCCTTCGACGCCGTCATCGCCAACAACGACGAAAGCGCGATCGGCGCGATTCAGGCGCTGAAGGCGGCCGGGGTCGACATGGCCTCGGTCGTGGTCGGCGGGGTCGATGCCACCCAGGACGCGCTGGTGGCGATGCAGGCCGGCGAACTTGACGTGACGGTGTTCCAGAACGCCGCCGCCCAGGGTTCGGGCTCGCTCGACGCGGCGGTCAAGCTGGCCAGGGGCGAGGCGGTCGACCAGAAGGTCTGGGTGCCCTTCGAACTGGTCACCCCGGCCAACATCGGCGACTATCTCGCCAAGAACTGATCCCTTCGCGGGACAGGGGCGGCACCAGGGGTGCCGCCCGCTTCGGCCGCGCGGTGGTGCCGCCGGGCGGCATTCAGGGCAATCGAACCAGCGGGGAGGGGCAGACCGATGTCTCACGCGACGCATGGCCTTGGCGGGCTGAAATACGACCCGGCCAAAAGGACGAGACCGCAAGAGCTTAACGTCTTCGTCGCGCTGGTCCTGATCGTGGTGACCTTCGAGGTGATCGGGCGGCTGTTTCTGGGCGACAGCTTCCTGTTCAACACCCGCGCGAATGTCGATGCCGTCTTCAACACCGCCCGGCTGTCGATCATCATCCTGCAGGTCTCGATCGTCGGGATCATCGCGCTCGGCGTGACCCAGGTGATCATCTCGGGCGGCATCGACCTGTCCTCGGGCTCGGTGGTCGGGGCCACGGCGATGGTGACGATGAGCTTTGCCCAGACCGCGCTGGTCAACGGCAACCCCAACCCCAAGGCGATCTTCGGCGACTGGGCGATGGATCTGCCGGTGCTGGTGCCGCTGCTGGTCGGGCTGGTCTGCGGCGTCATCGCCGGCGTGATCAACGGCACCCTGGTCGCCTATACCCGGATTCCGCCCTTCATCGCCACGCTGGGCATGATGGTGACGGCGCGCGGCTTTTCGCGCTGGTGGTCGAACGGCAACCCGATCTCGTTCCCGACCGAAAGCTATGCCGCGATCGGCAAGGGGATGATGCCGGTCGCGATCTTCGTGGCGCTGGCGATCCTGTTCCACTGCGTGATGACCTACACGCGATACGGCAAGCACTGCTATGCCGTCGGGTCCAACGAACAGGCGGCAAGGATGTCGGGGATCAACGTCAACCACCACAAGGTGCTGGTCTTCGCGCTGGCCGGGATGCTGGCGGCGCTGGCGGCGGTCGTGCTCAGTTCCAAGAACCTGACGGCGCAGGCCGGCATGGGGGTGATGTACGAGCTTGACGCCATCGCCATGGCGGTGATCGGCGGGGTCAGCCTTCAGGGCGGGCGCGGGTCGATCCTCGGCACCGTCCTTGGCGCGCTGATCTTCGGTGTCATCATCTCGGGCTTCACCTTCCTGCGCCTCGACGCCTATTACCAGGAGATGGTCAAGGGCGTGATCATCGTCGGCGCAGTGGTTCTGGATCAATGGCGACAGCGCAGCCGGTCACGCGGCTGAAGGGGGAAAGACCATGAGCGACATCATTCTGGAAACCCGCGGCCTGACCAAGCACTACGGCGGCGTCCATGCCCTTGACGATGCGAATTTCATCCTGCGCCGGGGCGAGCATGTCGCCATCGTCGGCGACAACGGCGCGGGCAAGTCGACCTTCGTGCGCCAGATCACCGCGGTGGAAAAGCACACCTCGGGCGAGATCCATTTCGATGGCTCCAACGTCGAGTTCAAGGACCCGCTCGAGGCGCGCGAGGCCGGGATCGAGACGGTGTTCCAGACGCTGGCGCTGGCCGACGACCTCGACGTGCCGTCGAACCTGTTCCTTGGGCGCGAGCTGTTCCGCCTGCGCCTCGGCCCGTTCTCGATCCTTGACCGCAAGGCGATGCGCGAGCGTACGATGGAGGCGCTGAAGACCACCGCGGTGAAGATCCCCAACGTCGACAACCCGATCCGTAACATGTCGGGCGGCCAGCGCCAATGCGTGGCGATCGCGCGGACCGCGGCCTTCGCCTCGAAGCTGGTGATCATGGATGAGCCGACTGCGGCGCTGGGCGTGCAGGAGACCGCGCAGGTGGAAAACATCATCCGCGGCCTGAAGGAACGCGGCGTGCCGCTGATCCTGATCAGCCACAACCTGCGCCAGGTCTTCGATCTGGTCGACCGGATCGTGGTCTTCCGCCGCGGCCGCATCGTCGCCTCGCTGAACAAGGACGAGACCGACGGCAACGACATCGTCAGCTACATCACCGGGGTGAAATCGGGCGGTGACGAACCGGCCTTTGCCTGACGCCGGGGCGGATCGCGACAATCACGGGCCGGCACACGCCGGCCCCTTTTGCGAAAGATCAAGGACATGACGGTCAGATTCGGACTTCTGGGGGCGGGGCGCATCGGCAAGGTGCATGCCCACGCGATCGCCGGCAACGCGGATGCGCGGCTGGTCGCGGTCGCCGATGCGGTGGCGCCGGCGGCCGAGGCGCTTGCCGCGCAATATGGCGCCGCGGTGCGCGATGCGGCCGCGATCATTGCCGCCGATGACATCGACGCGGTGGTGATCTGCACCCCGACCAACACCCATGCCGACCTGATCGAGGCCGCCGCACGGGCCGGCAAGGCGATCTTTTGCGAAAAGCCGATCGACCTTGCGCTTGACCGGGTCAAGGCCTGCCTGAGGGTGGTGGGCGAGACCAAGGCCACGCTGATGGTCGGCTTCAACCGCCGCTTCGATCCGCATTTCGCCGCGGTGCGCGGTGCCATCGACGCCGGCCGCATCGGCAAGGTGGAAATGGTCACCATCACCTCGCGCGACCCGGGCGCGCCGCCGGCCGACTACATCAGGGTCTCGGGCGGGATCTTCCGCGACATGACCATCCATGACTTCGACATGGCCCGGTTTCTGCTGGGCGAAGAGGTGGCGACGGTCTATGCCACGGCCTCGGTCCTCGTCGATCCGGCGATCGGCAAGCTTGGTGACTTCGACAGCGCCAGCCTGGTCCTGACTACCGCCACCGGCAGGCAATGCCTGATCTCGAACTCGCGCCGGGCCAGCTACGGCTATGACCAGCGCATCGAGGTCCATGGCTCGAAAGGGGCTGTCTCGGCCGAGAACCAGCGCCCGGTCTCGATCGAGGTCGCCACCGCCGAGGGCTATACCCGCCCGCCGCTGCACGACTTCTTCATGACCCGCTACACCGAGGCCTATGCCGCCGAGATCGCCGCCTTCGTCACAGCGGTGACGACCGGCAAGCCGGCGGCACCGGGCGGCGAGGACGGTCTGGCGGCGCTGGCCCTGGCGGAAGCGGCGCTGAGGTCGGTGGCCGAGGGACGGCAGGTGGCGATGACGGAAATCCTCTGACCCAGGGCGCGCGGCCGCCGGCAGGAGCGGGCGTTCCGCGGGCGGCGTCAGGTCGGTTAGCGGGCCGTGCATCCGACGTGCGGCGACGGGCGCGTGCGCGCAACACCCCGCGCTGGGGTGGTATTGCCGTCACGCCATTGTCGGATCGGGCGGGATGCGGGTGGGCGCCTCGGGCGTCTGCCGGCAGCCTGCATCCGGTCCGATGCCTGCCACCGGGACGAGTGCCGCCGCAGATCCCGGTGCAGATCGGTGCCGAAAGCGGCACCCGTCCCCCGCAAGTCGGGATGACGCGATGCTTTCACTTTCCGCCCTCATGCTCTCCGGCCGCCCTTCGGGGACGCTCACCACCCTGCCCGACCCCGGGCAGGTGACCATTGCCGCCTTCAGCCGCGACCGCACGATCTTTGACAGCGGCGCCGGCATCGGCCAGAGCGCCGCCCTGGTTCCCTTGACCGGCGGCGGCACCGCCGGCGAGACGGTCGAGGCGCGCGCGGTCTCGCAAGATGACGGCGGGGCAACGACGACGCCCTGGACCCCGGTCGCCACCATTGATGCCGGCGGCACCTGGTCGGGCAGCATCACCGTGCCGCGCGGCGCGTCCTGGTATCGCCCCGAGGTGAGGCTGGCGGCGGCGCCAGCCGTCTCGGCCCTCGGCGCCAACCGCTTCGGCGTCGGCCATGTCATTGCCATCTGGGGCCAGTCCGAGCCCGAGAGGATCATCTCCGCGGCCTTTGACACCACTATCCCGCCCGCGATCACCGATGACGACGCGGTGCAGATCCTCATCGGGGCAGCGACCACGCCGTCGCGCCAGTTCATCACCAACGCGGCGCCTTTCACGGCAGCGGTAGCGGCCATGGCGGACACGCTGATCCGCTCAAGGCCGGGCGAGAAGTTCGCGGTGATCTTCCACTCCGTTTCCGGCACCGACCCACGCGGACTGGTCAACGACGCAGACACGGGCCGGTCCTGGGCGGCGGACAAGGCCCTGCACGACTTCGCCACCGCAGACGGCCAGCAGGTCGGGCTGGCGGCGATGTCGTGGTTCGCGGCACCGGCCAACCTCGGTCCCGCCTACGGCGAGGCGCTGTTCCCGCTGTTCGCGGGCACGACGACTGGTGGCACGCCGATCAGCTTCCCCGCGACGATCACCTATACCGGGGGCAGTTACCCGGCCGATCACTGGTTCGGCGAACTCTACGACTACACCCACACTCGCTGGGTGGCCTACGGCCCGCACCGCTTCGAGATCGACGCCGACATGCGCGACGCGACGCACCTTCTCGGCGGGGCGTCGCAGGTCAACCTGACGAACAAGGAGGAGGCGCGGCTAAGCTGGCGGGCGATGCGGGCACTTCCGGGCGCGACGATGTTCCTGCCGCTGGGGCTGGAGCCGGTCAGCTACATCAACGGGGTGTCTGACGGTGCCGGCGGCTGGACCGACCTGTCGCACCCGGCGGGGAACGACACGGACGGCACACAGGCCCTCGCGCGCCAGACGGCGCTGGCGGTCTTGCAGTCGGCGGGACTGGTGCCCTGGCCGGTGCCGGAGTTCGATCAGGCGCTGTGGGAGCCTTCGGGCGCATGGGTCGAGGCATGGTCCTCGGCGGGGCCGATCACCACGACACGGCTGGCGCGGGCCGAGGCGCCGCTGGCCGCGACCTTCCCGCACCGGACCGAGGTGATGGGCTGGCAGATCAACGGCCTGCCGGCCGAGAACGCAGTGATCGTTGCCGGCCGGGTCCGCATCACCCCGAACGGCGGTGGCAGCTTCGTTGCCACGGACGCGATCCAATACGGCGAAGGCGGCGCTTCGGGGGCGATCAAGTTTCCTGAGGATCTGGTCGAGGAGAGCTGGAAGAACCTGCCGATTGTCGATCTCGGGGTTCCCGGTCTCGACGGCGTGCCGGTGCGGCCGTTCGCCGATCCGGCTGCCTTGGCCAACACGCTGGTGCCGACTTCGACGTTCTTCACGACCACGGCCACCGGGCCGTTCTTCACCGACCCGGTCAACGTGCCGCCGGGGACCACCGCGATCACCTATGCCGCGCGGTTCCGCATCACGCCGTTCTCCACCGGGACACAGATCCTCTTTGCCCAGGGAGCGACCGGGTTCGATGTCGAGCACATGAACAACGGCAACCTGCGGGTCACGGTCGAGGACGGCACAGGTGCGAAGATGTTGTCAAACGCGGTAATCCCGACCGGTCTTGCCGAAGGGGTGTGGCACGACATTATTGCTTCGGCCGACCACGCGGCTGCTGTTTTCCGGGTCGTCCTGAACGGCGCGCCGGCTATTGTGGTGCCCTTCACCGCCACTGGCAACGGCGTTTTCCAGAGCGACCGGGCGCTCAACCTGCTGGCGCGCGGGGCCAGTAACCTGCAGTTTGTCGGTGATGTCGAGTTCGCGCGGATCTGGCTGACGGCAACGGCAGACGGGTCGGCGCCCACGGGCACGCCCTACAAGTCGGTGGCAGGGCCGGCGGCGCTGGCCAATGCCGATCCCTGGAAGCAGGGTGCCGACGCCACCTGACCCCGGCGCTGGATGACGGACAACGAAAAGGGGCGCGGAATGACCCGCGCCCCTTTTTGCACCCAGGTCCTGTCCACGCTTACCAGAGCGCGACGATGCCCGCAGCACTGGTCCCGGTGGCGTTGACACCGCTGACCCGGACCGGCAGGATCGTGCCGGCCTGCACATTCTGGAAAAGAACCGTCTGGCCGCCGGCGAGCCGGGCCGCGACATGGCCGGTCTGGCCGACGAATAGCGCGCGCGGCAAGACCGCAAGATTGGCGGCATCGTCTGGTACGACCGCGGCGCCGTCGCGTGCCGGGGCCGTCAGGCTGGTCGGATAGTCGGAGAATTTGTCCATGTCTCTCATCCTCATGCCCCGCGACCGGACCGGTAGGCGGGCCACTTCGAGGACGGGGCCATGGCTTTCCGGGCCGGCAGGGGTCTTGGGTGGCCATTGCTGCGCAAGACGGGCCGATGCCGCCACACGCCGCAGCCTTTCTTGCCCGGATCGGTTAAGATGCCGGCAACCGGCCGCGCGCAGGCGTTTCCACAGGCGCGCCAATCGCCCACGGCAAATCGGCAGGATCATGCCGTTTCGGTTTACAATTCCTTGCCTGTTTGGGTGGAATGCATATCTGCCGACACAGACCGACTGCATTTGCGCCCCATCTTTGCCACGTTCCCCCGCATTGTTCTAATCCGGGAGACATTCACCGAGTGAAGGAACAAGCTATGAGACTGATCCGCTCTTTGGTGCTTGCGGGGATGAGCACGACGGCCCTGACGGCACCGGCCCTGGCCGCGGACTACTTCGTCAAGCCGTTGCAACCCGGGCCGGTCAGCGGCACGCCTCTGGCGGCAATCACGCTGCAGGCGCAGGCACATGAACCGCTGGCCCTGCCCTGGCGGCTGCGCACCAAGGTCAAGGACGGCGAGGACAATGTCGGCAAGTGGCTGAAGGCCCGCAAGAGGGGCGCTGCCACCTCGGGCGTCACCAGGACCGAGACAGCGCCCGTCGAGACCGAATCGACCTCGTCCGAAACCTCCGGGGGCGGCACCGGGTCGGAGTCGGCGACCGGCGGCACGGCGGAGGGCAGCACCTCGGTGGTCGGCGTGTCGGAGGGCGGCACCTCGGAAGGCAGCACCACCTCGGAAGGCGGCACTTCGGCAGGCAGCACCTCCGCGGAAGGCAGCACCTCGGAAGGCGGCGCCATCACGAGCGGCGGCACGACCACGACCGGCGGCACGACCACGACCGGCGGCACGACCACGACCGGCGGCACGACCACGACCGGCGGCACGACAACGACGGCCACCGGCAGCAGCACCGTCGATCCGGCGACCACGCAATCGGGCACCCAGGTTTCGACCACCGCCCCGGCGGCCAACAGCCAGGTCTTCAACGGCCTCGATGCGCTTTTCCAGTCCGGCAAGCTGACCGGCGGTGACCGGGTGTTCCTGATGGAGGGCTATCACGGCCCGCTGGTCATCAAGAAGACCAAGTTCACCTCGCCGGTGCTTTTCGCCCCGGTGCCCGGACAGGTCGCGCATGTCGATTCGATCCTGGTTGCCGGCGGCGGCAATGTTGTCTTCAACGGGTTGAAGGTCTGGGCCACTTCCGCGA
The DNA here is from genome assembly GCA_002841115.1 of Alphaproteobacteria bacterium HGW-Alphaproteobacteria-6. Taxonomy (GTDB): domain Bacteria; phylum Pseudomonadota; class Alphaproteobacteria; order Rhodobacterales; family Rhodobacteraceae; genus Albidovulum. The sequence goes on along the minus strand of PHEC01000012.1, from coordinate 8,977 downwards.
ACGCCGGCAATGGCTATCTCGTCCGCAGCTATGACGACAGCAATGACGCGTCCTTTTCGAATCTCGATATCCGGGCAGTCGCAGGCTCTGGCAACTACATGCAATGGACGCTGGCGGACTGGACGGCCAACCAGCGGTCGGGAATGCTGCTTGGCGGGCAGCGCATCAGCGCGGTCAACAACCGGGTGACAGGAACCTATCATGGCATCCTCGGTGCCGGCACGAATGTTCTGATCGAACATAATATCGTCGACGGGTTCTCGGGTGACGGGATGCGCGCCACGGGCGATTTCTCGGTCGTTCGCGAGAACCGCGTGCAGAACTGCTTCCAGATCAACGGCAATCACGCCGACGGGTTCCAGTCCTTCTCTTACGGGCCGAACGGCGCCGGCAAATACACGCTTCGCGATCTGACGGTCGAGAACAACAAGATCCTTGAATGGGTGTCTTCTGCGACCAATCCGCTGCGTTGCCGCTTGCAGGGTATCGGCATGTTCGACGGCATGTATGACAATGCGATGATCCGCAACAACGTGATCTCGGTCACGGCCTATCACGGGATCACCATGGCCGGGGCGCTCAATTCCTCGGTGGTCAACAACACGGTGATCCACGCCGACGGAACGGCCGGGACATCGCCCTGGATCATGATCGCCCACCACAAGAACGGCACGCCTTCGAACAATGTGATCGTCGCCAACAATGTGACCACCGCGATCAACGCAAAGACGGTGACCGACCCGGTCAAGCAGATCCTGGTGACCAACAACGTCATCGTCACCAATGCCAGCGGCGAATTCGTGGCGCCCGGGGCGCGCGACTACACGCTCAGGTCGACATCGAAGGCGATCGATGCCGGCGCCGCGGCTCATGCGCCGAAGCTCGACATCCTCGGGTCCAACCGGCCCAAGGGTGCGGCACCGGACGCCGGCGCCTACGAGGTCCGCTGACCGAAGGCCGGATCGACAGGAACGAAACCCGCCGAGGTTGCCTCGGCGGGTTTTTCGTGTCGATCGGCAGGCGGCGGCGGATGAAGCCCGGGTCGGGGATCAGGCCGGCTTGCGGTTCCAGCGCCCCGACAGTGCCTCGGGATCGCCGCCGCCAAGCAGCCAGGCCATGCGCGCGGCACGGTAAAGGCGGATGCGCAGCAGGCCGACGAAGGCCCGCAGCCGCCAGCCCGTGCCGGCGACCCGATCGGACATCATGATGCGCGGGATCTCGGCGAAGGGCGAAAGCCCCATCGCCAGCATCTTTGCCGTCCAGCGCAGCCGGCCCCAACGCCGCCCCCGCGCCGCGACGAAATCATGGGCCATGTGGCGATCCCATTTGCGGTAGAGCTCGCTCATCTGGCTGCGCGCCGGATGATAGACCCGCATCCCGGGCACATAGCGGATCCGGTAGCCCTTGCGCCCGGCGCGCTGGCCCCAGTCGCGATCCTCGGCGACCGATATTCCGGCGAAGGGTCCGACATCGCCCAAAACATGCCGGCGCACAACCAGGTTGCCGGTGCCGGTAAAGCCTTCGCGGGCGATGTAGCGGTCCATCCGGTAGGCATAGATGCTTTCATAGGCCTCAAGCACGGTGGGATGCCGCGGATCGACAATCGCGATGCGCACGTCGCCGCCGAGTATCGTTGCCTCGGGATCTGCCATGGCCGCCTCTGCCGCGGCCAGCCAGCCGGGATCGGCGATGCAATCGGCGTCGATGAAGGCGACGATCTCGCCGCTGCTGGCGGCAACTCCGGCGTTCCGCGCCGGTCCCGGCCCCGGTTCGGCCTCGTGCAGAAGGCGCAGGCCGGCATGGGCTGCACAGGTCGCCTCGGGCATCTCTGCCGAACCGTTATCGACGACAAGGATCTCGTCGGGCTTGCGCTGTCCCTGCGCCAGGGACGCCAGGCAGCGGGCCAGAAACGCCGGCTGGTTCAGGTGCGGGATCACGACCGAAATGCGGGCCGGAGATGTCCGGTTCTGCAAGTCTGGGGCACGGTCGGTCATGCGATCCTCTGGCCTGCAACTGCTTGTCGTGAAAGCACGGCAAAATGTCCATTTTCGGGCGATCGCGCCGACGACTGCCGAGGCGACCGGATCTCCCGGACCCCTCTGGCGGGACCGGGCCGGCACAGGTTTAACCGGCTGCGGCACTTTGTCCAGCATCCGCAAGGGCGTCGCGGGCCGGCGGTTGTGAGCGGGGCGTGACGATAGCACGGGAAACTATTCGTTGCCCAATCGGCGACAATCGGGCAGGTTTCTTCGCTCTCCAGCGACAAAATCCGAACGATCCGCCAGTCTGGCCCAGAAAATCCACGCTTTGGCGACAAAATTGCAACCACTGGTTGATTCGCGTCTCGCAGCACTCAAAAGTGGCGAAAAAATGTCGTGGACACGTTCCAAATGCGGGGAGACGTGCTATAAATGATCCGGGACGGAAGTGCGTTTATCGCTGAAGGGTGGAAAGATGTTTGGACTTGACAAGGTTTTCGGCCTCGCCACGGGTATTGTGCTGGCGGCAGGTCTTTCGGCGGCGAATGCGACGGTGATCGACTTCACCGATGCCGGAACCGGCACCTCGGGGTCGCTCTTCAAGGGCGCCGTGACCTGGACGCTGACCTCCAATGGCACGCTGAACAACTCGCAGGCCTTCGACGGCAACCCGACACCGGCTGGCACGCCGCTGTCGTTCCAGACCGATGGCTACGGTGTCGGCGATGACGAGATCTCGACGTCCAGCCGCGTCACGCAATACATCGACCTGACCTTCTCGGCGCCTACGCTGATCGACGCGATCTATTTCCTTGACCTGTTCGTTGCGCGCAATATCCAGACGGCCGAGATTGGCCTTGCCTCGATCGATGGCGGCGCGCCGATCGCGCTGCTGGCGACCGACATCGCCGGTTCGGGGACTGCGGGTTTTGTCAGCGCGCTGTTCGCGCCGGTGCTGGCCACGGTCATCCGCTTCACGGTGTTCGACACCAATGACCTGCTCGGCGTTGCCGACGGCGCGCTGGCGGGTGTCGGCATTGCGCCGGTTCCGGTTCCGGCCGCTGGCCTGATGCTGCTTGGCGGCCTGGGCGGGCTGGCCGCGTTGCGTCGCCGCCGCAAGACGGCCTGATCGCCGCGACACTAGAATGACAAGGGCCGGGCGCTTGCCCGGCCTTTTTCGTTGGATCGCCTTCTGTGCTTCAACAGGGCCTACTGGCCTGCGGCGCTGGCCCGTGGCGAACCGGCCTTCGCCGCGCCCGGGCTTCACGGTCAGCCATAGACACCATAGTCATAGCCGATCGTGTCATCCGCATAGCGGCACTTGTTCAGAACCACGCCAATGACATTGGTCAGTTGCGCCAGGTCCTTCTCGCACAAGTCGATATTGGCCAGGGTCGTGCTTTCCGCCGCGGCGATCAGCAGGGCGCAATCGACATTGCCCAGAAAACCGACGTTGTCATCGCTGGCCAGCATCGGCGAAGTATCGAAGATCATCACGTCCGGCTTCCAGAGCTTTTCGATCTCGTCCAGCCTTTCGCGCGTCGCGGCACCTTGCAGAAGTTCGGACGGGTGGCGGGCCGGGGAATTGTTGGTGGCAACGATCAGGTTGTCGCCGATCCGCACCGCCTGATCCGCGAAGGCGACCGAGCCGTCCAGAACCTCGTGGAACGAGTGCTTCGGCTGGTGTCCGATCGCCTTGTGCAGCGTCGGGCGCCTGAGATCGAGATCGACAAGCATGATGCGCAGATCCTTCTGCCGCGCCATGCTCAGGGCAAGGTTGAGCGAGACCGTGGTCTTGCCGCAGGCCGCCCCCGGGGAGGTGACGGCGACCCGGCTCCAGTCCTTTTCCTTCATGGTCCGCACCATGCGCGATCGCAGAAGGTCGTAGGGCGTCGATTCCTTGCCACCGAAAAGCACGCTGATCCGGCTGCGGCGTGCCTTGCCGACCGGGACCGAGATCGCCGGCAGCGCCAGCCAGTCGAACTGGTCCGGCACAGCGGCCACCACAGCGGCGGCGGCGCCCGGCGCCGGGCGCCCACCCGGTCCCTGGGGCGCGCCCAGCGCCGTCTGGCGCATCTCGCGCGCCTTGTTCAGAGCGGCTTCGAGTTTTTCCATACCGTGTGTCTACCTTTGACTCAATGTGCCTTCCGCCGGTTCACAGCCGGATGCCGAACTTGGACGCGACCCGGCCGACGATGATATCAAGCGGTTGATAATAGACATGGACGGCGTAGATCAGTGCGGGGATCCCGACCACGGCCAGCAGCAGGACGGCGACAAAGGCCATGCGCCGCATCATCGTCTCCGACGGGGTGCGGATATAGGGAATGGTCACGATCGGGGTGATGCCGAACGACCGGATCAGATCCTTCGGCCGCCGCACCGCCCGGTTCAAAAGCTCCATCAGCGCGATCAGGCCGACGCCAAGGGCCGCCCCCGCGAACATGCCACCGCCGGCGATCATCACCCGGTTGGGCTTTGTCGGGCTGTCCGGAACAGTGGCGGAATCGACGACCGTGATCCGCTCGCCCTTCGACAAAAGCTCGATCCGCTCGCCCGCCGCGGCCTGCGACTGGCGCGAGACGGCGGCGTTGAACTGCCCCTGGATATTGGAATAATCCCGGTTCAGCGCATCCAGCGCCACCTGATTGGCCGGGGTCCGGTCGATCGTGTCCTGAAGCACGGCAAGCTGCTTCGTGGTCTGGTCGCGCACGTCGATCGCCGCCTTGATCCGCGAATCGAGATCGGCGATCTGCACGTCGAGCATCGTCGCCTGCGGGTTGATCGCGGTGGCCGTCGGCGCCTGGCTCTGGGTCCGCACCACCTCTTCAAGCAGGGCGATCTGCAACCGGACCGCCTTGACCCGCGGATGCTCGTTGGAAAGCGATGCCATCTGGGTGTTCAACTGATCGGTCAGCGCGGCAAGCTGGCGCGCCTCGCTGGTCTGCGGCGGCGTCACCGCGCTGACCTGGCCGGTCGAGTTGTAGATCGCGATCAGCCGGGTCTTCTGGTCCTCCAGCGTCGTGATGTCGCGCTCGGCGGTGTCAAGCTTGGTCTGAAGCGCCGCCTGCTGGGTCAGCCGGAAGCCCAGCGTCGAGGGTAGGGCATCGGCGTTCCGGTTCTGGAAATCGAGGATCTGGGCGCTCAGCTTGTCAAGCTCGGCGCTCAGCGTCTTCACTTCCTGATTGAAGAAGGCGACCGTGTCCTCGGCCGCGGTCACCCGCATCTCGGCATCGGCAGCCAGGATCAGCGTGACATATTCATTGACGACACCGGCCGCCGCAACCCCGGTCTCGGCATCGAAACCGATGGTCATCAGCGTCGCCTGTCCGGCCCCCGACCTGTTGTTGATCGAGGTATGGTCGCGCATCGACTGCACGATCTCGTCCGGCGACATCTTGTCGATGTCCTTGAAGACCCGCAGCTTCTTGGCGATATCCAGAAGGTTGGACCGGGTCATCAGCCGGTTTTGCACGATCTGCAGCTTTTCCAGCGCCTGGGCCTGGATCGTCGGTGCCGCGAGCGGGCCGGGGATCTGCGAGGATTCCACCAGCAGCACGGATTGCGCGTAATAGACCGGCGGCATGAGGAAGGCCGCCGCGATCGATGCCGCCGACACCAGCGTGAAGGCGATGATGAAATAGTGCAGGCGCCGCAGGAAGATGGCGAAATAGAAGGACAGATCAAGGTTCATTGCCGCTTTGCATCCTCAGCTGCGATCTGGGCCGCGAAGAACACGCCGTCGTCCAGCACCGATTGCACCACATGTTCGTTGACCCGCGGATGGTCCATGCTCCAGGCGTAGAGCAGCGCCATGTCGCAGATCTGGTTGACCAGTCGCGGCACGCCATGGGTCACCTTGAAGATCATCCGCGCCGCCGCTTCCGAAATCTCGTCGCCGGTACCGCCCGCCGCCTTCAGCCGATGGCTGATAAGCTCGATCACCGCCGTCTCGTCAAGGGGCATCAGGTGGAAACTGGCGGCGATCCGCTGCGCAAGCTGGCGCAGCGACGGATCCAGAATCATGTCGCGCAACTCAGGCTGTCCGACCAGCACCAACTGGATGACCTCGTCCTTGCCCGAATTGATATTGGTCAGCATCCGCAGCTCTTCAAGGCTTTCGGGCGACAGGTTCTGCGCCTCGTCGAAGATCAGCACGACGCGGCGCCCCGAAGCGTATTCCTCGATCAGGTAGTCCTGAAGCTTCTGGAAAAGCTGGACATAGCCGACGCCGCTGTCGAAGGGCACACCCAGCGAATTCAGCACCCACTGGATCAGTTCGCCGCGCCCGCCCTGCGCGTTCGAGATCAGGCCGACCGTGACCTTGCTGCCGAACTGGCGCAAGAGCTCGCGCAGAAGCGTGGTCTTGCCGCAGCCGACCCCGCCGGTCACCAGGGTGATCGGCGCGCGGCTGAGGATCCCGAATTCCAGGACCGAATAGGCACGCCGGTGCTGGGCCGACCAGAACAGGAAATCCGGATCCGGGACGAGCGTGAACGGGCGCTCGCGGAATCCGAAGAAATCCATGTAGAAGCCGACGCTGCTGGTATCCTCGACCCCGGTCTCCACGACCTTGTTCATCCGGCAATCCATTTCAAACGTGACGCAGGCGGAACCTTCCCCTGCGTCGCTCGCAACTCGTTCCGATCCGTGGCAGCCCGGAATCCTCGGGCCAGATGCTCACATGACTTCGGCAACTTAATGGCGCCATCATGCCCGGATTCGTCCTGCTCCCGATAGCGGAAAATCGAATCGGAGTCACCCATGCCCGGCAGATGGCCGGACAATGCCCGGAAAGCCATCAACTTGTTTCTCTGGCGGAAACGATGGGTTTCCGGTTCGGCCGGTAGCGGCGCTGGCCCCGACCGGGTCGTTGGCGGATTTTCCGGCATCAGGGCAGATTTCCGCCCGAATTTCCGAGCATTGGCATAATCGCGATTTCACCGCCGGGACCGATGTGGTAGGAAATTTGCGGTGGTGCTGCCGTGTCTCGGATTCGGCGTAGAGGGTGGTCGGGTAGTCATTTCGTGCCCGTGATGTGTGGTGGCTGCGGCCGGAGCTTGTGTATGACGCTTCAGATTAATGATCTTTCGGACGACATCGGCTTGGCCAGCGCTCCTGTCGGGACTGTGCAGGTTCGATCGCGGCCGGGTCTTTATCGAAATGTCCTCAAGCGCCCCGCCGATGTCCTTGCGATCCTGATCTCGGGCGTCATCGTCCTGCCGGTCATCCTGGTCCTGGCGCTGCTGGTTGCCCGCGACGGTCACTCTCCCTTCTACCGCAGCGATCGTGTCGGGCGCGGCGGGCGCACCTTCCGGATGCTGAAGCTGCGCACCATGGTGCCCGACGCCGACCAGATGCTGGATGTCTACCTGCAGCAGAACGCCGACGCCCGGAATGAATGGGACTGCACCCAGAAGCTGAAAGGCGATCCGCGCATCACCGGCATCGGCCGCTTCCTGCGCAAGACCTCGATGGACGAGTTGCCGCAGCTGTGGAACGTGCTGGTCGGCGACATGTCGCTGGTCGGGCCGCGGCCGATGATGCCGAACCAGCGCGCGCTTTACAACGGACTGGCCTATTACGCGCTGCGGCCCGGCATCACCGGGTCCTGGCAGGTGTCGGACCGCAACGAATGCGAGTTTTCCAAGCGTGCCGAGTTTGACCGCGATTACGAGCGTGATCTTTCCTTCACGACCGATCTGCGGCTGCTTCTGGCGACCGCACGGGTGGTTCTGCGCGGAACTGGCTATTGATTTGACGGGCGGGGGCGCTATGTCCGTTCCTTGGGGGCGGGCGAGTCGCGCGGTGACCGGATGGGCCGCACGCTTATCAAAGGGCGGTAGATGACCTTTCGCAAGACGGTGACCGCGATCGCCATGGCAGGCGCGCTCGCGCTGCTTGCGGCCTGCGACAGCGCCGAGGAACGTGCCGAGGGCCATTTCCAGAAGGGCATGACCTATCTGGAAGCCGGCGATGTCGACCGTGCCCTGGTCGAGTTCCGCAATGTCTTCAAGCTGAACGGGCGCCACAAGGAGGCGCGCCGGTCCTATGCCGAGGCCGAGATGGGCCGCGGTCACCGGCGCGAGGCCTTCGCCCAATATCTGCGTCTGGTCGAGGAATATCCCGACGACCTTGACGCGCTGCGGGCGCTGGCCGACATCGCCGCGCAGACCGGCGACTGGTCCACCGCCCAACGCCATGTCGCGATGGCACTGGCGCTGGCGCCGCAGGACAGCGGCCTCTTGGCGATCAGGACGGTGGCCGATTATGGCCAGGCGATCGAGACCAACGATGTCACCCGGCTTCTGAGTGCGGCGGCGGCGGCGCGGGAATTGCGCGCTGCCCTGCCCGAAAGCCTGATGCTGCGCCGGGTGATCATCGACGACCTGATGCGCGCCGAGGATCATGCCGCGGCGCTTGAGGAACTTGACAGCGCCATCGCCCTGGCGCCCCAGGACCGCACCCTTCTGGCCCAGCGCCTGTCGATCCATGCCGTTCGCGGCGATGACGCCGAGGTCGAGGCCGGGCTGCGCGACATGATGCTGCGCTTTCCCGACGCGCCCGAGATGCGCGCCGCGCTGGTGCGCTGGCATGTCCTGCGCAAGGAACCGGACCTGGCCGAGCAGGTCTTGCGCGACGGCATCGATCCGGCCTCGACCGATCCGGCGCCGGTTCTCGAACTGGTGCGGTTTCTCGCTGAACAGCGCAGCCCCGAAGCCGCGATCGACGAGCTGGAGCGCAACATTGCCGAGGGCAGCCGGGCCGCGGTCTTCCGCTCGGCTCGCGCCGGCTTTCTCTTTGATCTCGGCCGTCGCGACGAGGCGATCGCCGAGATGCAGGGCGTTCTCGACGGTGCCGCGGCGTCGGACGACACCAGGCGCATCAAGGTCGGGCTGGCGCAGATGCTGGTGGTTTCGGGCAACGCGGTTGGCGCCCGGGCGCTGGTCGAGGAGGTCCTGGCCGAGGATTCCGGCGAGACCGAGGCGCTGAAGCTG
>PHEC01000011.1 GCA_002841115.1 Alphaproteobacteria bacterium HGW-Alphaproteobacteria-6 | reverse complement strand
CATGTCGCGCAAAAGTGGGAACCGGTTTTGCGCTACTCGGACATGCGAAATCAGAAGGTTAGAGTGGGTCGCGTGAATGCGAATGAACGCGATCCGCTCCAGGCCGGCCGCTGAAAAAGAAACTCGGCCAGTGTCTGGCGGGGAAACTGTTCCTGTCCCGCCACCTGTTCCCGGCGCCGAGGGACGCGCCCGGACGCCAGACCCGAGCCCCGCGCGCGCCATGGCTGACCAGCCGCGCCTTGTCGCGGGCATCAAACCGGCAGATCGCTGGCACTTGGTCTGCACAAGCTGCTTCATGCGCCTTTCGACGCCGGCTGTGCCCTGATGCGGGCGCGAGAGCGGGCGAGACCTGCCTGGGGATCGACGCCGTTCCATTTTGCGGCTTCGATCAGAGTGCAGGCGATAGCCGCGGATTTGCCGCCAGTCCGCGATCCGACGAAGATGCGGTTGTTGCGGCCAAAGACCCCTGAGGCAGCACTCAGGCCGAGGCCGAATCGGACAGGTATCCCTGCCCTCGCTCCCGGATATCAGGCAGTCCTGCACATCACGGATGGTAGATTTTTCCAACTTAACAGTGGCTTGCGATAAATCATCTTTTCTGTTTGACAAAAGTCATGCATCGCTTGACACATGATGCATCCAGGTTTCGTGCTGGATCGAGGGAGGGGACGGACAATGACCAGGGCCCTGCTTGAGGTCAGCGGGTTGAAGAAATCATACGGTGGCATTGCTGCTCTGCGGGATGGCAGGTTCCGACTGGAGGCAGGATCCGTGCATGCCCTGTGCGGCGGAAATGGCGCCGGAAAATCCACCTTTCTCGGCATCGTGATGGGCATTCGCCAGCGCGACGGCGGGACGATAGCGCGCAACGGCGTCGAGGTTGCCTTCGACACCCCCTCGGATGCGCTTGCCGCAGGCATTTCGATCATCGAGCAAGAGCTCAATCCGGTTCCCGCCATGACGGTTGCCGAGAACATCTTCCTCGGCCGTGAACCGCTGGCGCGCTTTGGCCGCGTCGATTTCCGGCAGATGAATGCCAGCGCGCAGGCCCTGCTCGACGGGCTGCATTTCTCCATCCGCGCCGATACTGTGATGATGGAACTGACGGTCGCCGAACTGCAACTGGTCGAGATTGCCAAGGCGCTGTCCTATGATGCCGAAGTCATCTTCATGGATGAGCCGACATCCGCCCTGGGCGAGGCCGAGGCTGACCAGCTGTTCGCGGCGATCAGATTGCTGAAGGAACGGGGCAAGGGCGTCGTCTATGTCAGCCACCGGCTGTCCGAGATCTTCGGCATCGCGGACAGTTACACGGTGTTCCGCGACGGCCAGTTCATCGACAGCGGCAAGATTGCCGATGTGACCCGCGAGGACCTGATCCAGATGATCGTCGGTCGCCCCCTGGCCGAGGAGTTTGTCAAGGAGAACCGGACCGAACCGACGGCCATCCTTTCGGTTCGCAATCTGAACGCAGAGCGCGGCGTCAGCGACGTGTCCTTCGATCTGCGAAAGGGCGAGATACTGGCGCTTTATGGCCTGATGGGCTCGGGGCGAAGCGAGATCTTCGAACGGCTGTTCGGTCTGTCGCCGGACCTCGGCGGGGAAATCCGCCTCGAAGGTCGGCCGATCACCCTCGGCAGCCCGCGGCAAGCCATCAGCCATGGCCTTGCCTTCGTCACCGAGGACCGCAAGGGCTCCGGGCTGGTGCTGTCGGCGGATGTCCGGGCGAATATCTGCATGGCGAGTCTTGACGAGATGTCGAGCGGCCCGGTCATGCGCTCTCGGCGCGAGGCGCAGGCCGCTGGGCGCATGATCGAGATGTTCGGGATCAAGACCGCGTCGGACCGGCTGGAAGTGTCCGGCCTGTCTGGCGGGAACCAGCAGAAGGTCGTTCTGGGCAAGTGGTTTCTGACCACCCCGCGGGTCCTTCTGCTGGACGAGCCGACACGCGGCGTCGATGTCGGCGCGAAACGCGAGATCTATCGGATCATGTCCGACTTCGCCTCTGCCGGCGGCGCCGTGATCATGGTCTCGTCGGAAATCGATGAGGTCCTTGGAATGGCCGACAGGGCAATCGTGATGCGTGAGGGCCGCATTGCCGGAGAGATCGACCGCAGGGATCTCTCGGCCGAGAAACTCGTTCATCTGGCTGCCTGAACCGAAGATACCAGGGAGAAACAACTTGGCACAATCAAGATCCGGGGCAGCCGGCGGCTCTGCACAGGTGCTTGCCAGCCATGCCCAGAAATACGGCATCCTGATCGCACTCATCGTGGCATGCATCTTTCTGACATTCGCCAACGAATACTTCCTGACCGGGCGGAACATTCTGAACGTCCTTCGTCAGACCTCGATCAACGGGATCCTCGCGATCGGCATGACATTCGTCATCCTGACGCGCGGCATCGATCTGTCCGTCGGCTCGATCGTCGCACTTGCCGGTGTCGTGTCCGCTTCGCTTGCCACGACATCCTCGGCGGCGATGGTGGCAGGCGGCCCCTACCCGGTGGCAATCGCATTCGGCGCGGGCCTCGCGGTCGGGATGGCCTGTGGCGCCGTGTCCGGATTTGTGGTCGCACGCTTCAATGTTCCGGCCTTCGTGGCAACCCTTGGCATGCTGTCGGCGGCACGCGGCCTGACGCTGATCTACGCGGGTGGAAAGCCGGTGCCGAACCTGACCGACGCCTACCGCTGGATCGGCACCGCCGACCTGGCCGGAATACCGATGCCTGTGGTCGCCTTTGCCGTCATCTTCCTGGCGGCAACCTGGGTGCTGACCTCTACCCGCTTCGGGCGCCATGTCTATGCCGCCGGTGGCAACCCGCATGCGGCGAAAGTCTCGGGTATCAACGTGCCCCGCATCCGGCTGCTCGTCTATGTGATCTCCGGCGGCATGGCGGGCTTTGCCGGCATGATGCTTGCCGCGCGGACCGGCTCTGCCCTGACCCAGGCAGGAATTGCCTATGAACTGGATGCGATTGCCGCAGTGGTCATCGGGGGAACATCGCTGGCAGGCGGCATCGGCAGGGTGACCGGCACCGTGATCGGCGCCCTGCTGATCGGCGTGATGAACAACGGCCTCGATCTGATGGGGGTCGAATCCTACTACCAGCAGGTCATCAAGGGCGGGCTGATCGTTGCCGCGGTGATGCTGGATCAGGCTCGGCACAAACAGGCCTGAGCCTTGCGGAATTGCCGGTCGTCATGGTGGCGGCGGCAGGAAGGTGCCAATCAAGGGAGGAGCACTCATGAAGACCCTACTCAAGACGATGGTGTCGATCAGCGCGCTGATGGTCGCCATGCCGGCCGCCGCTCAGGAGCCGCTGAAGATCGGCGCGGCCGTCTACGGCCTGAATGCCGAGTTCATGCAGATCTGGGCAGAGGCGCTTGAAAACCATCCGGCGGTCAGGGACGGCATCGTCACGGTGACGATCTTCGATGGCAAGTATGATGCCCTGGTCCAGCAGGAACAGTTCGAGACGATGATCACCCAGGGCTACGATGGCATCATCTTCGTGCCGATCGACATCGAGGCCGGCGCGGCGGCCGTGCAGGCCGCGAGCGAGGCCGGCATTCCGGTCTTCGGATCGAACACCCGGGTCAACAGCGACCTGCTGACCGCTTATGTCGGGTCGGACGACGTCCAGTCGGGCTATATGGAGGCGAAATACGTCCTCGACAAGATCGGCTGCACGGGCAACGTCGTGATCATCGAAGGCCCGATCGGGCAATCCGCACAGATCCAGCGGCTTGAAGGGAACCTGAAGGCCCTGGCAGAATGCCCCGATGTCAAGGTGATCGAGCAGCGGACCGCCAACTGGAGCCGCGCCGAAGCGCAGACCCTGATGGAAAACTGGCTGACGGCGCATCCCGGCGAAATCGCCGGCGTGATCGGACAGAACGACGAGATGGCGCTTGGGGCAATCGAAGCGATCAAGGGTGCAAAGTTCGAGGTGACCGATTTCGCGATCGCCGGGATCGACGGCATCACCGATGCGCTTCTGGCGGTGAAGGCGGGCGACATGGCGTCGATCCTGCAAGACGGCGCGGCCCAGGCGCAAGGCGCCCTCGACCTTGCGATCGCGGCTAAGATGCCGGACTACAAGCCGATGTCGGAGATCTGGACCCACTACACGGACATGCCGTGGAATGACGGCAAGGACAAAGCCTACAATGTTCCGTGGACGCCCGTGACCGCAGAGAATGTTGACGCCCTCCTCGCTCTGCGCAACTGAGTCGACGGCCCAGGGCCAAGCTGCCCTGGGCCGCCCTTTTCCACCTCGTTTCCGGGAAACTTGCGATGCCAAACGGGCCAGCCAATCTTGATCTCGATTTTCCGCTTTCGGGTCGAACAGCCATTGTGACCGGCGCAGGATCCGGGATCGGCGCAGCAATCGCCGACGCTTACGCCAGCAAGGGCGTTCGCCTCGCACTGCTCGATCTCGACGCCGCAAATGTCGAGGCAAAGGCCGCCGAACTGGGAAATGCCGAGGCATTTGCCTGCAATGTGGCCGATCCGGCCCTGGTCGCGGCGGCGGTTCAGGCCGTCATCGCCAAATTCGGTCGGGTGGATGTTCTGGTCAACAGCGCCGGGATCGTCGATCTTGCGCCCGCCGAAAGCATTTCCCTGACCGCGTGGCAGCGAACGATCGACGTGAACCTGACCGGCAGCTTTCTGATGGCCCAGGCTGTCGGACGCCAGATGATCGCGCAAGGGGACGGCAGGATCATCAACCTGGCGTCGCAAGCCGCGACAATCGCGATCGAAGACCATGTCGCCTATTGCGCGTCGAAATTCGGCGTCCTCGGGATGACCAGGACGCTGGCCCTGGAATGGGGCAAATACGGGATCACCGTGAATTCGATTTCACCGACCGTCGTGCTGACGGAACTCGGGAAGAAAGCCTGGGCAGGACCCAAGGGTGATGCCCTGATCGGTCAGATTCCGACCGGTCGCTTCGCCGAACCCTGCGAGATTGCGGCCGCAGCGGTCTTTCTTGCGTCCGATGCCGCAAGAATGATCAACGGCGCCGATCTCATGATCGATGGCGGCTTCAGCATCAAATAGAGAACAGGCGAGAAATGCAGAGATTTTTCAACAATCCCGATGATATCGTCGATGAGACGGTCGCCGGTTTTGTCAAGGCGCATCGTGACCTGGTCAGGATCGACCCGTCAAACCCCCGCGTCGTCGTCGCCAGAAACGCCCCGGTCAAGGGCAAGGTCGGCATTGTGACCGGCGGTGGTTCGGGTCACGAGCCGGCCTTCATCGGCTACGCGGGGCGAAACATGGTCGATGCTGTCGCGGTCGGCGAACTCTTTTCGTCACCGACCGCCAAGAGCTTCCTTGACGCGATCAGGGCGGCGGATGGGGGTGCCGGGGTGGCGGTGCTTTACGGCAACTATGCCGGCGACAACATGAACGTGAAGATGGCCCGCAAGATGGCAGCCAGGGACGGCATCGACGTTGCCACGGTTGTTGCCAATGACGATGTCTGCTCGGCCCCGCTTGCGGAGCGTGAAAAGCGCCGGGGTGTCGCGGGGGAGATCTTCATGTGGAAGATCGGCGGCGCAAAGGCCGCCGAGGGGGCCAGCCTCGACGAGGTCATTGCCACGGCACAAAAGGCGATTGATGGCTGCCGGTCGGTCGGTGTCGGCCTTGGGCCCTGCACCCTTCCCGCGGTTGGTCATCCGAACTTCCAGATCGAGCCCGGCAGGATGGAAGTCGGGATCGGGCATCATGGCGAACCCGGCACCAGGCTCGAGATCCTGAAATCGGCCAATGAGGTGGCCGACGACATGGTCAGGATCGTGCTGGACGACCACGACCTGCCCGCCGGGCGTGAGGTCGCGGTTCTGGTGTCCGGCCTTGGAGCGACGCCGATCAACGAACTCTACGTTCTTTACGACCGGATCGAGAGCCAGATCGTGGCGCGCGGCCTGACCGTTCATCGCGCCTATGTCGGCAACTATTTCACCTCGCTGGAAATGGTTGGGGCGACATTGACCGTTCTGGCTCTGGACGGCGACCTCAAGCGCCTGCTTGATGTCGAAACCGCCTGCGCCGGATTTTGAGGAGGGCAGGACATGACCGGGATATCAAGCAAGGGCACGGGCGCCATCGTCGCCGACATGGCGGCCGAAATCGTCGCCAACAAGGCCTATCTGTCAGAAATCGATGGAAAGATCGGTGATGGGGACCATGGCGTCAACATGGCCAAGGGCTTTGGCCGCGCGGCAGAGCGCCTGAAGGGCGAGGAAACGCTTGATGAAGCGATGCAGATCCTGTCGGATGTCCTGATGTCCGAAATCGGCGGCTCGATGGGGCCGCTTTACGGGATGATGTTCTCCGACATGGCAGATGCACTGTCCGCAAGGCCGGTGATCGACGAGGCGGCCTTCGCCCGGATGCTGCGGGCCGGTCTCGACGGCGTGCAGGACATCGGATCTGCCAAGGTCGGCGACAAGACGCTTCTTGATTGCCTGGTGCCGGCGGTCGAAGCCTTCGAGGCCGCGGTCGCCTCGAACAAGGGCTTCGCCGAGGGCCTCGGCACGATGAAGGCGGCGGCGGCCGTCGGGCGCGACAGCACCATTGACCTCGTGGCCAGGGTCGGCCGGTCAAGCCGGCTGGGCGAGAGGTCGCGCGGGGTGCTGGATGCAGGCGCCACGTCGTGCTGCATGATCCTGACATCGCTGGCCGATGGCATCGCCAAACGCCTGAACTGACGACAGCAATCGCTTGCATGGATCCCTTCGTTGCCACAGAGATACGGAATGCAAGCGATCGACACCCCCTTTCTTCTGCTGTTCTTCCGCGCGGTCGCCCGACGGCTGGAAGAAAACCGCGAGGCGCTTTGCGGTCTGGACGGCGAAATCGGTGACGGGGATCACGGAACCTCGATGGCAAACGGGTTTGCCGCCGTTGTTTCAACCCTGCGCGACATCGATGCTGCCAAAGAGCCGCCATCCGCCGTGCTGCGCAAGGCTTCTGTCGCATTCCTGAGCGATGTCGGGGCCACGGTCGGCCCGCTCTATGCAAGTGCCCTTCTGCAGGCGAGCCGGGCCTTCGATGACAGACCCGACCTGTCACTGAGCGAGCTGAGCACGTTCATCCTTGCCCTGGCCGACGGCATTGCGGTTCGCGGCAAGGCCCAGGCGGGCGACAAGACCATGCTTGATGCCTGGCTGGCGGCCGCCCATGCCGCGCGGGCGCAAGAAGCCCTTGGTGCGCGGCCGGGCCATGTCGCGCTGAAAGCGGCCGAGGCGGCCGAGGCGGAAGCCCGGGCGACGGCAACGATGATTGCGTCGCGCGGGCGTGCCGCGCTCTTGAAAGAGCGCAGCCTCGGGCACCAGGATCCCGGTGCCGTTTCTGCCGCGATCATCCTGCGGACACTCTCTGACGTCGTGTCTGATCTTGCGGAGCAGGCGCCATGAGTGCTGCGCCGACCGATGGAGCGGCGCGCAACGCAGACCGCGCGCGCACGAAATCGCCGGGGCTTGTCCGTTCGGCGCTGCGCTTTGGCGAGGATCCACTGGTCTGGGCGAGCTGGCTCTACTACGAGGAAGGCCTGACCCAGGGGGAAGTCGCCGAAGCGATGAACGTGTCGCGGCCGACGGTCAATGCCTATCTGGCCGATGCCAGATCGAAGGGCATCGTCAATATCACCATTTCCAGCGAGCGGCTGAAGTCATTGTCCATTGCCGGGCGCCTTCAGGAGCATTTCGGGCTGGACGAGTGTCTTGTGATCCCCGGCGAGGGCGGTGACAGGTCGCTGATCGATCGGCTGGGGGCCGCCGGCGCGCAGGCGCTTGGCTCGCTTGTGCACTCCGGCGACACGATCGGCATTACCTGGGGCCGGACCATGCTCGCGGTCGCAAGGGCAACCGAAAATCGTGACCTGAAGGATATCCGGGTCGTTCAGGCCACCGGCGGCACCACGGCGGTCATTGAATATACCCCCGAAGCCTGTGCGCGCCGATTGGCAGAGGCGCTTGGCGCCCGCTCCATTCCGATCTCGGCACCCGCCATCCTGTCCTCGGCCGAAGCAAAGATGATCCTGCTGAGCGAGCCTGTCGTCGCAGAGCAGATTGCAACCTTCGACCAGCTGGACCGGATCATCTTTGGCGTGTCGTCGCTGCGGGCAAATTCCACCATTCACATCAGCGGCTTCTTCGACAGCGCCCTGCAGCAACATGACCACTACCATAATGCTGTCGGTTCGATCGCGGGCCGCTTCATCGATGCAAACGGCGCGCAGGTCGACGGCCCGTTGACAAACCGCACGCTGGGAATCGAGCTGGATCAGCTTGCCAGGGTGCCCACCCGCGTGCTGGTGGCGGGCGGATATGACAAGGTGCCGGCGATCCTCGCCGCCTTGCGGGGCGGCTTCGTTACCGTGCTTGTGACCGACGCGGCGACCGGCGAGGGTATCCTGCGCGCCGACGGTGCCGAGACCGAAGCGCCACGATCCGCTCGGCCCGGCCAGGTTGACCGGTCGGCAGACTTTGCCACGCGAAGCCGGGTCAAGAAGTTCATCAACGCGCCGCGCGATGCCGTGTCCCAGTCGCTGGACGGCGCCTTGCGTGCCTTTCCGCAGTTCATTGCACCGATCGGGAAATCGCTGCAGGCCATCCGGTCCAGCACGGCGCCCCGCGCGGGCAAGGTCGGGCTGGTGATCGGCGGCGGTGCCGGGCACGAGCCCTGTTTTCTGGGATATGTCGGGCCAGGGCTGGCCGATGCGGTGGCCGTCGGCAACGTCTTTGCCTCGCCGCCACCGGATCGCGTCCTGACCTGCACCCGATTTGCCTCGACGGGCGCAGGCGTTCTCTACATTTACGGGAACTACACCGGGGATGTCATGAACTTCGACATGGCTGCCGAACTGGCCGCCGGCGAAGGCATTGACGTCCGCACCATATTGACAACCGATGATGTCGCCTCGTCGGCTGCCGAAGATCGCGCGGGGCGGCGCGGCACCGCAGGCAACGTATTCGTGTTCAAGATCGCCGGGGCCGCCTGTGACCGCATGTATCCGCTTGGTGACTGTGAACGGCTTGCGCGCAAGGCCAATGCTGCAACCTTCACGATGGGGCTGGGGCTTGAGCCCTGTTCCCTTCCCGATACGCAGCGCCCCAGCTTTCGCCTCGGCGAGCATGACATGGAGGTGGGTATCGGCATCCACGGTGAACCCGGCGTGACGCGCCAGCCCCTGGAAACGGCCGACGCCGCCGCCGATCGGATTTTCGACCGCCTGATGAGCGAGATGCAGTCCCTGCCCGGCGCCCGTGTTGCCCTGCTGGTCAATTCGCTTGGTGGAACACCGATGATGGAACTCTTTATCCTGAGCCGCCGGATCCAGCAGCGCCTTGCCGCGCGCGACATCACCGTCACGCGCTGCATGGTCGGGCACTATTGCACGTCGCTTGACATGGTCGGCGCCTCGGTGACGCTGATGCAGCTTGACGACGAGTTGCTGGACCTGTTCGACCATCCATGCGCAGGCTTCGCATGGCAGAACTCTCCGCAGTAGGGCCGCTCACGACAGGATGGCGGACGCCATGCGCTGTGCGACCATCCCGGGCCCGCCGAGGCCCTGTCCGCGGATCACGGCGCCCGATCAACTGCTCAGGTCAACTGCTCAGGTCGATCTCGACATCGAGGAATGGCGCATATTGCTGGGCGCCGAAGATATCGGCATCGCCCGGACTGCCCGAGGGGCGCAGGCGCAGGATCGTGAACTTGATCGCATAGGCCGGATCGTATTCGACGAAATCGGTCAACCGCGACGGATCGATGTTCAGCAGCGCGCAAACCGAAGCGGGCGACAGGCTGCCCGATCGCTTGACCATGTCATAGGTCGATTTTTCGCGGAAGATGATGTCGAAGGTGATCTTGTCGGTGCCCGCGTTCTTCGAGCGTATCGTCTTTGCCAGATCGGCAAGCCTGGTGCGCGTGTTCATCCTGATCTTCCTTATCCGACCATCGCCGTATGGGTGGGAAACAGCGCCAGCGGATCACTGACCGCCATCGTGTGGTTGAGCGTCCAGCGATAGGCCGGGCTGGCCGGCAGCACCTCGTCCAGCACGAAGGACACGCCGCCGGCCGTGCCCTTGACGTCGGGCAGGCGGGCATAGAACAGCTGCCGCGTGCCGGTCATCGTGACCTCTTCGGCCATCTCGCGGGTCGGGGCCACCCCCTGCACGACAATGCACAATTCATGGCCCGGCTTGTCCTTCAGCGGCTCCATGTCGCCCATCACGCCGTTGCGGCCAAAGACGTTGTAATGCAGTTCCCAGCCGTCCGGGCCGAACCGGTCGACGGTCTGCTGGCGGGCCCAGTCGATCACCGCGTCGACATTGGCGATGGTATAGGGGTCGCGGATCCCCGCCATCCCGACGAAGCGCTCGCCGATCTTGCCCGATCCTTCCAGCTTGACCCGGAAATCCTGTGCGGGGACAAATTCCATGCCGGTGACGCGGGTGGTCTTGTCGGCGACCTGCCGGTAATGGCAACGGGTCATGTCAAGCATGCCGCCGGCCACGAATTCATGAAACGGGTTTGAGCGCTCGTACATCGCATGCCCGGCGACCGAGGCGACGGTGCAGCGCTGGAACGGGGCCATCGCGGTCACCTCGACATGATCGGCGGTGATCTCGCCCATCACGGTTTCCTTTGCGCCGTAAGGTTCGGCGCAGAACGAGGCGCATTCCAGCACCTTGCCGAGGTAATAGCTTTCCGCCTGCGGATAGCCCTTGAAAAGCGCGGCCGCCGCGAAGATCGCGCTGTCGGATGACCGCCCGCCGATGATGACGTCGCAGCCCTCTTCCAGCAGCCTGACGAAAGGATGCACCCCGGCCATCGCCACGATGCGGCTGGTGGCGTCAAGTTCGGCCTCGGTCAGATCGGCGCGGGCGTCCAGCCCCTTGATCGGGGAACCGCCGCGGATCTTCGCGCGGACCATCTCCTTGTCCACTTCGGAATAGAACCAGCCGAGCCGGAAGGGGGCCAGACCGTGACGGGCCGCAATGTCGCGGATCATCGCGACATACATGTCGACCCGGCTGTTGGTGCCGGTATCGCCGGCCGAGCCGATCAGCATCGGCACGCCCAGCTTGCGCGCGGCCAGCAGCATCAGCTCAAGATCATGTTCCTGCCAGGCCCTGGGGCTGGCGCAGGTGTCATTGCCAAGCGGCACCGGGCCGATGTCGTCGCTGCCGGAATCCGCCGCAATGAAATCGGGCCGGGTGGCGACGGCGATCTGGAAGCTTTCGGGCTTCAAGGGCGCAAAGCCCAGATGCCCGTTGGGACAGATGATCCGAAGCGACGTCATGAATTTTCCCATTCAGCTGTGTCTTTTCCTCTCTATATGCACAAATTGTGCCACGATCGCGCACGATCCAACGCCATGAAGAAAAAGGGGAATTTTTGAGCGGAACGGCGGGCGCGCCGGCATGCGTGCAAACTGCGCGCATCGGGTGCGCGATTTACGCCGGCGCGATGCGCAGTTTGGTCATCTGGTGGCGCAGCGCATGACGGCTGATGCCGAGATGGCGGGCCGTATCGGTCAGGTTTCCCGTCGCCCGGGCCAGCGCGCGTTCGATCAGCATGCGCTGGAACGCTTCGGTCGCGTCGCGGAAATCGCCGTCCATGGGCGGAAGCGCCGCATCCGGCGCCTCAGCCGGTGCCGCAAGTCCCGACCGCACGGTCCGCAGGATCCGGTCGGGCAGGTGCCGGGGCTGGATGAGATCGTCATCTTCCAGGATGAAGATGCGCTCGAGCAGGTTTTCCAGCTCTCGCACATTGCCGGGCCAGGGGTAGCGCAGGAAGATCTCCGTCGTTTCATCCGACAGCCCGACCATCGAGCGCGTGTAGATCCGGTTGAACTTGTCGATGAAATGCCGGGCCAGCACCAGCACGTCATCGCCCCTCTGGCGCAGCGCCGGAACGTTCAGCGCCACCACCTGCAGGCGGTAATACAGGTCCTCTCGGAACTTGCCGGCCTTGACCTCGGCCAGAAGAACCTTGTTGGTGGCGGCGATGAAGCGGACATTGACCGTGGTTGGCTTGACGGCGCCGACCCTGCGAAACTGCTGCGTGTCCAGCAGGCTGAGAAGTTTGGCCTGAAGCGGCGGGTCCATCTCGCGGATCTCGTCCAGAAAGACCGAGCCGTCGTTGGCCGCCTCGACCAGACCCAGCTTGCGTTCGACAGCGCCGGTGAAGGCGCCCTTTTCATGGCCGAAGATTTCCGATTCCAGCAGGCTGGCCGGGATCGCCGCGCAGTTGATGTCGACGAATTCCCCTGACTTGCGCGCAGATCCCTGATGGATCATCCGCGCGACAAGCCCCTTGCCGGTGCCGGTTTCGCCATAGATCAGCACGGTGCGGGCCGGGCTTTGCGCCACCCGCAGGATCAGGCGGCGCAGGCTTTGGATGCTTTCATGCTCGCCGATCAGTTCGCCCTTGTAATCGGCCATGCCCCGTTCCATCGCCCCGACCCCGGCTAGGACGACAGCGCGAAACGCTGCCAGGCGCCGGTGCAGGGATTCCCCTCGCATATCTCGATGCTGCGCAGGGTACACGAATAGACGGCCGAGGAAATGGTCTGCGTCGCATCGAGCGTTCCATGCTGGCAGATCGGGGCGCCAGTGCCGCCCGGCGCGGGATGGGTGGCCATCAGGGCACGCGCGGCGGAGATGGTCCAGTTCCCTTCGGGCAGCGTCGCCGCAAGATAGGCAAGGCGCTGGCGGGAATTGGCGGCGATGGTGTCGTCGCCCGGCGGCAAGGTGTCATCGGCCAGTGCGTCCGAGACAAAATGGTTGGTGCGCCAGACCCGCGCGGCACTGACCCGGGCGATGGCGCGCGCGCCCAGTTCCACGGCCGCCGCCGCCCCCTGCGCATCCGCCAGGATCAGCGTGCCGCCCCCGGCATGGGGAACCCCGGACAGAAAACCCAGCGCGTCGGCCACGCTCGCGCATTGCGCCAGAAGGCGGGTCATCAGGAAATAGCGCAGCCAGCCGACGCGGTGGGTGGCCACCGCCACCTGCGTATCCGCAACCGCCAGCCCCGCGGCGTTGATCCCCGACGAATAGGCCCCGGGGCTGCCCAGGCTGCCCAGACACAGCATCCCGCCGGTCACGATATCGGGACCCTTGTGGTCGGCCACCGCCTGAATGCCGAGATGCTGTCCCGAATAGTCGCGGTTCTTCACCACCAGCGGACCGTCCGGCCCATCGGTCAGCGCCCAGGCGCTGCACCCGTCGACCAGTCTTGCGCCGCCCTTCAGGTCGCGCAGGGTTCCCAGATGCAGATGGGCGAAAAGGTCAGCTTCCGGCAGGTTGAAGCCGGAGGCGATGCCGCCCAGCTCTGCCAGACCGTCGGGGTCGTGTCTTGCGTGAAAGGCGCGCTGCGCCGCCAGATAGGCGGTGGCCTCGGCATCCAGCAAGCCGTCGGCGCGCGCGGTTTGCACCCGGGCCACGGTCGCCGCCCGCACCTGCGCGGCCAGATCGCCGGCCAGACCGCTGCGCCCCTGCGCGGCGCCGCGCGCCCGGGCATCGCCGGTTGCGTGCAGCCGGATCATGCGCCCGCCTCGGCCAGCAGGTTCAGTCGTTCGTCCAGCCGGTGGCAGGCGGCGGAATGGCCCGGCCCGACCTGTTCGGTCACCGGCGCAAGCCTGCGGCAGGTCTCTGCCGCCAGGGGGCAGCGGGTGTGGAACTTGCACCCCGCCGGCGGGTTCAACGGCGAGGGCAGGTCGCCGGTCAGCCGCACCCGGCGGCGCGGACCCTCGCGGTCAAGTTCGGGCACCGCCGACATCAGGCTTTGCGTATAGGGGTGGCGGGGCTGCGACAGGACGGCGTTGACCGGGCCCATCTCGACGATCTCGCCCAGATACATCACCGCGACCCGGTCGCTGAGATAGCCGATCACCGAGATATCGTGGGAGATGAACAGGTAGGTCAGGCCGAATTCCTGCTTAAGCTCTTGCAGCAGGGCGATGATCTGGGCCTGGATCGACACGTCCAGCGCCGAGACCGGCTCGTCGCAGACGACGAATTCGGGGTTCGAGACAAGCGCGCGGGCGATGCCGATCCGCTGGCGCTGGCCGCCCGAGAACTGGTGCGGATAGCGGTCAAGCTGGTTGGCCTTCAGCCCGACCCGTTCGATGATCCGCGCCACGATGGCGCGGGCCTCTTCGCCCTCGGCCAGGCCATGCAGTTCAAGCGGCAGGCCGACGATCTGGGCAACGGTGCGCCGCGGGTTCAGGCTGGCGTAGGGGTCCTGGAAGATGATCTGCATCCGCCGCCGCATCGCCTTGAGCGCCGCCGGCGCAAGGGCGGTGACATCGGTGCCGTCAAAGCTCACCCGACCCGAAGTCGGCTCGTGCAGGCGCAGGATGGCGCGACCGAGGGTGGACTTGCCGCAACCGGATTCGCCGATCAGCCCGAGGATTTCCCCCCGGTCGACCGTCAGGCTGACATCGTTGACCGCGCGCACCACGGTATGGGCCGTGCCGGTCAGCCGCTCGATCATGCCCCGGCGCCCTTCGTAGTGCTTGGACAGATGCTCGACCTTCAGCAGCGTCATGGCGCAACCTCGTGAACATGGATGCAGCGGGCCGACCGGCCCGGGCCGGCAGCACGCATGGCAATCGGGGCCAGGCAGGCGTCGCTGCGCACCGGACAGCGCGAATGGAACCGGCATTGCGGCGGCAGGCCGATCAGGTCGGGAACCTGCCCTTCAATCGGCGTGATCGGCTGGCCCCGCATCGACAGCCGCGGAATCGACCCGAGCAAGCCGCGCGTATAGGGGTGCCGAGGTTCGCCGATCACCTGCGCGGTCGGCCCCTGCTCGACGACCTGTCCGGCATACATCACCATGACCCGGTCGCAGTGTTCGGCCACCACACCCAGATCATGGGTGATCAGCGCCACGCTCATCCCCATCCGTTTGCGAATGTCCGAGATCAGTTCCAGAACCTGCGCCTGGATCGTCACGTCAAGGGCCGTGGTCGGTTCGTCCGCGATCAGCAGTTTCGGGCCGCAGGCCAGGGCGATGGCGATCATGATCCGCTGCCGCATCCCGCCGGAAAATTCGTGCGGATACTGGCGCAGGCGGCTGTCCGGTGCGGGGATGCCGACCAGACCCAGCATCTCGACCGACCGGTCGCGGATCGCCCTGCTGCGGGCGCGGCCCCGTGGCGGCAGGGTGTCGTCATGGGCCTCGAGCACCTCGGCGATCTGCTCGCCCACGGTCAGCGCGGGGTTCAGCGCGGTCAGCGCGTCCTGCATGGTCATGGCGATTTCCTTGCCACGGACCGCGCGCATCTGGTCTGGCGTCAGCGCCCGCAGGTCGCGCCCGTCAAAGACGATCCGGCCTTCGGCCACGCGGCCGGGGCTTTTGACCAGGCCCATCACGCTGGCGAAGGTCACCGATTTACCCGACCCGCTTTCGCCGACGATGCCCAGGCATTCGCCGCGCATCAGCTGCACGTCGACCCCGTCGACAGCCCAGACCGCGCCGGCCCGGGTGTCGAACACCGTGCGCAACCCCTTGATGTCCAGCAGCACGCTCATTCCGAGAACCGCGGATCAAAGGCGTCGCGCAGGCCCTGGCTTGCGACGTTGATCGCCAGCACCAGCAGCAGGATCGCCACGCCCGGGAAGGTCGAGACCCACCACGCCTCGAGGATGAAGGCGCGGCCGTCCGACACCATGCTGCCCCAACTGGCCGTCGGCGGCTGGACGCCAAGGCCGAGAAAGGACAACGACGCCTCGAGGATGATGACATGGGCCATGCGGATCGTCGAAACCACGATCACCGGCGACAGGATGTTGGGCAGGATCTCTTTCAGCATGATGTGCCGGCTCGACGCACCCAACGCGCGGGCCGCCTCGACATATTCCAGTTCGCGCGTGGCCAGGGTTTCGCCCCGCACGACCCGACAGGGGATCACCCATTCCTTGTAGGCCAGCGCCAGGATGATGTTCCACAGGCCCGGCCCCATCATCGCCATCAGGCCGATGGCAAAGATCAGGTAGGGAAAGCCCAGCAGGATATCGACAAGACGCGAGATCACCACATCGACCCAGCCGCGCAGATAGCCCGCCGCTAGCCCGGCCAGGATGCCGATGGTCGTGGCGACAAGGATCACCGATGCACCGATGAAGATGGAAATGCGCGCGCCATAGATCATGCGCGACAGGATATCGCGCCCCAGCGCATCGCAGCCCAGCGGAAAGGCCCAGTCACCGCCCTCGATCCAGGCGGGCGGCTGAAGGCGCCGGAACAGGTCGGTCGCATAGGGATCCTGCGGGGCAACCCAGGGTGCAAGGATCGCCATCAGCACGAACAGCAGCACCACGACGGCACTGCCCATCGCCAGGCGGTTGCGGGCAAAGGTCGCGAGGTTCCTGTGAAGGATCGAATCCGCCACCGGGGTTTCGGCCAGCATCGTCACAGCTTCACCCGCGGGTTCAGGACGGTATAGAGGATATCCGCGAAGAAGTTCAGCAGAACGTAGGTGACCGCGTAGAACAGCACCGCCGCCTGCACGAGCGGGTAGTTCCGCAAGAAGATGCTTTCGACCACCAGCCGCCCCAGTCCGGGCCAGCCGAAGACCGTCTCGACGATCATGTTGCCGCCCAGCAGGCTGCCGGTTTCGATGGCCGCCACCGATACGGTCGGGATCAGCGCGTTCTTCAGCGCGTGTCGAAACAGCACGCGGCGGCGCGACAGGCCCTTGGCATCCGCGAAGGTGACATAGTCCTGGCGCAGCACCTCAAGCATCGAGGTGCGGGTGACACGCATCAGGATCGCCGTCATCGGCAGGCCAAGCGTGATCGCGGGCAGCAGGATATGGCGCAGCGCATCGCCAAAGGCGCGCAGATCCCCGTGCAGCAGCGTGTCGATCAGCAGAAAGCCGGTGATTGGCGACACCTCGCTGGAATATCCGATCCGCCCGGAGACGGGCAGGATCTGCAGATGCACCGCGAAGAGCATGATCAGCAGGATGCCGAACCAGAAGCCCGGCAGCGACACTCCCAGAAGCGAGCCGACCGTGGCAAGGCGGTCGAGGATGGAGTTCTTGCGGATCGCCGCCAGAACCCCGAGCGGGATCGCCGTGACCAGCGCCACAATCAGGGCAACAAGGCTGAGCTCGATGGTCGCCGGCAGGCGTTCGGCGATCACGTCGCCGACCGGGCGCCGGTGATAGAAGCTGGTGCCGAAATCGAACTGCAGCGCATTGCCCAGAAAGATGAAGAACCGCTCCAGCATCGGCCGGTCGAGGCCAAGACCGCGGCGCAGCTCTGCCTCCTGTTCGGGGGTGATCGACTGGTCGCCGATCATGATCTGCACCGGATCGCCCGGCGTCAGCGCCATCATCAGGAACGCGATGGCGCTGACCCCCAGAAGAACGGGCAGAAGTTGCAGCAGACGCTCAAGAAACTTGCCCAGACTCATGCCCGCCCCCTCATGCCCCTACCCCCCCTGTCTGCGAACGCGGGTCAGTTGATGCAG
The DNA here is from genome assembly GCA_002841115.1 of Alphaproteobacteria bacterium HGW-Alphaproteobacteria-6. Taxonomy (GTDB): domain Bacteria; phylum Pseudomonadota; class Alphaproteobacteria; order Rhodobacterales; family Rhodobacteraceae; genus Albidovulum. The sequence continues at coordinate 17,274 of PHEC01000011.1, read as the reverse complement.
GCGTCGTGCAGGTTGATCCGGCTGTCGGCGCTGGGCTGCCAGCCCGACAGCCTTTTCGACACGCCGTAGATGTCCTGGGGCACCCACAGATAGACGTAGGGCTGATCCGCGTTGATCATCAGTTCGGCCTCGCGGTACATCCCCGCGCGCTTGTCCACGTCCATTTCGACCGCCGCGGCATCGAGAAGCGCATCCAGCGCCGGATTGGAATAGCCGGCCGAATTGCCCCGGTCATTGGTCCGGTGCGTCGGCGTGAAGATGTCGAAGGGATCGAGCGACCCATTGCCCCAGCTGGAGAAATACATGTCGCCCGATTTCGGCTTGCCGGCGGTGCGCCACTTCTCGGTCAGCTGCGCGCTTTCGCCCACCGCGACGGTGGTGCGGATGCCCGCATTGGTCAGCATGGATGCGATCGCCTCGGCGGTGTCCTTGAAGGCGCCTTCGGTGTCCATCGTGATGTCGATGCCGTCGGGGAACCCGGCCTCGGCCAGCAGCACCTTGACCTTTTCGGGGTCATAGGACACGGCGGGCAACTCGCTGGCCCCGAAGGCGTCGGGCGAAAGGATCCCTTCGATCCGGGCGGCGGTGCCGTCGAGGATGCGGTCGATGATCAGGTCCTTGTCGATGGCATGGGCCGCCGCCTGGCGCACCTTCAGATCGTCGAACACCTCGCCTTGCATGTTCATCGCAAGAAAGAAGCTGCGGGTGCCGTTGACCGTCATCACGTCGGTGCCTTCGTTCGCCTTGACCTGGGCGATCGAGAAGGTGGGCAGTTCGTTGATGATATGGACATCGCCGGCCAGCAGGGCGGCAACGCGACTGGCGCTTTCGGGAATGATCTTGAAGATCACCCGGTCGACGCAGGCCGCGCCGACCGGCGCGATATCGGGCGCGCCGCCATAGTAGTCGTCGAACCGCTCCAGAATGATCGCATCGCCCTTGCGCCATTCCGCCAGCTTGAACGGGCCGGTGCCATTGGTCGCCGTCGCGATCCCGGCCGAACCGTTCGCCTCGACGAATGCCTTCGACACGACCTGCTGATTGGGCAGCATCGCGGGCAGGATCGGCCAGGGTTCCTTCAGCGTTATGCGGACCGTGTCGCCCCCGACGATCTCGACCGAGGCGATGGGGCCCATCAGCCCCTGACGCGGGCTGGTCTGCCCGTCGCCCATCGCGCCTTCGAGCGTCACCCGGTCGAGCGTGAACTTGACGTCTTCGGCGGTCATTTCGGAGCCATCATGGAACTTGATGCCCGGGCGGATCCTGAAGTCATAGACCGTCGGCGAAACCTGGGTCATCGACTCGGCGATTTCCGGCACGACCCGCATGTCGGGGTCGCGCGTCAGGATGCCGTCATGGATGTTGCGGATGATCGTCTCGGTCTCGCGCTTGCGGTGGTTGGCGGGATCGAGCGTATCTGCATCGATGGTAAAGCCGACAATCAGATCGGCAGCCTGCACCCCCGGCAGAACCGGACAGAGTACCATCGCAGTTGCCATCGTCAGGCTCTGCACTGTCTTCATGTTATCACTCCCTATCGCAATGCGCTCATGGCGGCACGTCCTGTCCGGTTCGGCAAGATGCCTTCTGGACACCTATCCATATGCACAAATCGTGCCATGGCCCGCGTCGAAAGAAAGCCCTTGGTGACCAGTTACTTGCAACATTCCAGCCGAGTGGTTCCGCCTCTGCAGGCTCGACATGCGCGAAATCCGCGCACGCATCGGAAAAATCACGCGACCCTGGCCGAGGGAGTCACGCGCGCGGACCCGGGGCAGGCTTGCCGCGCCGCTGCGGCGCGCCGGGTATGCCCAGTTCGGCGCGGAACTTTGCCACTGTGCGCCGGGCCAGGACGACGCCGGCCCGGGCCAGCCGGGTGGCGATGGCGGCATCGGTGATCGGCGCGGCGGGGTCTTCGGCCCCGATCAGCCGGCGGATATCATCCAGAACCCGGGTTCTGGCGACATCGGGGGCGCAGGCCGCGCTGAAGAGGTCGCGGAACCGGACCGTCCTTGCCGGCAGGGCGATCAGCAGGTGCGCGGTGACGCGGCTAATGGTGCTGACGTGCAGGCCCGTCATCTCTGCGACATCGGCAAGGCTCAACGGCCGCAAGGCGCGAACCCCCTGCGCGACAAAGCCCAGTTGCCAGCCGATCACGGCACTGGCCACCTGCAGCACCGCGCCATTGCGGCGCCTGACAGCCCGAACCAGCGCCGTCGCCTTCTGCAGATCGCCGGCTGCGGCCGCCGTGCCCGGCAGCGGCACCACCTCGATCGCCTTCAGGGTCGACCGGTTCAGCTCGACCATCCACCGGTCGCCGTCGCGGCAGACCAGCAGATCGGGCGCGGTGATCGGCGACATATCCTCGCAAAAGGCAGCGCCGGGCTTGGGATTCATGCCACGCAGGGTCCGGATCATTCCCTGCAACCGGTCGACGTCGCAGCCGCATTCCGCGGCCAGCAGGTCGAACTGCCTGGCCGCCAGCATCTCCAGGTTCTCCAGCAGCCGCGCGAATTCGGGTGTCAGGACACCTGCGTCCAGTGCCTGAAGGCGCAGACATTCGGCAAGCGACCGTGCAAAAAGCCCGGCCGGATCGACCTGCTGCAGCAGGGCAAGGACCTGCTCGGCCTCGTCGATGCTGCAGCCGCAGGTCCGGGCGATGTCGGCGGGTCCGCGCGACAGCCAGCCGCTTGGTTCCAGCGCCTCGAGATAGGCCTGCGCGATGGGGCGCTGCGCGGAATCGCGAATGACAAGGTTGATCTGCCTCAGAACATGGGCCACCAGGCCAGGCGACGCGGCGGGCAGCCAGTCCTCCGATCCGCTGGCCGCGCCGGTTGGCTTGCCCGGGCCGCCCGCGCCTGAGCGGCCGGCGCCGTCCGACGGGACATGCCGGAAGCTGTCCAGCCAGGACAGGCCCGCCGCCTGCCCGGTCTCCGATATCGACAGATGCGGGTTGGTTCGTGCCGCCAGCAGCGCCGCTTCGACCAGTTCATGATTGCGGTATCTGAGCAGACCGATCGCGCCTCGCAGATCGTCGGTCATGGCAAGCGACCGCGATTGCCCGAGGTCCAGTCCGGCCTGGCCCTGCATGTCGACCCCCTTGCCGCGACATCCCCCGGCACAGCCTAACACGGAACGCGCGCCAGTGAACCGCGCCGGCTTCGCCGACGGCCGGTTGGTGCCGATAGCGCCCCCCTCGGCCTTCCCGGCCAGCGCCACCGCGGATCGGAAAGGGGGCGGGGAACGGCCCGGCCGACGCGATCAGCCGGCCAGCATCCGCTGAAAGCCGGCGTTGCCCTTGCTCAGTTCGGCATAGCTGCCAAGGCCGGTCTGGCGGCCCTTTTCCAGAACCACGATCCGGTCGCAGATCTTCACGGTGCTCAGCCGGTGGGCGATCATGATGATGGTCTTGGTCCCGTGCAGCGCCCCGACCGCCTTCATCACGTCGCGCTCGGTGAGGTTGTCGAGCGCGCTGGTCGCCTCGTCGAAGACGATCACTTCGGGGTCGTGATAAAGCGCCCGGGCAATCCCGATGCGCTGCTTCTGGCCGCCCGACAGGCGCACGCCGCGCTCGCCGACACGGGTCTGATACTGGTCGGGAAGCTCGCCCTCGATGAAGCTGTCGACCTGGGCGAGCCGGGCGCATTGCCGGACCCGCGCCGCATCGATCAGATCGGGCGCGATTCCAAGGGCGATATTGGCGGAAATGCTGGCATCGACCAGAAAGATGTCCTGCGGCACATAGCCGATATTGGCCTGCCAGTTGCGCAGGTTCTCCGCCGTCAGGCGGGTGCCGTCGACCGCGATATGGCCCGCAGAGGGCGTCAGCAGGCCAAGGATCAGATCGACCAGCGTCGTCTTGCCCGCGCCGGTGCTGCCGACGATGCCGAGCGTGGTTCCGGCCGCGATCTCCAGCGTGATGTCGCTGACCCCGGCGGTGGCGGCGCCGGGATAGCCATAGCTGACCGCGTCAAGGCACAGACGGTCCTTCAGCGGCAGCGGCGCGACCGGACCTTGCGGGATATCCACAAGGTCGCGGGTGTTGCGCAGGTCGTCATGGATGGTGGTCACCGCCGGCGCGCCGAAACGCATCTGGGTAAGCGAGCGGTAGATCTGCTGGATCGCCGGCAGGATCCGGTAGCCGGCAAAGGCGTAAAGCCCGAGGGTCGGCAGGACCGTGCCCAGCCCCTCGCCCTCGCGCGCGCCGGCCATCAGCGCCAGGCTCATGAGCAGGATACTGCCGAAGGCGATCGCCTCGATCAGGAACTTGGGCACCTGACCCAGAACCTGGTCCATCGCCAGATAGCGCGACATCTTGCGCGAGGGCGCGCGGAACCGGTCGAGATAGGCCTGTTCGCGGCCCAGAAGCCGGATATCCTTGACGCCGCCGATCGCCTCGACCGTCGTCTCGAACCGCGCCCGGTTGGCCTTGGCCCGCGCCGCGCCGATACGGTCGATATACTGGCGGATGATCGCGTAGATCACCCAGTAGGCCCCGCCCAGCACCACCACCGCCGTCAACGCCACCACCGGATTGTAGATCAGCAGGACCACCACCAGGATGAGAAGCGTGAAGACCTGCGCCAGCATGTTGGCGATCGGCTGGAAGACGTTGTTGATCACCTGATCGACCTCCGACAGGATCGATTTCGCCAGATCGCCGGAATGGCGGTTCAGGTGAAACTCGTAGGGCTGGCGCAGGTAGTTTTCCAGAAGCCGCGTCTCGATCGAGGATCGCAGCATCTGGGCAAAGACCGTCACATGATACTTGCCGAGGATCCGCACCACCGCCGCCGTCACCAGAAGCGCGAAGGAGGCGATGCCGAGAAACAGCAGAAAGTCGTTGGCCGAGGCAAACCCCATCCAGTCATAGACGAATTTCATGTAGCGGTTGGTCTCGACCATGTCGCGGTTGCCGAGCGCGCTCATGAACGGCACCACCGAAACCACCGCCAGCGCCTCGAACAGCGCCACGATCAGCACCACGCCGAGAACCAGCACGCCGCGCCGCCTTTCGCGCCGGGTGAGAAGCCGGAATGCCTTCCTGTAGCCTGTCATCTGCTGTTCTTCTTTCGTGTCCGGCGGTCCGGCCATCAATCCGTGCGGGCGGCGGAGAGCGGTGCGCGAAACCGGCGACGGATCGCGGCCCTGCAATGATCGCAAACCGGCGAGATTGTCAAATGCCAAGGCCGGCGCGCCCGGCGCGCGAGAGGCCCGCCGCGACGATGCGGCTTGCATTCCGCGCCCGGATGGCTGACACACATGCCCGGCCGGCGGCCGGGCATGTGGGCCGGTCCGGCAGCGGTTGCGGAGGCGGGCGATGGGTGCGGAGAAGACCATCTGGTTCGACGAATTTCCGCCGCGCCGCTGGCAGGATGTCTTTCGCTATCCTTTCTCAAGGAAAAGCCGCCGGAACCTGCGGATAAACGGCACGCCGACAGAAAAGAAAATTGTCTACAAACTTCTCGTTTCGGCGACGGGCGTCCCGGCGATCTTGCTGAAAAATTACAAGTGCGGTTGCAGCACGCTTTCCCAGGCGGTCTATTTCGCCAGAACCGGGCGGTTCTTCGATGGCGACATCCATCATGAAAACGATGTATTGAGACAATATTTCAAGGGCTTCCTGATCAATCGGGATATCCTTTCCAACCGCCGGATGCCGTCCTTTACCTTCACCAGGCACCCCGAAACCCGGGTGATTTCGGCCTTCCAGAACATCCTTCTCGACAAGAAGAACGGGCAATCGCCGGTCACCCTGCGGGCCATCGCCAGCCACGGCTTTCGCGAGGACCTGCCGGTAGCGGCGAAGTTCGAAATCTTTCTCGACTATGTGGAAACCTCGATATCCCGCGACGCCCTGCTGACCGATCCGCACTGGCGTCGGCAGGTCGACAATATCGGCCTCGCCTTCTGCCGGCATGACTTCATCGGCAGGATCGAGCGCTTCCGCGAGGATTTTTCCCGTGTTGCCGAGCTTCTGGCGCTTGACGCAAAGAAAAGGTCGGCGTTTTCCGAGCGCTATTTCAACCGGTCCTCGGAGCCCGGATTTCAACTGACGCCAGCGCAAAAACGGCGGATACGCGAAATCTACCTGCCGGATTTCGAGGCGTTTTCCTACGACTGAGGCGGGTCGGCCGGCCCGATGTCAAGTGCAGTCGCCCGGTCCAGCCGCCGGTAACGGCGCTTGCGCAGCCACCTCTGCCAGTAGGCCCGGGTCAGGCGGCGTCTCCAGCCGGACGGCTTTGGCTGCCCGTGCCTGTTCATCCCGTCGCGGGACTCGCGGATCTGCGACGGGGCGGCCTTCTGGTCCGGGCTGTCGACGATGCGCGGATGCACGGCATAGCTGGCAAGGCTTGCGATATCGCAGGGCCAGTCGGCGACACGGCGAACCGGAAAGGCGCAATCGAGAAAATGGCCCGCGGCACGCCGGGTCACGACATATCCCGTAGCCAGGTCGGGCGGCACGGCGATGCGATGGGCATCGAAGCCCGCGGACAGCCGGATCCGGCCCAGGCGGCGGAAGAACCCCTTCCAGTGGTCAAGCAGCATGAGGTCGCCGACCGGCCGAATGGCCCCGCGCGCCAGCGCCGCAAGCGCCGAGCCTATGATGGCGTCATCCTCCAGGATCAGAGCCTGTTCCAGACCGCGCTCGACGATCCGGCGATAGATCATCAGGTGTGACAGCGCACAGGCATATTCGGGATCGGACATCGGCCGGCGGCCGGCGTTGATCCGCGCCGACCGGTCGACCAGCGGCTCATGCTCGGCCGGCAGGCCCTGCCGCCCGTCGATGCCGAAGAACAGCTCGTATTGCAGCCCCATCGCCTGCAGGCGGCGCACCAGCGGCGCGCGCCGCTCGTCGGCCCCTTTGAGCGTGAGGACAAGGATCGGCAACTGCGGCGTGATGGCAATTCCTCCTTGTTCACCAGCGGTGAATTCGCGGAATTCACCCGGCCAGCTTCGGTTTCATGGCGGGGGCGAAGCCACCCGCGCCCGTTTTCGGGCGGTCATTGCCACAAGTCCGGCGCCATTGCGAGGCTTTTCCCCCGGCATCCTCGGTGCTTTCGCATGATCGGTTGCCCCCTGCCCCGGCCGCGCACGTCGCGCCGGGCTCTGGTCATGCCCCCGCCGGGGTGACCGGTGTCGCGACGCCTTGCGGCCGCCCGTCATCCGGGCCGGGCGCCAGCCCGACCCAGGCGTCGTATTGCGACAAGAACACCTGCCCGCTCAGCGCATCAAGGAAATGGGTCCTCTGCAGCCCGTCCATGACCGGGCCCTTCACTTCGGACAGGTGCAGCCGGACCCCCATTTCCTTCAGCCGCAAATTGATCGCCTCAAGGCTTTCCAGCGCGCTGAGGTCGATCTCGTTGATCGCCGAGCACATCAGCACCACGTCGCGGATCGGGCTGTCGTCGGCCAGGCGGTCATAGATGCAATCCTCAAGGAACCGCGCATTCGCGAAATACAGGCTTTCGTCGATGCGGATCGTCAGCAGGCCGGGATCGGTCAGGACCGCGTGGCGGTTGATGTTGCGGAAATGCTGGGTCCCGGGCACCAGGCCGACCTCGGCGACATGCGGCCGCGAGGTGCGGTAAAGATGCAGCCCGATCGACAGGATCACACCGGCCGACACGCCGGTCTCGACCCCCAAGCCGAGCGTGAACAGGACGGTCGCCGCAACCGCGATGAAATCGGGTCTGGAATAGGACCAGCTGCGCCTCAGGATCGAGAAATCGACAAGGCCGAGGACCGCGACGATGATCGTGGCCGACAAGGTCGCGACCGGCAGGAAGTAGATCAGCGGCGTCAGCGCCAGCGCCGCGATCGCCAGCCCGACGGCGGTGAAGGCCCCGGCGGCGGCGGTTTCGGCGCCGGCATCGAAGTTCACCACCGACCGGGCGAACCCGCCCGTCACCGGATAGCCCCCGGTGAAGGCCGCGCCGATATTTGCGGCGCCAAGGCCGATCAACTCCTGGTTCGGGTCGATCCGCTGGCGTTTCCGGGCCGCCAGGGTCTGGGCGACCGAGATCGATTCCACGAAGCCGATGATCGAGATCAGAAAGGCCGGCACGATCAGCAGGCCGATCAGGTCGGGCGAGACCGAGGGCAGCGTCAGCGGCGGCAGGCCCTGCGGCACCGCGCCGACGATCCTGACGCCGCGCGCCTCCAGCCCGAACCCCCAGACCGCCAGCGTGGTGACCACCACGGCGGCGACCGGCCCGGCCTTGGTGATCATGTCCGCCGGTCGCGGGCCGAGGCCGAGACGGCGCAACAGCGGCTTCAACCCCTTGCGCACCCAGAACAGAAAGGCTGTCGCGGCCACGCCGATGCCGAGGGTGACCGGGTTGGTCTGGCCAAGGTGCCCGCCCAGCGACACGATCATGGCCGGCAGGGTATCGCCACCGGCACTGACGCCAAGGATATGCTTGATCTGGCTGGTCGCGATCAGGATGCCGCTTGCGGTGATGAACCCCGCGATCACCGGATGCGACAGGAAATTCGCCAGAAACCCAAGCCTGAGCAGCCCCAGCGCCAGCAGCATCACGCCCGACAACCCGGCCAGCGTCAGCGCGGCCACCGCATAGCCCATGTTGCCCTGCTCGGCGATGGCACCGATGGCGGCGGCAGTCATCAGCGACACCACGGCCACCGGCCCGACCGCCAGCACCCGGCTTGTGCCGAAGATCGCATAAAGGATGATCGGCGCGATCGAGGCGTAAAGCTCCGCCTCGGGCGGCAACCCCGCCAGCAGCGCATAGGCCAGCGACTGCGGGATCAGCATGATCGTCACGATCAGCGCCGCCAGAAGATCGCCCGCAAGGGCCTGCCGGTCATAACTGCTTCATTGCAGGATCGGCACATGGCGGGCGAGGGATCTGATGGTCATGCGTCAGGATCCGGATTGAAGGACCGGCGGTCCGGGGACGGCCGCCTGGCCAGATAACCGATCCCGGCGAACCCATCGGTGACGATGTCACCGAACCGGCCGCCGCCAGGGCAAATTCGTCAGGCGCCCGTGACCCGGACATCGCCGGCCAGACGCCCTCGCGCCATCCCCCTTTAACAGGCTGCTGAAGAAGCCCCGCACCCAGCCGTTTTCAACCTTGAGATCGGAAATCCGTTCCTCGCCACGCTTCCCACAAGCCCTGGCCCGGGCGACCAGCCCGGGCCGCGCCCGACCCTCCCGGCGGGAGGGCGCATGGCACCGTCAGAAATAGCACAACGCTCGGAAGGGCCTGGCTGCGATAAAGCACCGCAGCCCCGGCGTGGCAAGGCGCCCCCCCAGGGTCGGGCGCGTCCCTCGGCGCCAGGATCCGAGGGCAGGGCAGGAAAAGTCTCCCCGCCAGACATTGCCCGAGTTCCTTTTTCAGCTGCCCGCCAGGTCCGGACGCGGCCAGCGCCGGGCCGGGCCCGCAGCCATGGTCACGCCCGAGCGCGACCTCGGAGGCGGTGAAATGGCTGGTCATCAGGAAGTCGTCGCCGAGCATGGCCTCGAACTCATCCACGCCGAGCCTCGGATCGCGCCGCCGCAGGCTCGGCGCGCCGATCGGCGTCACACTGCAATCAGGTTCATCAATCAAATGGCTCATGGGAACCGGCCGCGAAGGGCCTTGCCGCCTTCCCTCAGGTCCTGTCCGGATGCGGCCTTGTCCATGGATCGAAGGAACGTTTCAACCATGGCTTGCCGAAAAGCGGATCAGAAGCACCTGGCGCCGACAGGGCGGCGAGGGCTCGTCTCAACGATCAAGCCCCGGCCATCCCGAAACCTTCGGCACGCAGAGCCTAGCGCAGATCGCCCTTCCGGGCTGCCGCGGCCCGTCGCGATGTGCCGCCGGCCTCCGGGGAAGACCGCGGCAAGGCAACGGTCCGGTGCGCGATCAGAAGCGCCAGGTCGCGCCCAGCAACGGACCCTTCATCGTGGCATCGATCCGGGTTCCGCCCTCGCTGAAATCGACGCTGAGCGTGCGGTAACCGGCCGACAGGAAAACCCGGTCGCTGACCTGGTAATTGACAGTCGCCAGCACCTGGCTGGTCTGGTCGGACCCGATGCCGAGGCCGCCGAAATCGCCGTAGAGTATCGCCGACCACCCCGGGGCGAGCGAGAGGTTCGCCCGGACGGCAAGGATCGGATCGGTAAACGATTTCGACGGCGACACCGACACGCCTGCAAGAGGCACATCCACCTTGCCCTTGATGCGCCAGAGCCGCACACCGCCCAGAACATCGACCGCAACACGGGGTTCCTCGATCACCCTGTGGCCGGCGGCAAGCGTCAGCGATATCTGTTCCAGTTCGCCGCTCGCCGGCGCTCCGGGTGGCACCAGCCCGTCGCGCGAGGATTTGGAATAGCTCAGATCGCCCAGCAGGACGAAACGATCGCGGCGCGCATAGCCTGACAGGAAGAAGGCGGCGTCGAGATCCTCCAGCACCTCCGAAAACGACGAATCGAACGAAAGTGCGGGCGCGCCGGTGAACGGGGTGATGTCACCCGACACGCTGGTGGCCCAGACATAGGGCGTGACCTGCCAGACCCAGTCACCGCTATCCTGCGCCGCGGCCGGGCCGCCAGCCATCAACGCAAGCCCGGCAGCAACCGCGGCCCTGCTCGCAGGTCCAGGTTGGAACGTGTCTCGGTTCATTGCAAGGTCTTCTTGACGATCCGTCCGCCCTTCATGATCAGGCGCAGAGAGGTTTCGGGGCTGTCGAGCCAGTCGAGGTCGGCCTCGGGATCGGCATCGACGACAAGCAGATCGGCCAGCGCCCCTTCGGCGATGACGCCGAGGCGTCCATCATAGGGTGCCCTGGCGCCCGACATGGCCAGAAGCTGCCCGGCAGCACCGGTCGCCTTGTGCAAGGCCTCGAGCGGCGACATGAACCGGGCGAACTTCGCAAGTTGCCGACCCTGGCTGGCGGCACCCGCGGGGTTGAACAGGATGTCCGACCCGAAGGCAAGCGGCACGTCATGCGCTCGCGCCAGTTCGAATGCCCGCACCGTGCCCTCGGCCACCTCCATCTGCTTGGCCCGCTGGATGGGGTCCGACATCGGGTTGGCGTCTTCGTCGGCAAGGAAGGGCTGGATCGACCACCATACGCCGGCGTCGGCCATCATCCGAACCGTCTCGTCATCGGCAAGCTGCCCGTGTTCGATCGACCGTATGCCGGCGGCGATCGCGCGCCTGATGCCGCCCGGGGTGTAGACATGGGCGCAGACATAGGTGCCCCAGTCCTCGGCGGCTTCGACCGCAGCGCGCATCTCACGCTCGGTGTATTGGGTGCTGTCGAGCGGATCGTAGAGCGACGAGACCCCGCCGCCCGCCATGATCTTGATCTGGCTCGCGCCCTTCATCAGCTGCTCGCGCGCGGCGCGCAGCACGGCGTCAGACCCGTCCGCGATCTGTGCGACACCCTGTCTTTCGATGTAGTTGGCCGGTGTGTCGGGGAACCGGGGCAGTTCGTTCAGCAACCGGAAATCACCATGCCCGGAGGTTTGCGAAATCATCGCGCCGGACGGGAATATCCGCGGCCCCGCCACGACACCCCGATCGATCGCCATCTTCAACCCGAAGGCGGGCCCGCCGACATCGCGCACGGTGGTGAACCCGCGCTGAAGCGTCGCCCCCGCCTCGCGCCCGGCCGCCAAGTGCACGAACCCGATGTCCTGGGTCAGCGCCGCCATCTGGCTGACCCCGACAAGCGTCGTGTGCCAATGCGCGTCGATCAGCCCCGGAATGACGGCCCTGCCACCACAATCAATCCGCTCGGCGTCCTGCGGGCCCTGGCCGACAGGAACAAGCCCGGCAATCCGGTCTCCCTCGACAAGGATTTCAAGACCGTCACGCATCGACAGGGACTCGCCGTCGAAAAGCCGCAGATTGGTCAGAAGCAACGGCCGGCCCGGCGTCTGCGCGCGACCTTCGCGCGGGGCCAGACCAAAGCCTGCGAACAATCCGATGACCGCAGCAGAGCCGGACAGGAACTCCCTGCGTCGCAGGTCGGCTTCGATCCGCGCGTAGGCGGCGAACGTGTAGCGAGCGCCACAGTGGCACGGCTCGATCCCTGCCGACAGGGCAAGGCCGGGATCATCACAGGCAAGACACATGGAAACCCTTTCCGGTTCGAAACGCAGACCGCGGGCATTGCCCGGGCGTCAAAAGGCAGATCGCACATCCTTGCGCGCGAATCCAACATCCGAAGAAACATATGGCAGGGCCGAGTTTGGCAGCCGAAGCGCAAGTGTCAAACGAATTTGGCATGACATGACGGGGCCGACAGACCGGCCCGTCATGGCCACGGGTCATCACGGGCCGGATCCGGCACCGGGCGCCCTTTCGGAAAGTCGATCCTGCGCATTTGGCTGTGGCGAAGACCGCGACGGTCCTTTGCCGGCGACGCCCGGCAAGACCGGCGTCGTCAGGCCTCGGTCCGGTCCGGAGCAAGGCCCGGCGTCGTCGTCGGGCCGTTCCCCGGATCAAGGTGGATGGCCATGGCTTGCGGATTCCCGGGGCCAGCGGCGACAAGGGGCGTCCAGCGTCACGACCTCGATCGTGTGGTGCTCCAGGCGGGTTTCGGCGACGCTGGCGTCGCGAAAACCGGACCGGCTAGGGCGCCTCCACCACCTCGAACCGGTGCGTCACCTCGGCCGCCTTCGCCATCATCGCCGAGGCCGAGCAGTATTTCTCGGCCGACAGCTGCACCGCCCGCTCGACCGCCTTCGGGTCAAGGCCCCGGCCGGTGACGATGAACCGCATCTCGATGCGGGTGAAGACCCTGGGGTCGGTCTCGGCACGGTCGGCGCTCACCTCGCAGACGCATCCCGCGATGGGCGCGCGGCCCCTCTCGAGGATGTGGACGACGTCATAGGCCGCACAGCCCCCGGTCCCGATCAGCAGAAGTTCCATCGGGCTCGGCCCCGGTTTCGGGTGGTCGCCATGGGCGCTGCCCAGAACGATCGCATGGCCGCTTTCGACCGCGCCCGCGAAGGTCCGCGCCTCGACCCACGTCACCCGTGCCTTCATTTCCTGCCTCCGGCCCATCGCATCCGCCGCCATCATGGGCCGCGCCGCCGAATGCCGCAAGTCCGCGCCCCTGGCACGAACCCGGTGCAGCCGCCGGCGGCCCGGACGCCGCCAGATCACGCCCGGGGTGGGCGAAGTCCGGGCGCAGCGTTCGGGCGCCACCCATTTGGCGGCGCCCGAACGGGATTGTCAGTCCGGGGATCGTCAGTCGGCGGTCAGAAGCGGCGGCCTTGATCCGGCGATGCGGCGCTGGGCCGGTTCCTCGACCTCAAGCACCACGGCCGCGTTGCGCAACAGCACGCGGACCACGCCGCCCTTGGTCAGCTTGCCGAAGAGAAGCTCTTCGGCGAGCGGCTTCTTGATATGTTCCTGGATCACCCGGGCCAGCGGCCGCGCGCCCATCTTGTCGTCATAGCCCTTCTCGGCCAGCCAGTTCGCCGCCTCGGGCGAAAGCTCGATATGGACGTTGCGGTCCAGAAGCTGCGCCTCGAGTTGCAGGACGAACTTGTCCACGACCTGCAGGATCACCTCGCGCGACAGCGGCGCGAAGGAGATCACCGCATCCAGCCGGTTGCGGAACTCGGGCGTGAACATCCGCTCGATCGCCGCGGTATCCTCGCCCTCGCGCCGGTCGCGACCGAAGCCGATCGCGGCGCGGGCCATGTCGGCGGCCCCGGCATTGGTGGTCAGGATCAGGATGACGTTGCGGAAATCGACCTGGCGGCCGTTGTGATCGGTCAGCTTGCCGTGGTCCATCACCTGCAAAAGGATGTTGTAGACATCCGGATGCGCCTTCTCGATCTCGTCCAGAAGCAGCACGCAATGGGGATGCTGATCGACGCCGTCGGTCAGCATGCCGCCCTGGTCGAAGCCGACATAGCCCGGCGGCGCGCCGATCAGCCGCGAGACCGCGTGCTTTTCCATGTATTCCGACATGTCGAAGCGCAGAAGTTCGACCCCGAGGCTGTCGGCCAGCTGTTTGGCGACCTCGGTCTTGCCGACGCCAGTCGGGCCGGCGAAAAGGTAGTTGCCGATCGGCTTTTCGGGTTCGCGCAGCCCGGCACGGGCCAGCTTGATCGCCGACGACAGCGCGGTGATCGCGCCGTCCTGGCCGAAGACCACGCGCTTCAGCGTGCGCTCCAGATCCTTCAGCAGTTCGGCATCGTCCTTGGAGACGTTCTTGGGCGGGATCCGGGCGATCTTGGCGACCACCGCCTCGATGTCCTTCGGGCCGATGGTCTTGCGCCGCTTGCTCTCGGCGACCAGATGCTGGGCGGCACCGGCCTCGTCGATCACGTCGATCGCCTTGTCGGGCAGTTTCCGGTCATGGATGTAGCGCGCCGACAGTTCCACCGCCGACTTGATCGCGTCATGGGTATAGCGCAGGTCGTGGTGCTTCTCGAAATAGGGCTTCAGCCCCATCAGGATCTTGACCGTATCCTCGACCGAAGGCTCGTTCACGTCGATCTTCTGGAAGCGGCGCGACAGCGCGCGGTCCTTCTCGAAGTGCTGGCGGAATTCCTTGTAGGTGGTCGAGCCCATGCAGCGCAGCTTGCCGCCCTGAAGCGCCGGTTTCAGCAGGTTCGAGGCATCCATCGCGCCGCCGGAGGTGGCGCCGGCGCCGATCACGGTGTGGATCTCGTCGATGAAGAGGATCGCGTCGGGGTGATCCTCAAGCTCCTTGACCACCGCCTTCAACCGCTCCTCGAAATCGCCGCGATAGCGGGTGCCGGCCAGAAGCGCGCCCATGTCGAGCGAGAAGATCGTGGCGCCCTTCAGGATGTCCGGCGTCTCGCCGCGGGTGATCTTCAGCGCGAGGCCCTCGGCGATGGCGGTCTTGCCGACACCGGGGTCGCCGACCAGCAGGGGGTTGTTCTTGCGCCGCCGGCACAGCACCTGGATGCAGCGCTCGATCTCGGCCTCGCGGCCGATCAGCGGATCGACATCGCCCTTCTTCGACTTGACGTTCAGATCGACGCAGAATTTTGCCAGCGCCGAATCCTTGCTCTCGCCCTCGGCCGGGGCGGCGGCGGCGCCGTCATGGTCGGCGGCGCCGCTGACCGGGCGGGTCTCGCCGAAGGTCGGATCCTTGGCGACGCCATGGGCGATGAAGTTCACCGCGTCATAGCGGGTCATGTCCTGTTCCTGCAGGAAATAGGCGGCGTTCGATTCGCGTTCGGCGAAGATCGCCACCAGCACGTTGGCGCCGGTGACCTCGCTGCGCCCCGAGCTTTGCACATGGATCGCGGCGCGCTGGATGACCCGCTGGAAGGCCGCGGTCGGCACCGCCTCGGAGCCCTCGACATCGGTCACCAGGGTCGAGAGGTCATCGTCGATGAACTCGACCAGGGTGCGGCGCAGATCGTCGGTATCGACCGAGCAGGCGCGCATGACCTTCGCTGCCTCCGGCTCGTCGATCAGGGCGAGCAGCAGGTGTTCGAGCGTTGCAAGTTCGTGCCGGCGGGCGTTGGCAAGGGCCAGCGCGGCGTGGATTGCCTGTTCCAGCGTGTTCGAGAATGACGGCACTTGCGTGCTCCTTTCTACCGGGTCGGCGGGGTGCGAAGCCCCGGTCCACCTTTGCCTCATACCTTTAAGGTTCGGTGGAATTCGGCGGGCTTCAAGTCTTTTCGGCGCTGAATTTCATCATTGCGCGCGAAGCGGGGGAAATTGTGATCCCATTGCGTCTTTTCGTGAGCAGATCGCCGCGATTGTGTCAGAAGCGATCCTTGCGGGCGCGGATCTCGGCGAAGACTTCGGCGTCGGGGGCACCCGGCAGTCCGACCGATGCCTTGACCGCGGGCAGGCCCGCGCGCAGGAAGGGGTTGGTCGCAAGCTCTTCGGCCAGCGTCGAGGGCACCGTCGGGCGGCCTGCGGCGCGGGCGGCCTGCACCGCCTGCGAGCGTGATATAAGATCGGGATTGTCCGGTTCAATGGTCAGCGCGAAACGCGCGTTGGCGGCGGTGTATTCATGGCCGGGATAGACCTTGGTGTCGGGCGGCAGGGCGGCGAGTCGCGACAGGCTGTCCCACATCTGCGCCGGCGTCCCCTCGAACACCCGCCCGCAGCCCAGCGCCATCAGGCTGTCGGCGGTGAAGACCGCCTTCGATTGCGGGAAATGATAGGCGACATGGCCGATGGTATGGCCGGATACGTCGATCACCGCGCCCGCCTCCATGCCGAGGCGCAGCACGTCGCCGGGCGCCAGCGCCTCGTCGAGCGGCGGCAGCCGGTGGGCATCGGCGGCGGCCCCGATCACCCGCGCCCCGGTCGCCGCGGCCAGCGCCCGCAGCCCGTGGATATGGTCGTCATGGTGATGGGTGATCAGGATGTGGCTGGCATGCCAGCCGCGCGCCGCCAGCGCGTTCAGGATCGGCGCCGCATCGGGCACATCGACGACGGCGGTGGCGCCGGTGGCAAGGTCATGCGCCAGATAGGCGTAATTGTCGCTGAGGCAGGGCACGGTGACGATGGTCAGGGGCATGGCGTTTCGCGCGGCTTTCCGTATTGTCGGTCCGAATCCGAGTTTTGCCCAAGCGAGAGGCGGGCGCAATGCATCTCGACGTGCTGGACCTGCGGAATTTCTATTACCGCACGCCGCTTGGCCGGGTCGCGCAGAAGGCGATCCGCGACCAGGTCACCGCGCTCTGGCCCGAGGTCAAGGGCCAGACCATCGTCGGCTTCGGCTTTGCGGTGCCGCTGTTGCGGCCCTTCCTGGCCGGGGCGCGCCGGGTGATCGGGCTGATGCCCGGCCCGCAGGGGGTGATGCCCTGGCCGGCCGGGATGGAGAATGTCTCGGTCCTGTGCGAAGAGGTGCAATGGCCGATCGAGACCGGGATGATCGACCGGCTGGTGCTGATGCACGGGCTGGAAACCTCGGAAAACCCGTCGGCCCTTCTTGACGAATGCTGGCGGGTGCTTGGCCCCGGCGGGCGGGCGCTGTTCATCGTGCCGAACCGCTCGGGCCTCTGGTCGCGCTCCGACAAGACGCCTTTCGGCTTCGGCCGGCCCTATTCGATGGGCCAGCTCGATGCCCAGCTGCGCCGCCACAACTTCACCGCCGAGCGCCACCTGACCGCCCTTTTCGTGCCGCCGAGCGGCCGGCGCTTCTGGCTGCGCACCGCGCCGATGTGGGAACGCTTCGGCCACCGGGTCTCGTCGGTGGTGGCCGGCGGGGTCTTGATGCTCGAGGTCTCCAAACAGGTCCATGCGCCGCTGCGCCCCGGGCTGCGCGCCGCGGTGCGCCGGCCGCTCAGGGTGC
>PHEC01000153.1 GCA_002841115.1 Alphaproteobacteria bacterium HGW-Alphaproteobacteria-6 | reverse complement strand
CCCGGCCGCCGCCGGCCCGGCCACGGCCGGCGCCGGGGCCGGCGACCCGGCCGCCCATCCCGGGGCGGTGACCTCGCCGATGGTCGGCACCGTCTATCTGTCGCCCGAACCCGGGGCGGATCCGTTCATCACGCTGGGCGCCGAGGTCAAGGAAGGCCAGACCGTGCTGATCATCGAGGCGATGAAGACGATGAACCACATCCCCGCGCCGCGATCGGGCAAGGTCGCGCGCATCCTTGTCGACGACGGCAGCCCGGTCGAATACGGCGCGCCGCTGCTCATCATCGAATGAGGCCGCGCCCCGTGACCAGAAAGCCAGCGGCCGCCGCCACCAGCCCGAAAACCCCCGGCCCGAAAACTCCCGGTGCGATCACCCCCTTCGACAAGATCCTGATCGCCAACCGCGGCGAGATCGCGCTGCGTGTCATCCGCGCCTGCCGCGAGATGGGCATCCAGTCGGTTGCCGTCCATTCCACCGCCGATGCCGATGCGATGCATGTGCGGATGGCCGACGAAAGCGTCTGCATCGGGCCGAACCCTTCGGCGCAAAGCTATCTGTCGGTGCCGGCGATCATCTCGGCCTGCGAGATCACCGGCGCCCAGGCGATCCATCCGGGCTACGGATTCCTCAGCGAAAACGCCGCCTTCGTGCAGGCGCTGGAAGACCACGGCATCGCCTTCATCGGCCCGACCGCGGAACATATCCGCATCATGGGTGACAAGATCACCGCCAAGGACACGATGAGGAAACTCGGCGTGCCCTGCGTGCCGGGATCGGACGGCGGGGTGCCGGATGTGGCGACCGCGAAGACGGTCGCCGCCGGGATCGGCTATCCGGTGATCATCAAGGCGACCGCCGGCGGCGGCGGGCGCGGCATGAAGGTGGCCGAGGACGAGGCCGGGCTGGAATCGGCCTTTCGCACCGCCCGCGCCGAGGCCAAGGCCGCCTTCGGCAATGACGAGGTCTATATCGAGAAATACCTGACCCGCCCGCGCCATATCGAGATCCAGGTCTTCGGCGACGGCAAGGGCAGTGCCGTCCATCTCGGCGAGCGCGACTGTTCCTTGCAGCGCCGCCACCAGAAGGTGCTGGAAGAGGCGCCCGGCCCGGTGATCGATGCCGGGACCCGGGCCCGGATCGGTGCGGTCTGCGCCGATGCGGTGGCGCGGATCAACTACATCGGCGCCGGCACCATCGAGTTTCTCTACGAGGACGGCGAGTTCTACTTCATCGAGATGAACACAAGGCTTCAGGTCGAGCATCCGGTGACCGAGGCGATCTTCGGCGTCGATCTGGTGCGCGAGCAGATCCGCGTCGCCGAGGGCTATCCCCTGTCCTTCGCGCAAGGCGATCTGGTGCTGAACGGCCACGCGATCGAGGTCCGCATCAACGCCGAGAAACTGCCCGCCTTCGCCCCCTGCCCCGGCCGCATCACCCAGTATCACGCGCCGGGCGGGCTTGGCGTGCGGATGGATTCGGCGCTTTATGACGGCTACCGGATCCCGCCCTATTACGACAGCCTGATCGGCAAGCTGATCGTGCATGGCCGCGACCGGCCCGAGGCGCTGGCGCGGATGCGGCGCGCGCTGAGCGAGCTGATCGTCGACGGCGTCGACACCACCATCCCGCTGTTTCACGCCCTGCTCGACGATCCCGACATCCTTGCGGGGAATTATTCGATCCACTGGCTGGAAAAGTGGCTGGCCGCGCGCTTCGGCTGAGGCGCGGCGCGGCGCGGGCCCGGGTTGCGCGGGCCCGGGTTGCGCGGGCCCGGGTTGCGCGGGCCCGGGTTGCGCGGGCTTGCGGTGGCCGGCGGTGCTGAGCCCCGAAAAGATGCTGGCCGGCTATGCCGCCGGCATCTTCCCGATGGCAGCGGCGCGCGGCGATCCGGCGCTGCACTGGGTCGATCCCGACCGGCGCGGCATCGTTCCCCTGGACGGCTTTCACATCGCGCGATCGCTGCGCCGCAGGCTCCTGCGCGCCGATTACCGGATCACCACCGATACCGCCTTTGCCGCCGTCGTCGCGGCCTGTGCCGACCGCCCCGAGACCTGGATCAACGCGCCGCTGGTGGCGCTATACGACCGGCTGCACGCGATGGGCCATGCCCATTCGCTTGAGGTCTGGCAGGACGGGCGGCTGGCCGGCGGGGTCTTCGGGCTGGCGCTGGGGGCGGCGTTCTTCGGCGAAAGCATGTTTTCGCGGCGACGGGACGGCTCGAAGATCGCGCTGGCCTGGCTGGTCGACCGGCTCAAGCGCGGCGGCTTTCACCTGTTCGACACCCAGTTCATCACCCCGCATCTGGCAAGCCTTGGCGCGGTCGAGATCCCGCGCGCGCGCTACCGGATGCTGCTGGCCGCCGCACTGGCGGCCGAGGCGGATTTCACCGCGCCGGCCCTGCCCGACCCTCACGGGGTGGTGCAGCGCAGCACCCAGACATCATAGCGCGGATCGTCGAGCGCGCTCAGCGCCGGGCTGGCCGCGATCATCCAGCCGTCGAACAGCACAGCACCGCTGTCGCGATGGCGCACCGTCAGCCGGGCATAGGCGTTCGAGGCCGGGTCGGCGACCGGATAGCGGCACTGGCCAAGGCTGACCTCGATCCGCCCGACCGTTCCGGTCTCGCCGCTTCTCAGGTCGATGTCGGTGGTCTGGCCCGAGACCTTGTCGAGCGCGCGCAGGGCTGCACCCGGCGCCTCGGCCACCTCCTGCGCCAGCGCGCCGCCAACCGGGATCTGGGCCAGGATCGGGGCCAGGATCAGCGCCAGGGCGATGGCCGCAGCCCTCATCCGGCCGGCCTCATTCCGTCGCGGCGCCGGAAGTCTCGTCCCCTGACGAGGCGCCGACGAATTTCATCAG
Organism: Alphaproteobacteria bacterium HGW-Alphaproteobacteria-6; assembly: GCA_002841115.1. Classification (GTDB taxonomy): domain Bacteria; phylum Pseudomonadota; class Alphaproteobacteria; order Rhodobacterales; family Rhodobacteraceae; genus Albidovulum. The sequence goes on along the minus strand of PHEC01000153.1, from coordinate 4,390 downwards.
CAGCGCGATCACGCTGACCGCGCCCTGGGTATTCTCGATCTCGTCGCCGGGGCCGAGGTTGTCGGGGCTGCCGCCGGGCAGGATCTCGACGAAGGAGCCGCCCAGCAGACCCTCCGAGGCGATGACGATGGTGCTGTCGTCGGGCAGCACGATCCCGTCGCGGATCGCGACCTTCGCATCGGCGAAGAAATTCGTCGGGTTGAGCGCGAGCGCGGTGACCGTGCCGACCTTGACCCCGGCAAGGCGGACATCGGTGCCGGTGGTGATCCCCTCGACCGAGCGGAAGGCGGCGGTCAGCTCGTAGCTGCCCGAACGGCCGCCGATGCCGCTGCCCTGGCCGGCATAGACCAGAAACCCCAGCGCCACCGCCAGAACCCCGGCGCCGATCGCGACTTCGGTGCGGCTCTCGCTCATTCCGGGCTCCAGGCCTCGTAGTCGCTGCGCCTGGCCGGTGCGGCGCGGCGCAGCGATCCGGCCGGCGCATAGGCGCGCGCGCTGCCGGTCAGGTTCTCCAGATGCGGCTTTTCCCAGGGCTTGTGCGCCAGCGCCGCCGCGGTCGGCGGCTGATCCCAGGTGAAATGCAGCCAGCCATGCCAGTCCGGGCTGACCCGGCTGGCCTCTGATTCGCCGTTGAAGATGACCCAGCGGCGCTTGCCGTCGCGGGTCTGGTAGAAGATGTTGCCCTGAGCATCCTCGCCGACCCGCTGGCCCTTGCGCCAGGTGAATATCTGGGTGCCGAGGGTCTGGCTGTTCCACCAGGTCAAAAGGCGCAGCAGGATTTTCATCGGCGTTCTCCGGGCAGATCACGCCCCTTATAGCCGAGGCGCCGGCAAGGTCCAGTGCCAAGCCCGTCAACGTCGACCCGGCGCGGCCGCCGCGTTCAGGCGGCCGGCAATCCGTGCCGCCGGCGCGTAGAGGTGCAGTGTTCCGTCAGTGAGATCGTGGTAATAGAACGCCCCCGGCGCACGCAGCAGCTGCGCGATCTGCTTCGTCAGGGTGTATCCGATGACAGTGCGGCAGTCTTCCAGCGGATCCGCGCCCGGCGTGAAGGTGAACCGGGCCGGCGTCGGACGCCACAATCCGCCAAACCGGTGATCCCGGTCGGTTCCCGGCGACGGGCGCGGCGGGCTCTGCGGCGGCTGTTGCCGAAGCCGCACGAAGACATGCGAACAGGCGCGCTGGCTGGTCTGCCGCGGAAAGCGGCTGCTCAGAACCCGCTCGTAGGGCAGCACCGCGTCGAAGACCGCCGGCGCATAACCCCGCGTCTCCTGATGCGGCTCACCGCCGGTCAACAGCCAATGGATGAGGTTGGGTGTCAGCGGGATCAGAAAACCGAGCGCCAGGCTGACGACGGCGGCCAAGGCGGCGAAGCGCATCTTTCCCATCGCCCGCCCCCTGCAGACCGCGGATCACCGCCAAGGATGGCGCCGGCGAATGAAGACCAGCCGCCTCCGTGCCGCCTTCGGCCCCGGCCCGCGAGGCCTACCCGGCCGTCGCGGCCTTCTCGCCCTTCGAATCGGCGTAGATCAGCAAGGGCTTGGTGCCGCTGTCGACCGCCTCCTCGTTGACCACCACCTCTTCGACCGAGCTCAGCCCCGGCAGTTCGAACATGGTGTCGAGCAGGATGTCTTCCATGATCGAGCGCAAGCCCCGCGCCCCGGTCTTGCGCTTGATCGCGCGCTTGGCGATCGCGGTCAGCGCGTCGGTGGTGAAGGTCAGCTTGACGCCCTCGATGTCGAACAGCCGCTGGTATTGCTTGACCAGCGCGTTCTTCGGCTCGGTCAGGATGGTGACCAGCGCATCCTCGTCAAGGTCGGTCAGCGTGGCGATCACCGGCAGGCGGCCGACGAATTCCGGGATCAGGCCGAATTTCAGCAGATCCTCGGGCTCCAGCTCGCCGAACAGCTCGCCGACGCCGCGCGCCTCGGGGTCCTTGACCTCGGCGCCGAAGCCGATCGCCGAGCCCTTGCCGCGCTGCGCGATGATCCGTTCCAGCCCGGAGAAGGCGCCGCCGCAGATGAAGAGGATGTTGGTGGTGTCGACTTGCAGGAATTCCTGTTGCGGATGCTTGCGCCCGCCCTGCGGCGGCACCGATGCCACGGTGCCTTCCATGATCTTCAAAAGCGCCTGCTGCACGCCTTCCCCGCTCACGTCGCGGGTGATCGAGGGGTTGTCGGACTTGCGGGTGATCTTGTCGACCTCGTCGATATAGACGATGCCGCGCTGCGCGCGCTCGACGTTGTATTCGGAGGCCTGCAAGAGCTTGAGGATGATGTTTTCGACATCCTCGCCGACATAGCCGGCCTCGGTCAGCGTCGTTGCATCGGCCATGGTGAAGGGCACATCGAGGATGCGCGCCAGCGTTTGCGCCAGCAGCGTCTTGCCGCAGCCGGTCGGGCCGATCAGCAGGATGTTCGACTTGGCCAACTCGACATCCGAGGACTTGGCCGCATGGTTCAGCCGCTTGTAATGGTTGTGCACCGCAACCGACAGCACCCGCTTGGCATGGGACTGGCCGATGACATAATCATCGAGCACCTTGCAGATGTCGCGCGGGGTCGGCACCCCGTCGGCGGACTTGAGGCTGGTGGACTTGGTTTCCTCGCGGATGATGTCCATGCACAGCTCGACGCATTCATCGCAGATGAACACCGTCGGGCCGGCGATCAGCTTTCGCACCTCATGCTGGCTTTTGCCGCAGAACGAGCAGTAAAGCGTGTTCTTGCTGTCGCTGCCTGAATTGTTCGCCATCGTCACCCTCTGCGGCCTGGCCCGGACGCCCGTCCGGGTGCGAATGAATGCCGGGTCCCATTTAGACTGCCCTTTTCGACAAGATTAGGGCAGCCCCCGGTTCATCACAATGTCTAAATGCCCGATCCGCAGTCACGAGATCGGGCCACGGCGTTACTTGCCCTCGTCGTCGGGGCGCGGACGGGCCGACAGGATCTCGTCGATCAGGCCCCAGTCCCTGGCCTCTTCGGGCGACATGAAGTTGTCGCGCTCCAGCGCCGTCTCGACCTTCTTCAGGGCCTGGCCGGTGTGATGGACATAGATCTGGTTCAGCCGGTCCTTCAGCTTCTGGGTTTCCTGGGCGTGGATCATGATGTCGGTCGCCTGGCCCTGGTAGCCGCCCGAGGGCTGGTGCACCATCACCCGGCTGTTGGGCAGCGAAAAGCGCATGCCCTTCTCGCCGGCGGTCAGCAGCAGCGAGCCCATCGAGGCGGCCTGGCCGATCACCAGGGTCGAGACCTTGGGCCGGATATACTGCATGGTGTCGTAGATCGACAGGCCCGAGGTGACGATGCCCCCGGGCGAGTTGATATACATCGAGATTTCCTTGGACGGGTTTTCCGCCTCGAGAAACAGCAACTGGGCGCAGATCAGCGTCGACAGCCCGTCATGCACCGGCCCGGCCAGAAAGATGATCCGTTCCTTCAAAAGTCGCGAGTAGATGTCATAGGCCCGTTCGCCGCGCGAGGTCTGCTCGACCACCATCGGCACGAGGGTGTTCATGTAGGTATCGATCGGGTCTCTCATCTCTGCCTGCCTCGTGCTGTTCTCGCGGGAAATGGATAGGGACGGAACGTTAGCCGAGTCTTAGTGGCGCGCACGAATGGCTGCAAGGGCCGCAGGCGGAATTGGCCCGGCGGTATCGGCGGCGGCGACCAAGGGCGCCGCCAGCGGCCGGCCCGAGATCTCGAGGATCAGCTTGCGCCGCACCGCCTCGGCGAAAGCCTGGCCACCCTCGGCCGCGATCACGAAGGCGCCGGGGCCGCCGATGATCCGTTCGGCAAACTCCGCCGCCAGGGCGCGGCCGTCGCCGCCGCCGGTCGGGCATTGCCGGCAGGCCACCGCAAGCCCGTTGATGGTGATCCCGGCCGCCAGCACCGCCGCGCGGCCCTCGGCGATCGAGGGGCCGTTGAAATTGCCGGTCGAATCGGCGGAAAAGTCGATGATCCGGCGCCAGCCGGTGATCGCGTTGGCCTCGATCAGGTCACGCCCGAAGATCAGCGCGGCACCGATGCCGTTGCGCCCGTAGGCGCGCCGCGGCGGCACCATCAGCGCCCCGGCGAAATCCGCCGCATCCTCGGGCCCGGCGATGATCCGCCACGGCACGACTACGTCCTGGCTGTCGGATTGGCCCCATTCGACATAGCTCACCGCGATCCGGCCATAGGCGGTATTGGCGATGGCGGCCAGAACCGCGGGGTCGGTGATCGCGCTGGCATAGCCCTGGCGCTGGAACAGGATCTCGGCATTGTCGATCGAGCCGGAACTGTCGGCCAGCAGCACCAGTTCCAGCTCGACCTCCTCCTGCGCCGTGGCCGGCTGTGCCAGAAGGCCGAGGGCGATCAGGCCGAGGGTGATCTGGCCGAGGGCGCGCAGCATG
>PHEC01000010.1 GCA_002841115.1 Alphaproteobacteria bacterium HGW-Alphaproteobacteria-6 | reverse complement strand
CATGTCGCGCAAAAGTGGGAACCGGTTTTGCGCTACTCGGACATGCGAAATCAGAAGGTTAGAGTGGGTCGCGTGAATGCGAATGAACGCGATCCGCTCTAGCGGCTGCGGTGGCCGATGTTGTAGTAATTGCCGGTCCGCGTCGCGAGGTAGGGCGCCAGCGGGATCTCCTCCTGCTTGAGGAACCCCTGCTGCGGCAGCTTGCCGATCCGCACCATCTCGATCACCGCCACCACCGAGGCCGAGGTGGTCCAGGCGATCGCGGTGCGCCGGCGCCCGCCGATTTCCAGCGGATAATAGGCGCGCACGAACTCGCGGCGCTTCAATTGCCCCTCGCTCCAGCCCTCGGCGGCGACATGGACATAGACCACATCCTCGTCCACCGGCGGCTTGGCATGGGTCAGGATCTTGCCCGCCATGTCGCGGTTTTCCCGCATCAAGAGCTCGTGGAAGAAGAAGTTCATCAGCTCGACATGGCCGGGATAGCGCATGGTCTTGTAGTCGAGGTTCTCGATCCGGTCGGCATAGGTCTCGCACATCGTGCCAAGCCCGCCCGAGGTGGTGAAGGCCTCAAGCTTCATCCCGTCGATATAGACTGTCTCCAGCCATTCCATCGCCGAGACGGTCTTCAGCACGCCCTCCTCGATCACCTCGCAGTCGTTGAGGTATTCGTTGACCACGCCCTCGGGCGACCAGTTGAAGGCATAGCCCAAAAGCCCGGTCGGGTTCTGCGGCAGCGCGCCGACCCGCAGCCGGATCGAGCGGACGCGGTCGAACTGATCGGCCAGATGGGCGCCGACGATGCCGACGAAGCCGGGGGCAAGCCCGCATTGCGGCGCCATGACGCCCTTGGCGGTCTTGGCAAGGTCGCGGATATGGCGGGTCGTCGGCACGTCCTCGGTCAGGTCGAAGTAATGCAGGCCGAGCGCATGGGCGGCGCTGCTGACGCCCTTGTTGAGGTGATAGGGCAGGCAGGACAGCACCGCCTCCTGCCCGCTCAGCACCGCCTGAAGATCGCCGGTCAGGTCGGCAGTGCGGGTCGGGAACGGACAGCCCGACACCGCGCGCGCGTCGATACCGGTGACGCTGAACCCGGCCTCGGCCAGAAGTTCCGCGGCCAGATGGCCGACCTTGCCGAGGCCGAGAACGGCGACCTTGTCGAACGACATTCCGCGTTTCCTTTTCTTCTGTGACGCCTTCGGCGTGGCGCTGGTTCGGGGACACATTGGCCCATGCAGATGGCGATTTCTTCGGGTATTCCGGCGGTTTTGGTGGGGGAACGTAGAAAAGTGACCGGGTGGTCGGTCATTGTGCCGGGGGGGTGGGGTTCTGTCTACGGGCGGGAGGTCAGGTCTGAGCCCATTTTGCGAGTTCGGTGTTTCGCAGCGAATGACCGCTGACAGGCCTAGCCGACATTCCCCGGGTCCGACTTCACCGCCCAAATGCCGACGCATTCCGCTGATAAAAGGTGCACAGTTGAAGCGGAGGGAGCAATGTCGGGAGTACTTGCCGCCTTGAAGGGAAGCGCTGGGTTTCGCCTCACAGAAGAGAATCTGATCTCAATACTTGGCACAAAGTATTGGGACCCCGCCCGCTCTCCGATCAAGACGTTTTGGGATATTGGTATCGGTATTGGTTCCGATAAGGAACGGCTTCACTACTGGCGCCACGAGATATTAAACCATATCATATTGAAAATTTCGACCGAGCCTTCTGGCAAGGCACAGCGCAGAAATGCGCTGGCACAGCTTGTTGCGGTTCAGCAGTCAATTGCGCACCGGGGTGCCGCGATGCAATTGCAGGACGAATATCTGCCAAACGCACTATCTGATTACCCCAGCGCCTTGGACGCTCGCCAGGACGTTGAATGGAAGAAAGGTCGGCTTGTTGTCGATATCACGATCCTTGGAGCTGTTCACATTTGTCTAGAAAATATCGCGAACCGAGGCTTTGGTATTGACTGGAACACTATCGAAGCACAGATGGTCATCTTGCGTGACCTTCATCAGATGATCACCAAGTTCAAATTCACCTTGCAAACTCTCGATGTGACGGACCCAGACACATTTGACCCGGACTTGGCAACCGTGGTGGCGGGTCTATCCGAACCGGTGATCAGGATGATGAGGTCCGAATTGTCCGTCCTCGAGCAAGCGGTCGTCGATAGGCAGTTCGACGCGACCCGCGCCGAGGAAGTCATGGAAAGGATGAAGAGAATGAGGGCGGATTTCATGCTTGAAACGCTCGGCATAGACATGAATGACCCCGACTTGAGGTCATAGGCGCCCGTATGACCGATACCCAAATGGATCAATTTCTGGAAGAGTTCTATCGACTGAGCATCCTCAGTTACTTAAAGGACGAGGGCGTGCTTGATCACGGCGAGTTGGAACTATTCGACTGGTACTTGAAAGTTGGTGAACACAATATTGACGAAATGCTGAAAGGATACATTGACGAAGACTCGCTAGTGCTGGTTGATTACTATATCGACCGCGTTCGGCACTCTCACGTATTTCACCTTACGTCCCTCGTCGAGAAGTCCCTGCGGCGCGCCACCGAGTGGCTTGAGCTCAGGCATCGCGTGAAATTTGATCCGAACAAAGGGGGCAGATGGAAGTGGCAAAAACGCTTAGAGTTTCTAAAGAACGGTGGCTTCTCGGATATTGACGATGGGACTTGGCACACCCTCGACGTTCTCATCCAAACTCGGAACATTCTTGCTCACCCGAATGCACCGCAAAGACCTGAGTTAGATAGTACCACAACGAAAAGGCACAGCGAGCTTGAGAAGCTCGCCCAAAAAATCGGTTCTACTCCCGGGATCAAGGTTGATCATGGAATGGTAGTGATTGGGAGCGATTTTGCACGCCATTGCCTCATTGCATTCACCGCGTTCTCGAAGCATGTCGATTGCCAAATCCAACAGTCATTCAAATCCTTGAATCGCAACGTTCACTAGGACGAGATGCCGTTCGGGTTCCGATTCTAGTGAGAAAGCGGCCATTACAGCGAAGTCAGCTTCGTCCGCGAACGCGACCTTCGCTGTTGGCGTTACCGCCGTCTGCGCGAAGATTTTCGTCGCCGCAACAAATGAAGCCCCGGACCTGATCCGGGGCCTCCTCGATCTGGCAGAGGTCCCGGATCACGCCCGGGACGGGGTTCAGATGTCGAATTTCACCCCCTGCGCCAGCGGCAATTCGGCCGAGTAGTTGACCGTATTGGTCTGGCGCCGCATGTAGCCCTTCCAGGCGTCCGATCCGGATTCGCGGCCGCCGCCGGTCTCCTTCTCGCCGCCGAAGGCGCCGCCGATCTCGGCGCCCGAGGGGCCGATGTTGACATTGGCGATGCCGCAGTCCGAACCGGTCGCCGACAGGAAGGTTTCGGCCTCGCGCATGTTCAGGGTGAAGATGCACGACGACAGGCCCTGCGGCACGTCGTTTTGCAGCGCGATCGCCTGATCCAGCGTCTCGTAGCCCATGACATAGAGGATCGGCGCGAAGGTCTCGGTGCGCACCGTATCCGTCTGCGCCGGCATCTCGGCAATCGCCGGCTCGACATAGGCGCCGCCCTGCGGCACACCCGTCGCCACGGTCCTGCCGCCGTGAACCTTGCCGCCCTCGGCGCGCGCCTTCTCAAGTGCTGTCTGCATCCGGTCGCGCGCACCCGCGTCGATCAGCGGACCGATGAGGGTGGTCGACTGCCTCGGGTCGCCGATCGGCAGGCTGGCATAGGCCTTGACCAGCCGCGCCACCAGGTCTTCGCGGACCGAGTTGTGGGCGATGAGCCGGCGCAAGCTGGTGCAGCGCTGGCCCGCCGTGCCGACTGCCGAGAACACGATCGCCCGCACCGCCATGTCGAGATCGGCCGAAGGTGCGACGATCATCGCGTTGTTGCCACCCAGTTCCAGGATCGGCCGGCCCCAGCGCGCCGCAACCTTGGGGCCGACGATGCCGCCCATCCGGGTCGAGCCGGTGGCCGAGACGATCGGCACGTCGCGCGAGCCGACCAGCGCCTCGCCGATCGCCGGCCCGCCGATGACCAGTTGCACCAGCCCCTCGGGCGCGTCGCCGAAGCGCCTCATGGCGCGCTCCATGATCTTCATCGTCGCCAGCGCCGTCAGCGGCGTCTTTTCCGACGGTTTCCAGATCACCGGATCGCCGCAGATCAGCGCCAGCGCGGCGTTCCAGGACCAGACCGCGACCGGGAAGTTGAAGGCGGTGATGACGGCGCAGGGGCCCAAGGGGTGCCAGGTCTCCATCATCCGGTGGCCGGGGCGTTCCGAGGCGATGGTCAGCCCGTAGATCTGGCGCGAAAGGCCGACCGCGAAGTCGCAGATGTCGATCATCTCCTGCACCTCGCCGAGGCCTTCGGAAGTGATCTTGCCGGCCTCGAGCGTCACCACCGCGCCAAGTTCGGCCTTGGCCGCGCGCAACTCCTCGCCGAGAAGCCGCACCAACTCGCCCCGGCGTGGTGCCGGCACCTGCCGCCAGGCGCGGAACGCCTGTTGCGCACGGGCGATGATGGCGGGCATGGCGGCGGCGTCGGTTTCCCGCACCCGCGCAACCTCGGCGCCGTCGATCGGGCTGCGGACCACCAGCGTGCCGCCCGCCAGTTCGGCCTTGCCCAGTCCTGCGGCCTTGAGGATATCATCATGGGTCATCTTGTCTCTCCCTCGGTTACGGTTGTGCGCTGGTCATCCATGCCCATGGAGACGAGAAGCGGCGCCGCCTGTTGCCTGTCCTGGAAATCACGCTTCGACCCCATGCCGCGCCAGTTGGCAAGGATCAGCGATTGCGCCACCGCGCCGCCCAGCGTCGTGCCGGGCCCGGTGACGATGAAAAGATCGGGCGCGAATTCCCGCGCCGCGATGCGGATCGCATGGGCGAAGTCGTAAGGTTCGGTGACCTGAGCCCCGAGGGTGTAGTCCCACAGCGCTTCGGTCTCGGTGGCGCCCGGCCACCAGATCGCCCCGCGCCCGTCGATCAGCGGCAGCTTTGGCTGGCCGAAAAGCTCAGGTGACAGCCGCGCCCGCCCGGCCGCGGCCACCGGCGCCTGAAGCGCGGTATGAAAGGCGGCATGATTGGCAAGCCGCATCGGGAACCGGCCCTGTTCGGGCGGAACCTCGGCCTCGAACGCCGCCAGCCCGGCGTCATTGCCGGCCAGCACCAGCATCCCGCCAAGGTCGATGGACAGCGCCAGCACATGGCCGTCGCGCGCGTCGATCCGCGCGACCCTGGCCAGAAGTGCTGCCTTGCGCGCCGGGTCCGCCAGCCAATCCTCGCCGACGCAGGGATGCACGACCTGCCCGCCGATCAGCGCTTCCTGCATCAGGGTGCCCATGGTATTGACCACCTCGAACCCGGCCTTTGCCGTCAGTGCGGCCCCGCAGGCCAGCGCCGAATACCACCCCATCGAATTGCCGGTGACGGCGACGACCTCGATCGCCCGGCGGTCGATGGCGCGGAAATCGCCAAGCGTGGCGGCATAGATCAGGGCCGAGGCATTGTCGCCGCGGGTGTGTTCGGCGACCGAATAGGCGGCGGCCCCGTCAAGCGCCGAAAGCGGTTCCTGCCCCAGCGCCGCGCGCGCGCCGTCGAAGACAGCCAGCAGCGCAGCGTCACCGAAATGCCGCTTCAGATAGCCAAGTTCGGTCCTGGTATAGGTGCCCCGGCCCGGGCAGATCACCACGGCGGTCTTCATGTCCTGCCCCCGATCAGCGCCATCGCCGCGTCGAATATGCCATCCGCCGAGGGCATGGTCACGGCATAGGCCGGGCCGGTGGCGATGAAACTGTCCTCGGCGGTGATCCGGGCGTGGGGAATGTCGGTGCGCTCGGTGAACAGCGCCATCAGCGCTTCAGCCACGCCGCCCGAACGCCGGGTCTCGTCGACGATCAGGATGCGCTTCGCGCCCTTCACCGCTTTGATCAGCGCCTCGACCGGCAAGGGCGAAAGCCAGCGCATGTCGATCACCCGGGTCTTCACGCCCGCCTCGGCGAGTCGCGCCTCGGCCTGCCGCGACAGGTAAAAGCCATTGGCGAAGCTCACGATGGCAAGGTCGGTGCCGTCGCCATGGACGCCGACCTCGCCGAAGGGGATCACCTCGCTTCGGGCGGGATAGTGCCGCATCCAGCCGCCGTCCTTCTCGCCGTGCAGGTCGCGCATCGGGTAAAGCGCGATCGGCTCCAGGAAGACCACCAGTCGCTGTTCCTCGCGCGCCAGCCGCACACATTCGCGCAGCATCTTCGCAGCCTCTGCCCCGTCGGACGGGCAGGCAAGGATCAACCCCGGAATGTCGCGCAGCACCGCCACCGAATTGTCGTTGTGGAAATGCCCGCCGAACCCCTTCTGATAGCCAAGTCCGGCGACCCTGACGACCATCGGGTTGGTGTAAAGCCCGTTCGAGAAGAAGGGCAGCGTCGCCGCCTCGCCGCGGATCTGGTCCTCGGCATTGTGCAGATAGGCGAGGAACTGGATCTCGGGGATCGGCACGAAGCCGTTCTGCGCCATGCCGATGGCAAGGCCGAGGATCGACTGCTCGTCCAGAAGCGTATCGATCACCCGGTCGGGGCCGAACCGCGCGGCCAGCTTCTGCGTTACACCATAGACGCCGCCCTTGCGCCCGACATCCTCGCCCATCAGCACGGTCTCGGGATGTTCCAGCATCAGGTCGGTCAAGGCCCAGTTGATCAGCCGCGACATGATCTGCGGCTCGTCCATCGCCCTGAGGTCCCCGCCGAAGACCGCCGCCCGCGCCTCCGGCGTCGGTCCGTTGGTCGGCCGGCAGGCGCGCTTCGGCGGGATCAGGCTGGCCATCACCTCGCGCGCCGTCGCAAGACGCGGCCGCGTCACCGCGTCTTGTGCGATCCGCGCCACCCGCGCGCAGGTCTCCTGATAGATCGCCAGCGCCCCGGCCGGGTTCAGCGCGCCCGACTGATCCAGAAGCCGCACCGAATGAAGAAGCGGATCATTGGCCTCCTCTGCCTCGACCTCCTCGCGGGAAAGATAGGTTGTCGGCACGTCGGCGCCGGCATGGCCGTAAAGGCGGATGGTGGCGACATGCAGGAAGGCGGGCTTTCTTCGGGTCCGCACCCAGGTGGCGGCCTCGCTGGCCACCCGGAAGGTGTCATGGATGTCGAGCCCGTCGCAGTGGAAATACTTCAGCCCAGGCCGGGCCGCGAAACTGGCGGCGATCCACCCCGAAGGGGTCCTGGTGGATATCCCGATGCCGTTGTCCTCGCAGACAAAGAGAAGCGGCAGCGGGATCGACTGATAGGCGGTCCATCCTGCCGTATTGAACGCGCCCTGCGCCGTCGAATGATTGGCCGAGGCGTCGCCAAAGGAACATAGGACGATGGCGTCGTCAGGCAGGTCGCGATGCTCGGGCCGGTGCCGCCGCGCCGCGCCGATCGCATAGGCCGCGCCAACCGCCTTCGGCAGATGCGAGGCGATGGTCGAGGTTTGCGGCGGAATCGACAGGGCCTTTGAGCCAAGCACCTTGTGCCGACCGCCCGAAACCGGATCCTCGGAGGACGACGCAAAGCTCAACAGCATGTCCCAGGCAGGGCTCTGGCCCGGCACCTGCGCCGCCCGGGCGATCTGGAAGGCCGCATCGCGGTAGTGCAGGAAGGCCATGTCGTCGGGACGCAGCGCCGCCGCCACCGCCGCCATCCCCTCATGCCCGGAGGACCCGATGGTATAGAACCCCTGTCCCGCCTTCTGCATCGCGCGCGCCTGCCGGTCCAGCGCGCGCGACAGGCAGCCCGACCGAAAGAGCGACACCGCCCCGGTCGGCGAAAGCGGCCCCGACGGCAGAGCACCGCCGGGCAGGTCGCCCGCGGCGACGCGCCTGAGGAAATTCTGGTGAACGATCTCGGCCCGGTCCATTCCTGTCCCCGCACATTCATCTTGGTCCAAATACCTCCGCCGGAGGCTTCAGGTGGTGAGGCCGCAAGCCTCCGGCGGAGGTATTTTCGCCAAGATGAAATCAGAAGAAAGCCTGCAGCCCGGTGATCGCCCGGCCGAGGATCAAGGCATGAACGTCATGGGTGCCCTCGTAGGTGTTTACCGTCTCGAGGTTGACCATGTGGCGCATCACCTGAAAATCCTCCTGGATGCCGTTGCCGCCGTGCATGTCCCGGGCCATGCGCGCGATGTCGAGCGCCTTGCCGCAGTTGTTGCGCTTGATGAGGCTGATCATCTCGGGCGCGGCCCGTGCCTCGTCCATCAGCCGACCGACCCGCAACGAGGCCTGAAGGCCCAGCGAGATCTCGGTCATCATGTCGGCCAGCTTCTTCTGGTAAAGCTGGGTTTGCGCCAGGGGCCGGTTGAACTGCTTGCGGTCGAGCCCATAGGCCCTTGCCGCGTGCCAGCAGAACTCGGCCGCGCCAAGCACGCCCCAGGAAATCCCGTAGCGCGCCCGGTTGAGGCAGCCGAACGGCCCTTTCAGCCCCTCGACATCGGGCAAGAGCGCGTTCTCGTCGACCTCGACATCGCTCATCACGATCTCGCCGGTGATCGAGGCGCGCAAGGAGAGCTTGCCGCCGATCTTCGGCGCCGAGAGGCCGGGTGCGCCCTTGTCGAGCACGAAGCCGCGGATCTTGCCGCCATGCGCCTCGGATTTTGCCCAGATCACGAAGACATCGGCGATCGGCGCGTTCGAGATCCACATCTTCGAGCCGTTGAGGACATAGCCCGCCGCCGTCTTCGTCGCCCGCGTCTTCATGCCCGCAGGGTCGGAGCCGGCATCGGGTTCGGTCAGGCCGAAACAGCCGATCCATTCGCCGGAGGCGAGTTTCGGCAGGTATCTGCGGCGCTGCGCCTCGGACCCGTAGGCATAGATCGGATACATCACCAGGCTGGACTGAACCGACATCATCGAGCGATAGCCCGAATCGACCCGTTCGATTTCCCGCGCGACGAGGCCATAGGTGACGTAGGATGCGCCGATGCCGCCGTATTCCTCGGGGATCGTGACGCCGAGAAGCCCCATCTCGCCCATCTCGCGAAAGATTGCCGGATCGGTGGTTTCCTCGCGGCAGGCGGCGATCACCCGGGGCTGAAGCCGTTCTGTCGCATAGGCGCGGGCGGCGTCGCGCAGCATCCGCTCTTCCTCGGACAACTGGTCATCAAGGCGAAAGGCATCCTCCCAGTCGAAGCGGGAAAGGTCGGGGGCGTCCTTCGGTTTCAGGGCCATGGCATCCTCGCATCTGGCGGTGTTGCGATACCTATGCATCATGCGCGATTGCGCGGGCCCGGAATAGCGATATTCTGACCATGCAGTATGCGTGGAGGGAATATATGGCAACGCCGCGCCGCCTCTTGCCGTCGATCTCGCTGCTGACCGCCTTCGAGGCGGTGATCCGCACCGGCTCGACGCTCGCCGCGGCGCGCGATCTCGACCTGAGCCAGGGGGCGGTCAGCCGGCTGATCCAGAGCCTTGAGGCGCAGCTGGGGGTCACGCTGTTTTTGCGCGAACGGCGGCGGTTGACGCCGACCGATCCGGCGCTGGCCTATGCGCGCGAGGTCGGCCGGGCGCTTGACCTGATCTCGCGCGGGGCGATGCGGGTCCGCTCGAACACCGGCGGCGGCACGTTGTCGCTGGCGATCCTGCCGACCTTCGGCACCCGCTGGCTGGCGCCGCGGCTGCCGCGCTTTCTGGGGGCGCATCCGGGGGTGACGATCAATCTCGGCACCCGGCTGAAGCCCTTCGATTTCGCCGAGGAGGGCTTTGATGCCGCGATCCATTTCGGCCGCGACGACTGGGCGGGGGCGGGCGCGGTGAGGCTTTTCGACGAAAGGCTGGTGGCCTGCTGCGCGCCGGGATACCTGGCCGGGCACCCCGTCGCGCGGGCGCGCGACCTGATCGGCCTGCCGCTGTTGCAGATCGAATCGCGCCCCGATGCCTGGGCGCGCTGGTTTGCCCATCACGGGGTGGCGGGACCGGTGCCGCAGGGGATGCTCTTCGACCAGTTCGCACCGATGATCCAGGCGGTGATCCACGGGCTGGGTGTGGCGCTGCTGCCCGAGTTTCTGGCAAGGGCGGAGCTGGCCGATGCGCGTCTGGTCCACGCCTTCGGCGAGCCGGTGGCGGGGGCGGAGGGCTATTACCTGGTCTGGCCGGCGGTCGGTGCGGCTCATCCGCCGCTGGTTGCCTTTCGCGACTGGATCGTCGCCGAGGCCGCCGACCCGGACGGCGAGGCGATGCTGCCCCGTTGACCTTTGCCGGCGCTGCGATCACCCTTGCGGGCGATGAACACGCGCTCCGAAATCCACGACCGGCTTGCGGCCTCGCTGAAATCGGCGCGGACCTCGAAGGGGCTGAGCCTCGAGGCGGTGGCGCGGTTGTCGGGCGTGTCGCGCTCCATGGTCAGCCAGATCGAGCGCGGGGAATCGAGCCCGACCGTCGCCACGCTGTGGAATCTGACCCAGGCGCTTCAGGTCGATTTCGCCGGATTGCTCGGGGGGCGCAGGGCGCCGGCGATCGAGGTGATCCGGGCCGCGGCGGCACCGGTGATCGACGGTCATGGCCGGGGGGTGACGATCCGCATCCTGTCGCCGGCCGAGGCGGCGGGCGCGCATGAGGTCTATGATCTGGGCTTCGAAGCCGGCGGCCGGCTGGTCAGCGATCCGCACGGGCCGGGGTGCCGCGAGCATCTGACGGTTCTGGAAGGCGCGGTGCAGGTGGTGTCCGGCGAGGACCGCCAGGTGCTCGCCGCCGGCGACACCGCCCGCTATTTCGCCGACCGTCCGCACCGGATCGAGGCCGAGGGCGGGCCGGCGCGGGCGATCCTGATCGTGCAGAATTCCTGACGCCGCGCCGGCGGCAGGGGCGGATGCCTCCGGCGGAGGTACTTGGGAACAGAAGAGGGCAGTTTCCGTGATTATGGAATGGTGTCCGTCATATTGACAATTGCGGAGGGGCGGATAGTGTTCCGCCATACCGGAGGAGATTCCGTCATGTCCGACAATGCTGCCTTTCTCGAGCATCTCGACGCCATGTTGAAGACGATCGACGCCGAAGGGCTGATGAAGCGCGAGCGGCTGATCACCTCGGCGCAGGGCACGCATGTCAGGGTTGCCGGCCGTGACATGCTGAACCTCTGTGCCAACAACTACCTTGGTCTTGCGGATCATCCGGCACTTGTCGCGGCGGCGCGGGCGGCGATGGACGACCACGGCTACGGCATGGCCTCGGTCCGCTTCATCTGCGGCACGCAGGATCTTCACCGGGCGCTCGAGGCGCGGATCGCGCGCTACCTTGGCAAGGAGGACGCGATTCTTTTCGCCGCCTGTTTCGACGCCAACGGCGGGCTGTTCGAGCCCTTGCTGGGGCCCGAGGATGCGGTGATTTCGGATGCGCTGAACCATGCCTCGATCATCGACGGCATCCGGCTGTGCAAGGCGCGGCGCTACCGCTATGCCAATTCCGACATGGCCGATCTGGAGGTGCAGCTGCAGGCCGCCCGCGAGGCTGGCGCGCGCTTCGTCCTGATCGCGACCGATGGGGTGTTCTCGATGGACGGCCATCTGGCGAAACTGCCCGAGATCACCGCGCTGGCCGACAGATATGGCGCGCTGGTGATGGTGGATGATTGCCATGCCACCGGGTTCATCGGACCGCAGGGACGCGGCACGCCGGCGCATTTCGGGGTCGCGGTCGATATCCTGACCGGCACGCTCGGCAAGGCGCTGGGCGGGGCGCTGGGCGGGTATGTCGCCGGGCCGCAGCCGGTGATCGACCTTCTGCGCCAGCGGGCACGGCCCTATCTGTTCTCGAACGCGCTGCCGCCGGCGGTGGTCGCGGCCGGGATCGCCGCGATCGACATCGCCGAGGCGGCGGACGATCTGCGCGCGCAGCTTTTCGACAATGCCCGCTACTGGCGGGCGGGGCTGGAGGATGCGGGGTTCCGGCTGCTGCCGGGCGAGCATCCGATCGTGCCGGTGATGCTGGGCGATGCGGCCTTGTCGCAGCGCATGGCGGCAGAGTTATACGCGCGCGGCGTCCATGTTGCGGGGTTCTTCTTTCCGGTGGTGCCGAAGGGGCAGGCGCGGATCCGCACCCAGATGAATGCGCGCCTGACACGGGCGGATCTGGATTTCGCGCTTGACGCCTTTGGCGGCGCGGGCCGGGCGGTGGGGGCGATCTGATGCGCAACGAGATGAAGGCGCTGGTCAAGGCGAAGGCAGAGCCGGGGCTGTGGATGGAGCATCGCCCGGTCCCCGAGATCGGGCCGGATGAGGTGTTGATCCGGATCCGCAAGACCGGGATCTGCGGCACCGACATTCATATCTGGAACTGGGACGACTGGGCGGCGCGCACGGTGCCGGTCGGGCTGGTGACGGGGCATGAGTTCGCCGGCGAGATCGTCGAGATGGGCCGCGATGTCGAGGGGCTGGCGATCGGTCAGCGCTGCTCGGGCGAGGGCCATCTGATCGGCAAGCTGTCGCGCCAGTCGCGCGCCGGCCGGTTCCACCTTGATCCGGCGACCCGCGGCATCGGCGTCAACGAGCCTGGCGCCTTCGCCGAATACCTGGCGCTGCCAGCCTTCAACGTCGTGACCCTGCCCGACACCATCAGCGACGAGATCGGCGCGATTCTCGACCCTCTCGGCAACGCGGTTCACACCGCCTTGTCCTTCGATCTGGTCGGCGAGGATGTGCTGATCACCGGCGCCGGGCCGATCGGCATCATGGCCGGGGCGGTCGCCCGCCATGTCGGCGCCCGCCATGTGGTGATCACCGATGTCAATCCGGCGCGGCTGGCGCTGGCCGCCGAGGTTGCCGACGTGGTGCCGGTGAATGTGGCGCAGGAGGATCTGCGCGAGGTCATCGCCCGGTTGAAGATGCGCCAGGGGTTCGATGTCGGGCTGGAGATGTCGGGCAACCAGGCCGCGCTGGACCAGATGATCGAGGCGATGGTGATGGGTGGGCGCATCGCCATGCTGGGCATTCCGCCGGGCAAGAGCCCGGTCGACTGGTCGCGCATCGTCTTCAAGGCGATCACCATCAAGGGCGTCTACGGCCGCGAGATCTTCGAGACCTGGTACAAGATGATCGCGATGCTGGAGAACGGCCTCGATGTCAGCCGGGTCATCACCCACCGCTTCCCGGTGGATCATTTCGCCGAAGGCTTTGCCGCGATGCGCTCGGGCCAGAGCGGCAAGGTCGTGCTCGACTGGGGATGACCGGGGCGGGTTTCGCGCGCGATCGGGACAATTCGAGAGGTTAGGGCGGCGTTAATGGCGCGCTGCTATGCCTGAGCCCGGGTGAAAGACAAGGGTGGTGTGATGGGCGCGCAAGCCAATGCGGCGCCAGTCATCATCAAGCGGAAGAAGGTCACGATCGGTGGCGGGCACCACGGTGGGGCGTGGAAGGTCGCCTATGCCGACTTCGTGACCGCCATGATGGCCTTCTTCATGCTGATGTGGCTGTTGAACGCGACGACGGAAAAGCAACGCAAGGGCATCGCGGATTATTTCAGTCCGACGATTCCGCTCAGCCGGATCTCTGGCGGCGGCGACGGATCCTTTGGTGGCGACAGTGTCTTTTCCGAGGACCGGATCGCCCAGAACGGCACCGGCGCCTCGAGCCTGAAGCCCAGCACCGAGCGTCAGGCGGTGGGCCAGACCGGCACCGACATGTCGCAAGTCGCCGAGGCCGCGGGGGCCGGGGACCGGGCCGCCGAGGCCGCCCGCTTCGCCGAGGCGGCGCGCCGGATCGAGGAAGCGCTGATGGGGATCGGCGGCGAAAGCATGGTCAGTGCGCAGGCCGCGCGCCATATCGTCACCCGGGTCACCGACGAGGGGCTGATCGTCGATCTCTTCGATCTGGAGGACGAACCCCTGTTCGAGGCGGGCAGCGATACGCCGGCGCCGGTCGCGCTGGAACTGGCCGGGGTGCTTTCGCGGGTCTTCGCGCTGGTCGGCAACGGTATCGCCGTCAACGGCCATATCCGGGCCCAGCCCGAGGTCCTGCGGGTCAACCCGGCCTGGGACCTGTCGGCCAGCCGCGCGATGCGGATGCGCAGCTTGCTGGAGGCCGCGGGCCTGGCGCCGGACCGCATGGCCCGGGTCACCGGCCTGGCCGACCGCAAGCCCATGCTGCGCAATCCGATGGCGGTGCAGAACAACCGGCTGGAGGTGATTCTCTTGCGTTCCGACCTCTGAGGCACGCCGCCGGGCTGGCGAAATCCGCCGGATTTTATCCGTTAGGCCGATCTTAAGGCGCCGCGCTGCATGGTCCGGGAAATCGACGGACGCAGCAGCAGAAAGGCGGCACCCATGTCCATCTCTTCCTCGCTCAATGCCGGCGTCGCTGGCCTCAGCGCCAATGCGACCCGGCTGGCGACGATCGCCGACAACATCGCGAACTCGAGCACCTTCGGCTACAAGCGCGCCTCGACCGATTTCGAGAATTTCGTGATCAACCAGGCCCGCGGCGCCGGCACCTATTCGGCCGGCGGGGTGCGCGCCTCGACGACGCGGCTGATCGACGAGCATGGCGCGCTGGTCGCCACCTCGAACGCGCTCGACATTGCGATCGCCGGGCGTGGCATGCTGCCGGTGACGACGGCGGTGTCGCTGAACGGCAGCACTGGCACGCAACCATTGATGATGACCACGACCGGCGCCTTCCGGCCCGACGCCGACGGCGTTTTGCGCACCGAATCGGGGCTGGTGCTGCTCGGCTGGCCGGCCAATGCCGACGGTTCGATCCCGGTCCTGCCGCGCGACACCATGGCCGGGTTGCAGCCGGTGGTGATCACCGCCAACCAGACCGCGGGCGACCCGACGACCACGATGAACCTTGGCGTCAACCTGCCCGCCACCGCGACCGAGGCCGGCGCCGCCGGCGATGTGCTGCCGCTGTCGGTGGAGTATTTCGGCAATCTCGGCACCTCGGACACGCTCGACATCACCTTCACGCCGAACGTGCCGGCGACCGGGGCGTCGAACGCCTGGACCATGGTGATCCGCGATTCGGCGCAGGGCGGGGCGGTGATCGGCGAATATGACCTGGTCTTCGACGACACCCGCGGCAATGGCGGCACATTGGCCTCGGTCACCCCGGTCTCGGGCGGCGCCTATGATCCCTTGACCGGGCAACTGGCGCTGACCGTGGCCGGCGGCCCGCTGTCGATGAGCATCGGCAGGATCGGCGATGCCAAGGGCCTGACCCAGCTTTCCGACAGTTTCGCGCCGACCTCGATCACCAAGGACGGCTCGCCGGTCGGCAATCTCACCAATGTCGAGGTCGATGAACACGGCTTCATCACCGCCACCTTCGACACCGGCTTCACCCGGCGCATCTACCAGGTTCCGGTGGTCGACGTGCCCAACCCCAACGGCCTGATCGCGCTGAACAACCAGACCTTCCAGGTCTCGCCCGATTCGGGGTCGTTCTTCCTGTGGAATGCCGGTGACGGACCGACCGGCGCGATCGTCGGCTACGCCCGCGAAGGCTCGGCCACCGATGTCGCCGCCGAACTGACCAACCTGATCCAGACCCAGCGCGCCTATTCGTCGAACGCCAAGGTGATCCAGACGGTGGACGAGATGTTGCAGGAAACCACCAACATCAAGCGATAGCGGCGCGCCCGGCAACGGAGGCTGAACCATGAGCCTGTCAACCTCGCTCGCCAATGCGCTGAGCGGCCTCAATGCGGCCTCGCGCTCGGCCGAGGTCGTGTCCTCGAACGTCGCGAACGTGATGACCGCGGGCTATGCGCGGCGCGAGGTGAACCTGTCGCCGCAATCGCTTGGTGGCAACGGTGCCGGGGTGCGCGTCGACAGCGTCACCCGGGCGATCAACCAGTCGGTGCTGAACGACCGCCGGCTCGCCGATGCCGAGGCCGGCAACCGGCAGCTGCGCTCGGATTTCCTTGCCGGGATCGAGGCGCGGATCGGCCGCCCGGGAGAGCCGGCCTCGCTCGGCGCCCGCATCGATGCGCTGGAATCCGCGCTGATCGAGGCCACAAGCCGTCCCGACAGCGCCGCACGCCTGCAAGGCATCGCCGATGCCGCCGATGCGCTGGGCGATCACCTCAACGACCTCAGCCGCGGCCTGCAGCAATCGCGCATGGATGCCGACGCCGCAATCGCCCGCGAGGTCGGCACCCTCAACGAGACGCTGGCACAGATCGACCGGCTGAACGCCGAGATCCTGACCCAGCGCAGTTCCGGCCGCGACGCCACCGCGCTGATGGATCAGCGCCAGAGCCTGGTCGACCGGGTGGCCGAGATCGTGCCGGTCCGCGAGGTTGCCCGCCAGAACGACCAGATCGCGCTTTTCACCACCGGAGGCGCGATCCTGCTTGACGGCAATCCCGCGGTGATCGGCTTTGCCCCGGTCGGTGTGATCACACCCGACATGACCCTGGCCTCGGGCGCGCTTTCCGGGCTGACCATCAATGGTCAGCCGGTGGCTTCCGGTGACGGCGGGGTGCTGGGTGGCGGCACGCTCGGCGCCCGCTTCGCGATCCGCGACACGCTGGCCCCCGCCGCGCAGGACCAGCTTGACGCCTTTGCCCGCGATCTGATCGGGCGGTTCGCCGACCCCGCGCTCGACCCGACCCTGGCGCCCGGCCAGCCGGGTCTCTTCACCGACGCCGGCGGTGCTTTTGATCCCCTGCTCGAGGTCGGGCTGGCAGGCCGGATCCGGATCAATGCCGCGGTCGATCCGGCGCGGGGCGGCGCGCTCTGGCGGCTGCGCGACGGCATCGGCGCGCCCGCCCCGGGCGAGGTCGGCAATGCGACCCTGCTTGGTGCCCTCGCCGACCGGATGGCCGAGGCGCGGGTGCCGGCCTCGGGCCCTTTCATCGGGGCGGCGGTGTCAAGTTCGGCGCTCGCCTCCGACATCCTGTCGCAGATCGCCGCCGGCCGCCAGGATGCCGAGGCACGGACCAGTTTCGCAACCGCCCGGCAAGAGGCGCTGACCCAGCTGCAGCTTCAGGACGGGGTCGACACCGACGCCGAGATGCAGCGGCTGCTGATGGTCGAGCAGGCCTTTTCCGCCAATGCCCGGGTGATCCAGATGATCGACGACCTGATCCAGCAACTGATCGGACTTTGAGCGATGAATTATGTGACGATCGGCGACATGGCGCAAAGCTTCCAGTTCAGAAGCCACAACAGCCAGTTGCAGCGCAGCCTCCAGACCCTGACCGCCGAGATGACGTCGGGCACCAGGGCCGACCTTGCGGCGGCGGTTTCGGGCGACTTTCGCGCCCTGGCCGGCATCGACCGCTCGCTCGGGGCGCTTCAAGCGTTCCGCACCGCAACCAGCGAGGCCGCCCTTCTGACCGCCAGCATCCAGGGCGCGCTTGACGCGACAACGCGCATCGTCACCGACATCGCGCCGGGGCTTCTGTCCGCCGGGATCAACGGCAGCAGCACGCTGGTCGACACCGCAGCCCATGATGCGCGCCAGAAATTCGACGCCGTGGTCGCCGCCCTCAACACCCGGATCGCCGATCGATATCTTCTGTCGGGTGCCGCGACCGACGCCAAGCCGATCGCCGGGTCGCAGGCGATCCTCGATGCGCTGGCGCCGGTGATCGCCGGACAGGTGACGGCGCAGGGCGTGGTCGATGCGGTGGCCGCCTTCTTCGACGCGCCGGCCGGCGGGGGCGGCTATCTCGACACGATCTACGGCGGCTCGGCCGCACCGCTCGCCGCGTTCCGCATCGCTCCGGGTGATCAGGCCGGCCTTGAGCTGACCGCCGCCGACCCGGCGATCCGCGACACGCTGGAAGCGCTGTCGCTGGCGGCGCTGGTCGCCGATGGCGCGCTGGCCGGCGACCGGACCGGGCGCGCACTCGTGCTGCGCCGCTCGGGCGAGGGTTTGCTGGCGGCCGGCGATGCACTGACCGCCGCGCAGGCGCGGGTCGGCACCGCCGAGGCGCGGATCGAGGCCGCGGCGACACGAAACGCCGCCGAGGCCTCGATGCTCGGGATCGAACGCAGCCGGATCGTCGCGGCCGATCCGTTCGAGACCGCAACCGCGCTGGAGGCGGTGCAGACCCAGATCGAGACGCTTTACAACATCACCGCGCGGCTCTCGCGCCTGTCGCTGGCGGATTTTCTCAGATGAGAACGATACTGGCACTTCTGGCGATCCTCGTCGCAACCGCCGGGCTGGCGCCATCCGCCGGCGCGACGCCGATCCGGATCAAGGACCTGGTGGAATTCGACGGGGTGCGCGGCAACGACCTTGTCGGCTACGGGCTTGTCGTCGGGCTCAACGGCACCGGCGACGGCATCCGCAACGCACCCTTCACCGAAGAGATCATGTCGAACATCCTCGAGCGGCTGGGCGTCAACATCACCGGCGAATCCTTTCGCCCCAAGAACGTCGCGGCGGTGTTCGTCACCGCAACGCTGCCGCCCTTCGCCCGCGCCGGCAGCCAGATCGACGTGACCGTCTCGGCGATCGGCGACGCGAAAAGCCTGCTTGGCGGCACCCTGGTGATGACACCGCTCAATGCCGCCGACGGCGAGATCTATGCCGTGGCGCAGGGCACGATCATCGCCGGCGGCGCCGTGGCCCAGGGCGATGGCGCCAGCGTGACCCAGGGGGTTCCGACCGCCGGCGCGATTCCGTCAGGGGCCCGGATCGAGCGGGAACTGGGCTTCGAGTTCAGCAGCCTGAATGCAATACGCCTGGCCCTGCGCAACCCCGACTTTACCACCGCGGCGCGGATCGAGGCGGTGATCAACGACGAATTCGGCCGCGCCGTCGCGGTGATGACCGACGCCGGCACCGTGTCTCTCGACATCGGCGCCACCCGGATGCGCTCGCCGGCCCATGTCCTCGGCCGGCTGGAAAACCTGACCGTCGAGCCCGAGCGCCGGGCCCGCGTCGTCGTCGACCAGCGCTCTGGCACCATCGTCGTCGGCGCCGATGTGCGGATCAGCCGGGTCGCGGTCAGCCAGGGAAACCTGACCCTGCGGATCACCGAGGATCCGGTCGCGGTGCAGCCCAATCCGTTCTCCCGGGGCGACACGGTGGTCTTGCCGCGCACCACGGCGGCGATCGAGGAAGAGCCCGGCATCGCGATGGCCGAGATCGACGAGGCTTCGTCGCTCTCCGACGTGGTGGCCGGGCTGAACGCCCTTGGCGTCAGCCCGCGCGACATGATCGACATCCTCAAGAGCATCAATTCCGCCGGGGCATTGCACGCCGAGTTTCTGGTTCGCTGATGTCTTGCCGGAGCCCGGCATACGGGTGCAGGAAAAAGCCGCGCCGCCCGGGTCCGGGCGGCGCGGCGATGGACAGCCCGGGCCGGGAGGATCAACCCTGCGGCTGCCCTTCGAACCAGTCGATCACCATGGTGGCCCAGCCTTCGGGAACCATGTGACCGCCCGGATGCAAGGCGAATTCCAGCGCCGAACCCTTGGTGCATTTCGACCATTTGCGCCGCATGAAAAGGTCGTCCCCGGCAAAGCTGTCGGGGCGCATCAGGGTGCAGCCGTTGGTGTCGCGCCAGATCTCCATGCTGTGAAAGACATCGCCCTGAAATATCTGCCCGTTGCGCAGCGGCCGGCCTTCCAGCGGCACCGTGGTGTCGCGCCAGCCGTGGCTGTGCAACAGCCGCACCGGTCCGGTGCAGCTTTCCGGCTGCGGGCGCCAGAAACCGCCGGCGACCGGGGCGTAGGCGGTGAAGGCGGCCGGGTCCTCGCAGGCGATGTAGCTGGCCATCGAGCCGCCGATCGAGAAGCCGGCCAGAAGCGCGCGGTCGCGGTCAAGGCCGAAGCGGACGGCAGCATCGTCGGCGACCCCGCGCAGAAACGCCGCCTCGTCACGGCGGCGCGGAAAACCGGGGTGGAAATACCAGCCGGCACCGCGACGTCCCTCGCGCACCAGACCATCGGGCGCGATCACCGCATAGCCGCGCGCCAGAAAGGCGCCGACCATGCCGCGGTTCTTCAGCGTTGCGGTGCCGCTGCCGCCGGCGCCGTGCAGGAAGACCAGCATCGGCACCGGGCCGGGGGCCGGATCGGGCGGCAGGGTGACGTGATAGCTGCCCATCGCGGTCTGGCAGGCCTCGGGCACCGCGCCGCAGCCCGCATCGGCGCCGGTCGCGGCCAAACCCGCGGTCAGGCCGAGGGCAAGGCCGAGAAGCGATGAGATCAGTCGCATCGGGCTCCTTTCCCGCAGGTTGCCCGCCGGTGTCCGCCCGGATCGCGGGGCGGGCTTGCGGGCTGGATTTCGGATGGCGCGTTTCGGTCGGTCCTGTCTTGCCGGCCGAGCCTAGCCGAAAAGACTTCGCCGGTCAGGCCGCATCTCGCTCAAGTTCGCGTGATAGGCGGGCCGGCGTCAGGCCCTTGCCGGCGGGCCGGCGTCAGGCCCTTGCCGGCGGGCCGGGGATGGTGCTTGGCGCGCCGCCCTCGAACCAGTTCGGCCGCGAATAATCGCAAGGCGCCTCCTGCATCTCGAGGTGCAGCCTTGTGCCGTCATAGGGATGGGCGCGGGCCAGATCCTCGTCGAAGTCGATGCCGAGGCCGGGGGCATCGGGTGGAATGACGTAGCCGTCTTCCCAGCGGATCGAATTGCGGATCAGCGCGAGGTGGAAGGCGCCGCCGGT
This sequence comes from Alphaproteobacteria bacterium HGW-Alphaproteobacteria-6, assembly GCA_002841115.1. Taxonomy (GTDB): domain Bacteria; phylum Pseudomonadota; class Alphaproteobacteria; order Rhodobacterales; family Rhodobacteraceae; genus Albidovulum. Next base: position 42,591 of record PHEC01000010.1, on the reverse strand, counting down.
CTCGATGGTTTCCACCATGAGAAGATTGGGGATCGAGGCGCCGAGGTGGATGTTGGCGGCCCATTCGACCGGGCCGGCGTAAAGATGCGGGGCGATCTGGGCGGTGAAGACCTCGGCGATGGCGGCGATCTTCCTGGCCTCCCAGATCCCGCCGACCCGGCCGAGGGCGGGTTGCAGGATGCGCGCGCCGCCGGTGCGCAGCAGGGTGGCAAATTCCGACTTGGTGGTGAAGCGTTCGCCGGTGGCGAGCGGGATGCGCACCGCCCTCTGCACCTCGGCGAAGTCGAGGATATTGTCGGGCGGGATCGGTTCTTCGTACCAAAGCGGCCCGTAGGGTTCGATCGCCTGGGCAAGCCGCACCGCGCCGGCGATGTTGAACTGGCCATGGGTGCCGAAGAGAAGGTCGGCGCGGTCGCCGACCGCGGCACGGATCGCCCGGCAGAAGGCGGCCGATCGGCCGATGTCGGATTGCGAGGGGTCATGGCCGCCGCGGATCGTGTAGGGGCCGGCGGGGTCGAACTTGACCGCGGTGAAGCCCATGCCGACGAAGCGCGAAGCGGCCTCGGCCGCCATCTCGGGGCTGACCCAGAATTCCGCCGATCCCTTGCCCGGTTCGGGGTAGAGGTAGGTGTAGGAGCGCAGCCTTTCGTTGATCCTGCCGCCGAGCAGCGCCCAGACCGGGCGGCCCCTGGCCTTGCCGAGAATGTCCCAGCAAGCGATCTCCAGCCCCGAAAAGGCGCCCATCACCGTCAGGTCGGGGCGCTGGGTGAAGCCCGAGGAATAGGCGCGGCGGAACATCAGCTCGATCTCTTCGGGGCTGGTTCCGGCCATGTGGCGGTTGAAGACATCGGTGATCACCGCCTCCATCGCCTTCGGCCCGACCGAGGAGGCATAGCATTCGCCGATCCCGGTGATGCCGTCGTCGGTGGTCAGCTTGACGAAGAGCCAGTAGCGCCCGCCCCAGCCGGGGGAAGGGGGGGCGACGGTGAAGATCTGCAGATCCTTGAGGCGCATGGTCTGGTCCTTCGCTGAGAGGGGGGGCTTGCGCAGCCCCCCGTCCCCGGCAGGCCGGGGACGCCCCCCCGCGAGGTATTTTCAAACAGAAGAGGGCAGGGTGCGGCGTGCATCCCTGGCCGGCGGCGGTTCTTGCCGGTCCAGTCTGGCGCGCCGCGCTGATTTGGCGCGCAAAAGCGCGACAGGCAATCGCCGGCCAGCGACGCGATCAGGCGGCGGCAAGCGCGATGAGCCGGGCGGTGAGGGCACCGGCTGCCGACAGGAAGGGGGAATGGCCGCTGGCCAGCGTGTGGATGCGGTCGCGTGGCCAGTCGGCGGTCATTGCCGCCTGCCAGGCCGGCGGGATGGTGTGGTCATCGCTGCACAGGATGTAGTGGCGCATCAGGGTGGCCTCGGGCGGGCCGTCGGGGAACCGGGTTTCCTGCGGGGCGACTGGCTCGGGGCAGAGCCGGGCAACGGCGGCGCGCGCCACCAGGTCGGGGCAGTCGTGGTAGAAGGTGGCGCGGGCGCGGGCGGGGTCGATGGTGAAGGTGGTGCGGTCCTTGCCGAGGCGGATCGCCCCGGCCAGCGGCTGTTCCGGCCCGGCGCGGCGCAGGTCGGCGATCGAGGCGCCGGGGTGGGGCACATAGGCGCAAAGGTAGATTAGCCGGCTGACCGACCGCGGGGCGAGGCGGGCGGCGAGGCCGGCCGGATAGCCGCCGGCGGAATGGCCGACCAGGGTGAGCGGCCCGCCGGCCGCGTCGATCGCGGCGAGGATGGCGCGGGCGTAGCCGTCGAGCGTTGCCGCGGCCGGCGGGGTCGGATCGGCGCCATGGGCGGGCAGGTCGATGGCGGTGGCCTGATGGCCGGCGGCGCGCAGTCGCGCGATCACCCCGTCCCAGCACCAGGCCGCGTGGCAGGAGCCATGGACCAGCAGGAAGCGCGCCATAGGCTCAGCCGCCGCCGTGGCGGTCGAGCGCCAGGCGGAACACCGCCGGATCGACATTGCCGCCGCTGGCCACCGCGATCAGCGCCGGCGCGTCGATCTCGGCGCCGTGGAACAGTGCCGCTGCCAGCGCCACCGCCCCGCCCGGCTCCAGCACGATCCTCAGCCGGGCGAAGGCCAGCGCCATCGCCCGCAGCGCCTCGTCGTCGGAAACCGCGATGCCGGGGCCGCAGAGCCGCGCCATGATCGGGAAGGTCAGGGTGCCTGGCGCCGGCGTCACGATCGCGTCGCAGATCGAGCCGCCGGCACCGGCGTTGCGTTCGATCCGACCGGCGGCGAGCGAGCGGCGGGTATCGTCGAAGCCCTCGGGTTCGACCGGCCTGACCTGCATCCCCGGTGCCCGCGCCGCCAGCGCCAGCGCCACGCCCGAGGTCAGTCCACCGCCGCCGCACGGGGTCAGCACGGTTGCCGCGGTGATCCCCTCGGTGGCGGCATCCTCGGCGATCTCGAGCCCGCAGGTGCCTTGCCCGGCGATCACCTCGGGTTCGTCATAGGGCCGGATCAGGGTCAGGCCGCGGGCCTCGGCGATCGCCTTGCCGATCGCCTCGCGGTCCTCGGCGGCGCGGTCGTAGAGCACCACTTCGGCGCCGAGCGCGCGGGTATTGTCGATCTTCACCGAAGGCGCATCGGATGGCATCACGATGACGGCGGGGGCGCCGTGCCGGGCCGCGGCCAGCGCCACGCCCTGGGCGTGGTTGCCCGATGAATAGGCGATGACACCCTTGGCCCGCGCCGCGGCCGGCAGCGCCGTGAGAGCCGCCCAGCCGCCGCGAAACTTGAAGCTTCCGGTGTGTTGCAGGCATTCGGCCTTGACCAGGACCGGGCGCCCGGCGATCCGGTCGAGATCGGGCGAGGCGAGCAGCGGTGTGCGCCGCCCGACCCCGGCGAAGCGCCGCGCCGCGGCCTCGATCAGGTCGATGTTCATGGCAGCCGCTCCGCCCAGGCATGGATCGCGGCCAGCGCCGCGGGTTCGTCGAGAAACGGCACATGGCCGCGGTCGGGGACCTCGGCGAAGACCATGTCGGGGCGGCGGCGGCGCATCTCGGCCGCGGTCGCGGATGACAGCAGATCGGAATTGGCGCCCCGGATCAGCGCCATGGGCAGGCCGGCGCAGGCGTCGAACAGCGGCCAGGCGTCGGCCGGCGGCGCATCGAGCCCGGCCAGGAAAGCCTCGCGCAGCGCCGGGTCGTAGCGGTTGACCAGGCCCTCGGGGGTCTCGTCATAAAGACCCTCGGCGAAGGCGCGCCAGCGGGTATCGGGGACATTGGCGAAGCCGGGCATCGTCGCCGGCAGCCGGGCGACCAGGTCGTCGATGCTCCGCGCCGCGGGGTTGCGGCCGACATAGCCGGCGATCTTGTCCAGCCCGGCACGCTCGATCACCGGGCCGATGTCGACGAGGCAGAGCCCGGTCAGCCGGTCTTTCGCGGTGGCCGCCAGCAAGAGCCCGATCAACCCGCCACGCGAGGTGCCGATGATCGCCGCCCGGGCAAGGCCGAGGTGGTCCAGCAGCGCCAGCGCGTCGGCCGCCTCCTGCGGCACGGTATAGCTGGCCGCCCCGGTGCGCGCCGATCCGCCGCGGCCGCGGTAGTCGGGGCGGATCAGCCGCAGATCGCGAAGATGCGGGGCGAGGAAATCGAAATCGCGCGAATTGCGGGTCAGCCCGGCGAGGCAGAGGACCGGCCGCCCCGCGCCTTCATCGCGAAAGGCGAGGCGGGCGCCGTCGCGGGCGGTGAAGTGATGCAGCGTCATGCCCCGGCCAGCGCCGGGATGGTGGTCAGGTCGGTCAGGATGTGATGGGGTTGGCCCGGCAGCCGGTCGATCGGCTGGCCGGACCGGTTGGCCCAGGCGACGCGAAAGCCGTAGCCTGCCGCCGCCGCCGCGTCCCAGCCGTTCGACGAGACGAAGAGCACCTGATCGGGCGTCGTGCCGAAATGCGCCCCGACCAGCCCGTAGACCCGCGCATCGGGCTTGTAGACCCCGATCGTCTCGACCGACAGCACCGCGTCAAGGCTGTCGCCGATCCCGGCCGAGCGCACCGCCGCCGCCAGCATCTCGGGCGTGCCGTTCGACAGGATCGCGGTGGCGAGGCCCTGCGCCTTCAACGCCGCCAGCATCGCCGGCACCTCCGGGTAGGCTGGCAGTTCCCAGTAGAGCGCCAGCAGCCTTTCGCGCAAGTCCGGATCGCTCAGCCCTGATGCCTCGAGCGCCCAGTCAAGCCCGTCCCGGGTGACCTGCCAGAAATCGCAATGCTGGCCCATCACCGCGCGCAGCCAGGTGTATTGCAACTGCTTGGCGCGCCAGTCCTCGGCCAGTTTCGGCCAGACCGTGGCCAGGTCGCCGCGCCCCGGCTCGCCTGCCGCCAGCCGCGCCGCCGCGGCGACATCGAAAAGGGTGCCATAGGCATCGAATACGCAGGTGGTGATCGCCATCTTGGGTCCTTTCGTCGCGCCACTGTGGCCCGGCGCCGGGTCGCCGGCAAGGGCCCAAGCGTGACGGTTCCGGCCGCAGGCTTCAAGCCCGGCCGGAGCCGGGGGCAAGCGAATGCTGGTGCGGTGCGCGCAATTGTGATCCTTTCGGCCGGGTCGGTCGCGCCCTTCGGCAGCGACCGCCGCGGAGGGCATGTCATGGCATCATCCGGTGAACGGATCAGGCGGCTTCTGGACGAGCTTTACGCCGATTTCGACCGCGAACTGGCCGAGCGGCGCGACGCGCTGCGCTACCGGATCGACCGCGGCCGGGTGCGGTTCGAGGCCGAGGTGCTGGCACGGCACCGCGCGGCGCGGATATCGCTTGGTGCCTTCCTGCGGCAGACCCGGCCGATGGTGGTGCTGACCGCGCCCTTCATCTACATGCTGATCCTGCCCTTTGCCTTCCTTGATCTTTGCGTCGCGCTCTATCAGGCGGTCTGTTTTCCGGTCTACGGCATCGCCCGGGTCCGGCGCCGCGACTACATCGCCATCGACCGCCAGCATCTGGCCTATCTGAACGCCTTGCAGAAGCTCAACTGCGTCTATTGCGGCTATTGCAACGGGGTGATCGCGCTGGTGCGCGAGGTCGCGGCGCGGACCGAGAAATACTGGTGCCCGATCAAGCACGCCCGCGCGGTGAAGGATCTGCACCCCCATCACGCCGATTTCTTCGACTATGGCGATGCCGAGGGCTATGCCGGCGGGGCCGACCGGCTGCGCGACACGCTGAGGCCGCCGGGCTGACGCTCAGAGGTTGCTAAAAAAAGAACCTCGGGCAGTGTCTGGCGAGGATACTTTTCCTGTCCCGCCATACGATCCCGGCACCGAGGGACGCGCCCGACCCTGGGGGGGCGCTTTGCCACGCCGGGGTTGCGGTGCTTTATGGCAGCCGAATCATTCCAGTCGTTGAGCAATTTGCGACGTTGCGATGCGCCCTCCCGCCGGGAGGGTCGGGCGCGGCCCGGGCTGGTCGCCCGGGCCAGTGCGTGTGGGAAGCGTGGCGAGGAACAGATTTCCGATCTGGTGGTTGAAACAGGTGGAGGCGTGACGTTTTCAGCAGCCAGTTAAAGATTCTCGGGCTGCGGCATGCCGAGGACGTGATAGCCGCTGTCGACGGTGATTACCTCGCCGGTGGTGCAGGCGCCGTAGTCCGAGGCGAGATAGACCGCGGTGCCGCCGATCGACTCAAGCGTGGCATTGCGGCGCAGGGGCGCGTTGGCCTCGGTGTGGCGGAAGGTCTTGCGCGCGCCGCCGATCGCCGCCCCGGCCAGGGTCTTCATCGGCCCCGGGCTGATCGCGTTGACGCGGATGCCCTGCGGCCCGAGGTCATTGGCCAGATAGCGCACCGAGGCCTCCAGCGCCGCCTTGGCGACGCCCATCACGTTGTAGAAGGGCGTGACCCGGGTCGACCCCTGATAGCTCAGCGTCAGCAGCGTGCCGCCGTCCGGCATCAGCGCCGCCGCCCGCCGGGCGACATCGATGAAGGAAAAGCACGAGATCGTCAGCGAGGTGCGGAAATTCTCGCGCGAGGTGTGGATGAAGCGCCCGGCAAGCTCGGCCTTGTCGGAATAGGCGATGGCATGGACCAGAAAGTCGATGCTGCCCCATTCGGCCCCGAGCCGGGCGAAGGCGCCGTCGAGCGAGGCGTCGTCCTGCACGTCGGCCTCGATCAGCATGGTCGCGCCCAGCGAGGCGGCCAGCGGCTCGACCCGCTTGCCGAAGGCCTCGCCCTGATAGGTGAAGGCCAGGTCCGCGCCCTCGGCGGCCAGCGCCTGCGCGATCCCCCAGGCGATCGAGCGGTCGTTCGCGACGCCCATGATCAGCCCGCGCTTGCCCGTCATCAACCCGGCCATGTCAGTTCATCCGTCGTAGCGGCTCATGATGAGCGTGGCATTGGTTCCGCCGAAGCCGAAGCTGTTCGACATCACGCTGTCGAGCGTCACGCCCTCGCGCAGTTCGGTGACGATCTCGGCCGGATCAAGCGCGGGGTCAAGCGTCGTGACATTGGCCGAGGCGGCGATGAAGTCGCCGTTCATCATCAGGACCGAATAGATCGCCTCATGCACCCCGCCTCGGTGATGTCGCCGATTACCGTCGAAGTGCCATGGGCGTTGATGTAGTCGACCTGCCGGCCCTCGGGCAGCGTTGCCAGCGCCAGCCGCATCGACCGCTCGCCGCCCTCGCCCGAGGGGGCCACCATGTCGTAGCCGTCCGAGGTGGCGCCGTAGCCGGTGACCTCGGCGTAGATCTTCGCGCCGCGCGCCAGGGCATGGCCAAGCTCCTCCAGCACCACCACCCCGCCGCCGCCGGCGATGACGAAGCCGTCGCGGGTCACGTCATAGGTGCGGCTGGCGGTGGCCGGGCTGTCGTTGTATTTCGACGACATCGCCCCCATCGCGTCAAACAGGCACGACAGCGTCCAGTCCAGTTCCTCGCCGCCACCGGCAAAGACCACGTCCTGCTTGCCCATCTGAATCAGTTCGGTGCCGTTGCCGATGCAATGCGCCGAGGTCGAGCAGGCCGAGGTGATCGAATAGTTCACCCCCTTGATCTGGAAGGGCGTGGCCAGGCAGGCCGAATTGGTCGAGGACATGCAGCGGGTGACCATGAAGGGCCCCATCCGCTTCGGCGCGCCCTTTTCGATGACGATGCGGTGCGCCTCGAAGAAATTCGAGGTCGATGGCCCGCCCGAGCCCATGATCAGCCCGGTGCGGGGGTTCGAGACATCGCCCGCCTCCAGCCCGCTGTCGGCGATCGCCTGTTCCATGGCGATGAAGTTGTAGGCCGCCCCCGGCCCCATGAAGCGCAGGTTGCGCTTGTCGATGTGGTCTTCCAGCACGATCTCGGGTTTGCCGTGGATCTGGCTGCGAAAGCCGCGTTCGGCATAGTCCGGCGCGAAGACGATGCCGGACCGGCCGGCACGCAAGGACGCCTCGACCTCGGCGGCGCTGTTGCCGATCGGCGAGACGATGCCGATCCCGGTGATGACGACGCGGCGCATGGGCGCACTCCTCTTCCTCGTGGGTCAGCTCGCCGAGAGCGCGACCTTCATGTCCTTGACGATGTAGATGGTCTCGCCGTCGGCTTCCACCCGGCCGTCGGCCACGCCCATGGTCAGCCGGCGGGTCTGCACCGCCTTGGTGAAATCGACATGGTAGGTCAGCATCCGGCGGTCGGGCCGCACCATGCCGGTCAGCTTGACCTCGCCGACGCCCAGCGCATAGCCGCGCCCCTGCCAGCCGCGCCAGCCGAGGTTGAAGCCGGTCAGCTGCCACAGCCCGTCGAGGCCAAGGCAGCCCGGCATGATCGGATTGCCCGGAAAGTGGCAGGCAAAGAACCACAGGTCGGGGCGGATGTCGAACTCGGCGACGACATGGCCGCGGCCATGCTCGCCCCGATCGCCCGAGATGTCGGTGATCCGGTCCATCATCAGCATCGGCGGTTCGGGAAGCTGCGCATTGCCCGGGCCGAACAGCTCGCCCCGCGCGCATTTCAGCAGATCGTCCTTGTCGAACCGTGTCGGATAACCCGCCATCGCGCCTGCCCCCGCCTGTCGCGTCCCTCTCTGGCACCCCCTCTATCATCCGCCCCGCCGCTAGGGCAAGGGCATCGCCCCCGCCGGCCCGGCCCGCGCCACCCTGCAAAACGGATTGAAAATCAAGGCCGGATGGTCCTATAAGGGGCAGGGGCCGGAACGGGAAACCATGCAGACAGAGCAGGGATTGCGCGCGGCGCGCTGGCTGGATCAGGCGGGGCTGCGCCCGACACGGCAGCGCATGGCGCTGGCCGAACTTCTGGTCGGCGACGGGCAGGACCGCCATGTCACCGCCGAAGGCCTTCATGCCGCCGCCCATGGCGCCGGCGAACCGGTATCGCTGGCCACGGTCTACAACACGCTGCGCGCCTTCTGCGAGGCCGGGCTGATGCATGAGATCACCGTCGACGGCACCCGCGCCTACTTCGACACCCGGCTTGACGATCACCCGCATTTCTACTGGGAAGACGAAGGTCGGCTGATCGACGCCCCGGTCGAGGATCTGGAAATCGCCCGGCTTCCGGCCCTTCCCGAGGGCGCGGAAATGAGCCGGGTCGACGTGGTGATCCGGCTCAGGCGGGCATAGGCCGGCAACCGCCCGGCCGGCCGCGCGGGGCTAGCGTGTCAGAACCACTGCCCCGGCTCCATCAGGCCGAGATCCATCAATTGCTGGGAATGCCATTCGAAACGGGTGGAATTGTGCCAGGCGAAGGTCGCGATCTCGAACCGCGAGCCGGGGTTGGACTTCAGCGCCTTCGCCGTGCGGAACGAGGCGATGGCGGCGGTCATGTTGTTGTGCCAGGGGCAGGCGTAGGTATTGTATTCCTCGATGCTGAAGCTGTGGTCATCGCGCAGGCGCAGGCCCTTTTGTGCGCGGAAGATCGCGATCCGGTCGATCCGGCGGCGGGCCTTCGGCACATGTTCCTCGAATCGCCAGCGCAGGCCGCCGAAGAAATCAAGCTGGCGTTCCTTCGGATGGCCGGTCACCGGATCGGGCCGGGCCAGCGCATAATAGCCCGACCGGTCCAGCATCGCCTGATCGAGGCTGACCGCATCGGGGTGGCGATCAAGGTCGGGGGCGTAGAGATCGACGACATAGCACAGCATCGCGTCGCGCCGTTCCTCGGCATGAAAGGCGATCAACTCGCGGATGTTGCGCCGCTCGCAGAAGGGAAAGAACAGGTATTCGGCGTTGAAGCCGTAGTAGAACCAGGTGGTGGGCGGGCTGGCGGCGATGACCGCATTGACCGCGGCGATGACAGCGCCGGGGCGGCAGGTGTCATGGCCGACCCGGTGGACCGGCACCGGCGGGGCGTCGGCGTCGGCGACCTCTCCCGGCACACCGGCCGGCGCCGGCAGGTCGATCCCCGGCGGAACGAAGGCGATGATCGCGCGAAACCCCGCCCCGGCGTGATGGCGCAGCGTCGAGGTCAGTTCGACCGGATCCTCGACGAAGATCAGCGCGACCGGGCCGCGCGCCAGCACATCAGGGCTGCGGGCAAGAAAATCGTCAAGCGAGGCGTGGTCCATCGGTCCGTCCGGTCGCGGTCATCGGCGCCAGACTCGGCCAGAGGCGCGGCGATTGCAAGTGATCGCGACCGGGCCGCGGATCGGCCGCCGGCAGCCTTGCCATTGCAGCCGGCCCCCGGTTCGGGGTAGGAACCGGCGATCCGACCCGCCAAGGGCCCCGCCCCGCAGCCCCGACAACAGCAACCATGACCGCACCGAAGAAGCTTTTCATCAAGACCTACGGCTGTCAGATGAATGTCTACGACAGCGAGCGCATGGCCGAGGCGATGGGCGCCGAGGGCTATGTCGCGACCGAGGTCGTCGAAGAGGCCGACCTGGTCTTGCTGAACACTTGCCATATCCGCGAAAAGGCGGCCGAGAAGGTCTATTCCGACCTTGGCCGGCTGAAGCCCCTGAAGGCGGCGCGGCCCGGCCTGATGATCGGGGTGGCGGGCTGTGTCGCCCAGGCCGAGGGCGCCGAGATCCTGCGGCGGATGCCGATCGTCGATCTGGTCGTCGGCTCGCAGAGCTATCACCGGCTGCCGGCGATGGCGCGGGCGGCGGCGGCGGGGGAAAAACCGGTCGACACCGAATTTCCGCCCGAGGACAAGTTCGACCACCTGCCCGACCGCCCGAAGGCGGCGCTGCGCCCGACCGCCTTCCTGACCGTGCAGGAAGGCTGCGACAAGTTCTGCGCCTTCTGCGTGGTGCCCTATACCCGCGGCGCCGAGGTCAGCCGGCCGGCGGCGCGGATCCTTGCCGAGGCGCGCGGCCTCGTCGCCAAGGGGGTGCGCGAGATCACGCTCCTCGGCCAGAACGTCAACGCCTATCACGGCGCGGACGGGGATGGCGAACGGTCGCTGGCCGGGCTGGTGCGCGACCTCGCGCGGATCGACGGGCTGGCGCGCATCCGCTACACCACCTCGCACCCGAACGACATGTCCGACGACCTGATCGCCGCCCATGGCGAGGTGGACAAGCTGATGCCCTACCTGCACCTGCCGGTGCAGTCGGGATCGGACCGGATATTGAAGGCGATGAACCGCCGCCACACCGCCGAGGGCTATCTGCGGCTGATCGAGCGGATCCGCGCCGCGCGGCCCGACATCATGCTGTCGGGCGATTTCATCGTCGGCTTCCCTGGCGAGACCGAGGCCGATTTCGCCGCGACGATGGATCTGGTCCGCGCGGTCGGCTACGGCATGGCCTATTCCTTCCGCTACTCGCCGCGCCCCGGCACGCCGGCGGCCGGCCGCGCGCCGGTGCCGGACGAGGTCGCCGACGCGCGGCTTCAGACGCTTCAGGCGCTGATCACCGACCAGCAGCGCGCCGCGCAGGCGGCGATGGTCGGGCGCGAGGTCGGGGTCTTGTTCGAGAAACCCGGCCGGATGCCGGGGCAGATGGTCGGCAAGTCCGACTATCTGCACGCGGTGCATGTCACGACCGATGCGACGCCGGGCACCATCGCCCGGGTGAGAATCACCGCCTCGGCGCCGAACTCGCTGGCCGGCGAGATCTGCGCCGGCTGAGGCGCGCGGAAGCCGGACCTTCGCAACGATTCCGGCCGGCTCGGGTGCGCTGTTTCGGGCTGCGGCACAATCGCACTGAATCCTTCGGTATCTCCCGCCGCTCGGCTAGCCTTGCCGACGGTGGATGACGGACCCCGGCAGGATTGCGCCAGGGCTTCCGTGCGTGACATTGGGGGCAAGAGTGGAACGGGTGAATTGCGCGGGACTGCGCGCCGCCTTCGTGGCGGCGGCATTGTGGCCGGCCTTGTCGGCTGGGCCGCTGCTGGCCGAGGTTGCGCCGCCGGTGATCGGCGCGGATCGCTACAAGCCGGCGCTGGCGCAGACGCCGGACGGCTGCCAGGTCTGGATGATCGATGACGGCTGGGAAGGCTATGCCTGGAACCGCACCGATCGCCGCGGCAAGCCGGTCTGCATGAAGGTCGAAAGCTGCCTGGTCGAGAATACCGATCAGCTTTTCGCCACCGACAGTGCCAGGGTCCGCCCCGCCGAAGCCGCGCGGCTGAAGGCCTTCTTCCGCCAGCAGGGGGTGTTTTCCTACGGCATTCACGGCCATACCGACGCCCGCGCCTCGGACGACTACAACATGCGCCTGTCGCAGCGCCGGGCCGACGCGGTGGCCCGCGTGGCGCTGGATGCCGGCGCGCGGGTCGCCTCGGCCCGCGGCTTCGGCGAACGGATGCCGGTTGCGACCAACACCACCGCCGCCGGGATGCAGAAGAACCGCCGGGTCGAGATCACCTGCTACCGCGAGATCGGGAGGTATTGAGATGGGCGTGCGCATCATCATCGGGCTGACGGCGGCTGCACTGCTGGCGGCCTGCGAAAAGACCGATCACGGCGTCGATCGCGGCATCGACGCGGGACGGCTGGCCGAAAAGGTCAAATGGGGCATCTACGTCGATCCCGACGGCTGCGACATCTGGATGGCCGATGACGGGATCGAGGGCTATTCGGTGCTGCGGCTTGACCCGAAGACCGGTGAGCGGGTCTGTTCCGGCGTCCTGCCGCCCGGCTATGCCGCCGGCCACAAGCGCGGCTCATCGATCCCCGATCCGATCTGACCGAAATTGATGCAGATTAGCCGCCGATCTGCCCCGGCCGGCTGATTTTGTCACATTCGTGCAATTATCCGTCGGCCATGCTTGTCTTGGCGCCTCGCAAGGGGCACCTTTTCCCTACGACCGCCAGTCACTTACGACCGCCAGTCACAGGAGACCTGCTTGGGCATTAGCGCCTTGACCCCGCCGCCGCGTCCCGAGGATCTGCACGAGACGCTTCTGGAATTTCCCGACAACCGGTTGCTGATCGACCTGTGCGGCGAGTTCGACCGCAATCTGGCGCAGATCGAGCATCAGCTTGGGGTGCATATCCTGCGGCGCGGCAACCACCTGGCGGTGGTCGGTGCGGCAGAGGCCCGGGGGCAGGTGGCAGCACTTCTGCAAACTCTCTACGGCCGGCTGGAGACCGGGCGCGGCATCGACGCCGGCGAGATCGACGCCGCGATCCGCATGGGCGGCAGCGAGGTTTCCGCCCCTGCCAGCATCGAGGACCAGCTTGAGATGTTCGCCTCGGGCCGGGTCGAGATCCGCACCCGCAAGAAGCAGGTAGAGCCGCGCACCGAGGCGCAGAAAGCCTATGTGCGCAACCTTTTCCAGCACGAACTGGCTTTCGGCATCGGTCCGGCCGGCACCGGCAAGACCTATCTGGCGGTCGCGGTCGGGGTGACCATGCTGATCGGCGGCCATGTCGACCGGATCGTGCTTTCCCGCCCGGCGGTGGAGGCCGGCGAAAGGCTGGGCTTCCTGCCCGGCGACATGAAGGAAAAGGTCGATCCCTACATGCAGCCGCTCTATGACGCGCTGAACGATTTCCTGCCCGCCAAGCAGGTCGAGAAACTGATCGCCGAAAGGCGGATCGAGATCGCTCCCCTGGCCTTCATGCGCGGCCGCACGCTGGCCAATGCCTTCGTCGTGCTGGACGAGGCGCAGAACGCCACGACCATGCAGATGAAGATGTTCCTGACCCGTCTTGGCGAAGGGTCGCGCATGGTGGTGACCGGCGACCGCACCCAGATCGACCTGCCGCGCGGCGCCGCCTCGGGCCTGGTCGATGCCGAACGCATCCTCGACGGGGTCAAGGGCGTCAGCTTCAACTATTTCACCGCGAAGGATGTGGTGCGTCATCCCCTTGTCGCCCGCATCATCGAGGCCTATGACCGCGACGATGAGGCCAGTGGTTGACATCCTGATCGAAGAGCCGCGCTGGCAGGCGGTCGGGCTGGAGGTGCTGGCCGAAACCGCGGCCCGCGCCGCGCTGGCCGATCAGGGCATCGGTGCCGACGGGGTCGAGATCAGCCTGCTGGCCTGCGACGATGCGCGCATCGCCGTGCTCAACGCCGATTTCCGCGGCCGCCCGCAGCCGACCAACGTGCTGTCCTGGCCATCGGCGGACCGCGCCGCGGCGGTGGACGGCGGCCGGCCGCGGTTGCCACGGCCGGGCAGCGCCGACATGCCGGCCGAGCTTGGCGACATCGCCATCGCCTGGCAGACCTGCGCCGCCGAGGCCGAGGCGCAGGGCAAGCCGCTGGCCGATCACGCCAGCCATCTTGTGGTTCATGCAACCTTGCATCTTCTGGGCTATGACCACATCCGCGATGCCGACGCCGCATTGATGGAGGCGGCCGAGGTGCGCATCCTTGCAACCCTGGGTCTGGCCAACCCATATGAGTGAACCGGTGCCGGGCAGCGCACCGATCAGGAAAGGACCGATGGGCGAATCCGCAGACGGGTCTTCGATGGCGCAGGACGCGCCCGACCCCTCCGACAGTCGTCCCGACAACACGGGACAGCGCGGCTTTTTCGGCCGCATCATCGATGCATTGGCACCCGGCGACGGCGGTCCCGACCGCGCGGCAGAGCCGTCGCCACGCCCGAGGCGGGCCGAGGCGACCGCCGCCGTGGCCGCGCCATTGCCCGGTATCGGCAACCTGCGCCGGATGCGGGTCGACGATGTCGCCATCCCCAAGGCCGAGATCGTCGCGGTGCCGGTCACCATAGCACTTGCCGACCTGGTCGCCACCTTCCGCGAAAGCGGCTTCTCAAGGCTGCCGGTGTTCAAGGGCACGCTCGACAGCCCGATGGGGATCATCCACCTCAAGGACCTGGCGCTTCAGCAGGCGTTTTCCGACCCCAAGCCGCGCTTTTCGCTGCGCAAGCTCTTGCGGCCGCTGCTTTACGTCCCGCCCTCGATGCCGATCGGCGTCCTGTTGCAGAAGATGCAGAGCGGGCGCATCCACATGGCGCTGGTGATCGACGAATACGGCGGCGTCGACGGGCTGGTGACGATCGAGGACCTGATCGAACAGGTGATCGGCGAGATCGAGGACGAGCACGACACCTCGGAAGACGGCCTTTGGGTGCTGGAAAAGCCGGGCTGCTACATGGTGCAGTCGCGCGCCCCCCTGTCCGAGTTCGAGGCCGAGATCGGCATGACCCTGGCCGGCGAGGACGAGAATGACGAGGTCGACACCATCGGCGGGCTGGTCTTCATGCTGGTCGGCCGGGTGCCGGTGCGCGGCGAGGTGATCCCCCATGAAAGCGGCGCGGAGTTCGAGGTGATCGACGCCGACCTGCGCCGGATCAAGCGGCTGAGGGTGCGCCTGCCGCAGGCCGCGGCCTGAGCATGGCCTGGCGCGTTTCCCGCCATCTGCGGCCGCCGGCGCGGCCCGGCGCCCGGCGGCTGGCGCTGGCGGCGGGGCTGGGTGCGGTGATCGCCACCGGGCAGGCGCCGCTGCAGCTGTGGTTTGTCGCCCTGCCGGCGCTGGCGCTGCTGATCTGGCTGGTTGCGGCCGAGACGCTGCCGGCACGGGCGGTCTGGCTGGCATGGATCGCCGGTGCGGGCCATTTCGCCGCCGCCCTCTTCTGGATCGTCGAGCCGTTCCTGGTCGAGCCCTGGCGCCATGGCTGGATGGCGCCTTTCGCGCTGGTGCTGATGGCCTTCGGCATGGCGCTGTTCTGGGCGCTGGCGGCCGGGGTGGCGGGTGCCGTCGGCGGCGCCTCGCCGGGCCGGCGCGCGATCGCCCTTGCCATTGCCCTTGCCGGCGCCGACCTCTTGCGCGGCTATGCCTTCACCGGCTTTCCCTGGGCGCTGATCGGGCATGTCTGGATCGGCACGCCGCTGATGCAGGCGGCGGCCTTCACCGGGCCGGTCGGCCTGACGCTGATCACCACGCTGGCCGCGGCCTTGCCGGCCATGGCGCAGGGTCTGCGCGGCCGTATCGGCCTTGCCGCCCTGTCGGCGGCGGCGCTGGCGCTGATCTGGGGGGGCGGCATGGTCCGGCTGGCGGCGCCCGATCCGGTCGTGGCGCGCGATATCCGGGTGCGCCTGATCCAGCCCAATGCGGCACAGGTGCTGAAATGGCGTGACGACATGTGGCGGATGTTTCTTGACCGCCAGATGGCGCAGACCGCCCTTCCGGCCGACCGGCCGCTTGACCTGATCGTCTGGCCGGAAACCGCGGTGCCCTATCTTCTCGACGACGCCGGCCCGCTTTTCGCCGAGATCACCGCGACAGCCCGCGGCGTGCCGGTCGCCGCCGGCATCCAGCGGGCCGAGGGTGCGCGCTATTTCAACGCGCTCGCCGTCACCGACGCGGCGGGGCGCGTCACCGCGGTCTATGACAAGTGGCACCTGGTGCCCTTCGGCGAATACCTGCCCTACGGCGACCAACTGGCCAATTTCGGCCTTGGCGCCTTTGCCGCGCAGTCGGGCGGCGGCTATACGCCCGGGCCCGGCCCGCGGGTTCTTGACCTCGGCGCCGCCGGCAAGGTGCTGCCGCTGATCTGCTACGAGGCGGTGTTTCCCCAGGACCTGCGCACGCCCGAGCGCGCCGACTGGATCCTGCAGGTCACCAACGACAGCTGGTTCGGCAATCTTTCCGGGCCGTTCCAGCACCTGGCGCAGGCCCGGCTGCGCGCCGTCGAACAGGGGCTGCCGCTTTTGCGGTCGGCCAATACCGGGGTCTCGGCGGTGATCGACGCGAAGGGCCGGGTGCTGCAGGCGCTGGCGCTGAATTCGGCTGGCACGCTTGATGCCGATGTGCCGGCGGCGCTGCCCGCCACCCTCTATGCCCGCACCGGCGACGGTCCGGCGACAATCCTGATCGGCCTTGCGCTATTGGCGCTTGCGGCGGTCGGGCGCGCGGTGCCCCGGCGGAATGCGATTGACCCCGGCCTGCGGCGGCGCTAGGCAAGCGGCCGAACCACCACAACGGCTTCCTGGCGTGGCGGGGATAACCCCAATGGAGCACTTCCCATGTCGCGTCAGAATTACGTCTTCACCTCCGAGAGCGTGTCGGAGGGCCACCCCGACAAGGTCTGCGACCGCATCTCGGATGCCGTCCTCGACGCCTTCCTCACCGAAGAGCCGAACGCCCGCGTCGCCTGCGAGACCTTCGCCACCACCAACCGCGTCGTCGTAGGCGGCGAGGTCGGGTTGTCGGACAAGCGCCGCCTGGCGGAATACATGGACCGGATCGACGCCATCGTGCGCGATTGCGTGCGCGACATCGGCTATGAACAGGACGCCTTCCACTGGAAGACGCTTCAGGTCTCGAACTACCTGCACGCCCAGTCCGCCCATATCAGCCAGGGCGTCGACAAGGACGGGGCCGGCGACCAGGGCATCATGTTCGGCTATGCGGTGGACGAGACCCCGGAACTGATGCCGGCGCCGATCCTTTACGCCCATGCGATCCTGCGCCGGCTGGCCGAGGCGCGCAAGTCGGGCGCCGAGCCGACGCTGGGCCCCGACGCCAAGTCGCAGCTTTCGCTGCGCTACGAGGGCGGCCGCCCGGTCGAGGTGACGCAGCTTGTGCTCTCGACCCAGCACGCCCACGAACACCAGACCTCGGACGACATCCGCGCCATCGTCGAGCCCCATATCCGCGCGGTCCTGCCGGCGGACTGGCTGACCGAGGCGACCGAATGGCACGTCAACCCGACCGGCACCTTCGTCATCGGCGGCCCGGACGGCGACGCTGGCCTGACCGGGCGCAAGATCATCGTCGACACCTATGGCGGTGCGGCGCCGCATGGTGGCGGCGCGTTTTCCGGCAAGGATCCGACCAAGGTCGACCGCTCGGCCGCCTATGCCGCGCGCTATCTCGCCAAGAACGTCGTCGCCGCCGGCCTGGCACGGCGCTGCACCCTGCAGCTTTCCTATGCGATCGGCGTGGCGCGGCCGCTGTCGATCTACGTCGATACCCATGGCACCGGCGCCACCGATCCGGCCGCGATCGAGACGGCGGTGGCCAGGGTGATGGACCTGACGCCGCGCGGCATCCGCACCCATCTCGGCCTGGAACGGCCGATCTACCAGCGCACCGCCGCCTACGGCCATTTCGGCCGCGCCCCCGATGCCGATGGCGGCTTCAGCTGGGAACGGACCGATCTGGCCGAGGCGCTGAAGCGGGCGCTCTGACTGGCGGCGCGGTCTCAGTCGGTGTCAGCGGGCAGCACCGCCTCGCGCATCGCATGGCCGATCCGGGCCAGCTTGCCGGTCTCGGCCCGGTAATCCTCGACCGCCTTCTCGACGAAGGCGGTCTGGATCCGCACCAGTTCGGCCGGGTCGCGGCATTGCAGGATCTGGCGCTGAAGGTCGATGTCGGATTGAATCCGCCGGCCAAGGAAGGCCGCGATCTCGCCGCTCGCCTCGACCCAGCCCTCGATGAAGGCCCGCCCGACAGAGGTCAGTGGCTCCATCCCCGCGGTGGCCAGCCCCGAAAGCGGTGTGGTCTTGGTCATGGTCGTGACTCCCCCAGTGGTCAACCGCAGGATTGTAACCCGATTCCGGTCCTTGCGCCCTGCGGCAGATCAGTCGCGCCGGAATGAAGGCACCGGGCGCTGCCCGCAACGTGGGCGGCCGGGCCCGAGGCGATCAGGGCGGTTGCAACCCCGCCCGGCATTGCTTACCTCTGGCGCCCGGAACCCTTCTGCGGAGCCTTGCGAATGACCTCGCTCTTTCAGGCGATCATGCTGATCCTCGATGTGATCTGGTTCGTGATGATCGTGCATATCATCATGTCCTGGCTGATCAGCTTTCAGGTCCTGAACACCCGCCAGCCGATGGTGGCGCAGATCTGGTTCGGGCTGAACCGCCTGCTGGAACCGATCTATGCGCCGATCCGGCGGCTTTTGCCGCAGACGCCCGGGCTTGATCTGGCGCCGCTCGCGGGCTTCATCGTGCTGATCATCCTGCGCAACGTGCTGCAAAACAACGCCGGCTTCTTTCTGGGCTACTGATCGCGGCACCGGGTCTTGTCGCCACCGCCCCTCTGTGGGATGGTCGCCCCCATCGAGCAAGAAAGAGCCACAAGGCCATGACCCGCGCCGAGGAACTTCTGTCCTCCGTCTTCGGATTCCCCGCCTTCCGCCCCGGTCAGTCCGAGATCGTGGCGGCGGTGGCGGCCGGGCAGAACGCGCTGGCGATCATGCCGACCGGCGGCGGCAAGTCGCTGTGCTTCCAGCTTCCCGCCCTGTTGCGCGACGGCGTGACCGTGGTCATCTCGCCCCTGATCGCGCTGATGCGCGACCAGGTCCGCGCCCTGCGCGCCGCCGGGGTCGAGGCCGGGGCGCTGACCTCGGGCAATACCGGGGACGAGACCGAAGAGGTCTTTGCCGCGCTCGACCAGGGCCGGCTGAAACTTCTCTACATGGCGCCCGAACGGCTGGCCTCGGCGGCGACGCTCGCCCTGCTCAGGCGGATCGGCACCAGCCTGATCGCGGTGGACGAGGCCCATTGCGTCAGCCAGTGGGGCCATGATTTCCGCCCCGACTACCTGCGCATCGGCGATCTGCGCCGCGCGCTTGGCGTGCCGCTTGCCGCCTTCACCGCCACCGCAGACGAGGAAACCCGCGCCGAGATCGTCACCCGGCTGTTCGACGGCGCCGCCCCGGCGACCTTCCTGCACGGCTTTGACCGGCCGAACATCCACCTCGCCTTTGCCACCAAGGACCAGCCCCGCCAGCAGATCCTTGCCTTTGCCGCCGCCCGCAAGGGCCAGTCGGGCATCGTCTATTGCGCCACCCGCGCCAAGACCGAGACGCTGTCGCAGGCGCTGCGCGAGGCGGGCCACGCCGCCTGCCATTACCACGGCGGCATGGACGCGGACGACCGGCGCGAGGTCGAGGCGCGGTTCCAGCGCGAGGACGGGTTGATCGTGGTGGCGACGGTGGCCTTCGGCATGGGCATCGACAAGCCCGACATCCGCTGGGTGGCGCATGCCGACCTGCCGAAATCGATCGAGTCCTATTACCAGGAGATCGGCCGGGCCGGCCGCGACGGGGCGCCGGCCGAGACGCTGACGCTTTACGGCCCCGACGACATCCGCCTGCGCCGCGCCCAGGTCGACGAGGGCCTGGCCCCGGCCGACCGCAAGGAGGCCGACCACGCACGCCTGAACGCGCTTTTGGGCCTGGCCGAGGCGACCGGCTGCCGCCGGGTCCGCCTGCTGGCCTATTTCGGCGAGGCGGCCCAGCCCTGCGGCGCCTGCGACCTGTGCGACAGCCCGCCCGAGGTCTTCGACGGCACCGATGCGGTCAGAAAGGCGCTGTCGGCGATGCTGCGCACCGGCGAGAGCTTTGGCGCCGGCCACCTGATCGACATCCTGACCGGCACCGCGACCGACAAGGTCCGGGCGCGCCAGCATGACGCGCTGCCGACCTTCGGGGTCGGGCGCGACCTGCCCAAGGCGCAGTGGCAGGCGGTCTTTCGCCAGATGATGGGGCTGGACCTGATCCGCCCCGATACCGAGCGTCACGGCGCCTTTCGCATGACCGAAGCCGCCCGCCCGATCCTGCGAGGCGAGGCGCGGATCGAGCTGCGCCGCGACACCATCCGCAAGGCCAGTGCCGGGCCGGTGGTGCGCGCGCTGGTGTCCGACGAGGATGCGCCGCTTCTGTCGGCGCTGAAGGCCAAACGCCGCGCACTGGCCGAGGCGGCGCGGGTGCCCGCCTATGTGATCTTCACCGACCGCACCCTGATCGAGATGGCCGAAAGGCGCCCCGCAACCCTTGACCAGATGGCCGGGATCAGCGGGGTCGGCGCGAAGAAGCTGGAAAACTTCGGCGCGACTTTCCTGACGGTGATCACCGGCGCAACCGATCCCGTCCACCCGGCGCGGCGCAAGCTGGCCGGGACCGAGGCCGGCGGCGCCTTCGACCGGCTGGCGGCGGCGCAGTCGGCGCTGGAGCGTGGCGCCGACGGCACCGCCAAGCCGCTCAGCTGTTCGACATCGGCGCTGAGGCGGATCGCCGAGACAAGGCCGCGCAGCCTGTCGGACCTCGGGCGCATTCTCGATGCGCCGCGGCTCGACCGGTTCGGCGCGGCCTTTCTCGAGGCTCTCGCCGCGGACTGATCAGCCGCGGTCCGTCGGCGCGAAGGCGTGCCAGCCCTGATGCCAGCGGCTGATCGTGGTCAGCAGGCAGGCCGCCGCATAGATCAGCGCCAGCACCGGGAAGGCCGCGGGCCAGAGGCACATCGCGATGAACAGGCCGATCGTCTCGGTGCCCTCGGTCAGCCCGCCGATGTAGTAAAGCCCCTTCATCGGATAGGCGCCCTCGGTCAGCCCGCGCTTGGCGGCAATGGTGGCGAAGGCGAGAAAGCTTGACCCGGTGCCGACGAAGGCGGTGATCAGCACCGCCGCCGCCAGCGCGTTCCGCCCCGGATCGGCCAGCGCAAAGGCCAGCGGCACCAGCGCGTAGAAGATGAAATCCAGGGCGATATCAAGGAAGGTGCCGCGATCGGTCGGACCGTTGATCCGCGCCACAGCACCGTCAAGCCCGTCGGCCAGCCGGTTGAGCAGGATCGCCGCCAGTGCCGCGCCATACCAGCCGAAGGTCAGCGCCGGCACCGCCAGAAGGCCAAGGCCGAAGCCGGCCAGGGTGATCTGGTCGGCACCGATGCCGGCGCGGGCCAGCAGCCGCGCCGGCGGCGCCAGAAGCCGCCGCTGCAGGGGCAGGATGTAGCGGTCGATCATCGCCGCTCGGCCCTAGCCGCGACGCCAGGCATGGAACCGCTCCAGGATGCGCAGCGCCGCCGGGTTGACATGCGCCCGCTTCCATTCGCCGGCGGCATATTTGTTGGCCTCGGCCAGGGTCGGATAGGTATGGATCGTGCCGAGGATCTTGTTCAGCCCAAGCCCGTGCTTCATCGCCAGGACATATTCGGCCAGAAGGTCGCCGGCATGGGCGCCGACGATGGTGACGCCAAGGATCCGGTCGCGCCCCGGCACCGTCAGCACCTTGACGAAGCCTGCGGTGGTGCCATCGGCGATGGCGCGGTCAAGGTCGTCCATCGGAAAGCGCGTCACCTCATGCGCGATGCCCTGTTCGCGCGCCTCCTGCTCGTTCAGCCCGACCCGCGCCACCTCGGGGTCAAGGAAGGTCGCCCAGGGGATCACCCGGTAATCGGCCTTGAACCGCTTGAAGGTGCCGAAAAGCGCATTGACGCTGGCGAACCAGGCCTGATGGGCGGCGGTATGGGTGAACTGATAGGGCCCCGCCACGTCGCCCGCCGCATAGATGTTGGGATAAAGCGTCTCGAGATACTCGTTGGTCTCGATCACCCGCTTGACCGGAATGCCCAACTCTTCCAGCCCGTAGCCCTTCAGCCGCGGGCTGCGCCCGACCGCGGCGATCATCTCGTCGAAGACGATCCGGCTGCGCTCGCCGCCGGCCTCGACCTCGATCCATTTCTCGCCATCCGTCACCCCGCAGGACAGCGCCTTGTGCCCGGTCAGCACGGTGACGCCGTCCGCCTCCAGCGCCGCCTTGGCCAGCGCCGAGACCTCCTCGTCCTCGCGGATCATGATCCGCGGCGCCATCTCGATCTGCGTCACCGAGGATCCGAGCCGGGCGAAGCTTTGCGCCAGTTCCGACCCGATCGGCCCGCCACCGAGCACAACCAGCCGCTTCGGCGCGGCATCGAGCGTGGCGAACCGGTCCCAGAGCGTGTCCGAGGTGACATAGCCGACATCGTCGATCCCCGGCAGCGGCGGCACGAAGGGCGCCGCCCCGGTGGCGAGGATGATCGCCCGCGCGCTCAGCCGCTGCGTGCTGCCGTCGGCGGCGGTGATCTCGACCGTCCAGGGGTCGATCAGCCGCGCATGTCCGGTCAGCACCTCGACGCCAAGCCCCTCGTAGCGCTCGATGCTGTCATGCGGGGCGACATCGGCGATCACCCGGTGGATCCGCTCCATCACCCTGGCAAAGGAAAAGCCCGGCACCGTTGCCATCAGACCGTAGTGATCGGCATTGCGCATCTGGTGGGCGATCTTGGCCGACTTGATCAGCGCCTTCGACGGCACGCAGCCGTAGTTCAGACAGTCGCCGCCCATCCGGTGGCCCTCGATCAGCGTCACCTTGGCCTTGACCGCGGCGCCGATATAGGCGCTGACCAGGCCGGCCGCCCCGGCGCCGATCACGATCAGGTTGCGGTCATAGCGCGCCGGCCGGGTCCAGCGGGCATAGACCCGGCGGCGCCGGATCAGCCCGACCACCAGCTTCGCGATCCAGGGAAAGATGCCCAATAGCACGAAGGACACCAGCAGGGGCGCCGAGATGATGCCCTTCAGGCTGTCAAGCTGCGCCAGCTGCGTGCCGGCGTTCACATAGGCGGCGGTGCCGGCCAGCATGCCGATCTGGCTGACCCAGTAGAACCGCAGCGCCGGGATCGCGGTCAGGCCCATCAGAAGGTTGACCGCGAAGAACGGCACCGCCGGGATCAGCCGCAGGGTGAAAAGGTAAAACGCCCCGTCCCGCGCCATACCCTCGTCGATCGCCGCCATCCGGGCGCCGAACCGCGCCTGCACCCAGTCGCGCAGCAGGAACCGCGCCGCCAGAAAGGCGATTGTGGCGCCGATCGTCGAGGCGAAGGAAACGATCACCAGCCCCCAGCCGAAGCCGAAAAGCGCCCCGGCCGCCAGCGTCATCCACGCCGCCAGCGGCAGCGACAGGGCGGTAACCCCGACATAGGCCAGAAAGAACAGCCCCGCCACCAACAGCGGCTGATCGGCGCGCCACTGGCCGATCTCGGCGATCTGGCTGCGCAACCCGTCAAGGTCGGGCGGGTTGCGGCCGATCAGCAGGATCAGCGTGGCGACCACCAGGGCCAGGATCACGAACAGGACGGGACGTTTCACGCGAACCTCCCGACAGCGACAGGATGATCGGTTCGCGCGGCAAGCACGCGACAGTCATGGGTTTTCGACATCTGGCCCTCGGTTCTGTCTGTCAACCGCTTGTGCAACATGAAGGCCCGAAAGGCCAACCGCGTTTCAGCATTGTCCGCATCTCGTGATGATCATGTCACCGCAGGACGGCGCCAGGCCGCCTGTGGCGGTGCCAGCCGGGCGACCAGCGAAAAGGGGCGCCCGCAATGGGGCGCCCCGGTCGGTCGGGCCCGCAGGCCGGCGATCACCGCATCAGGATCGAGCGGATGTTGCCGCCGCGATTGCGGTCGTCGCTGCGCAGCGTGTCGCGGATCGCCTCGACCTGCGACAGCGTCAGATCGTCGAGCATCGCGTTCGGCACGCGCTTGCGCACATCGATCCGCTCGCTCTTCGACAGCTCGCTGCCCTGATGGTTCGGGAAGATCAGGTCGGGGAAGGTCCGCGCCGATACGGTGCCCGCGGCAAGAAGGGCGATGGTGCTGGCCAGAAGAAGATGTTTCATCGGATGTCCTTTCCTGGAAAGGTGAAGGTGACTGGTTCGGATCCGCCGTGGATCCCATGACACCAATATGCGCGGCCGTGCCGGCAGGGCGAAATCACAAGCCAGTCGCAGCCGATCACGCGGTTTTTCCCTGCCGTTGGCTTGAATGCGCCGGCCGCCATGCCCGCAGCCCCCGGCGGTCACTGGCCCGTCAAGGATCGCCGCCGGGGCGGCCTTGCGCGCTCACATCCCGACACGGCGGCGTTGGCCGGACCGTCATCCAGCGTGAGGCGAGTGCCGGTCGATGCCACCGTGCAAATATGCACAATGACCTCGCAGCGGCGCCCACCGCCGGTTCCGGCGCTTGACAGGCCGGGCAGCGCGCATTCGGCTGGCGACAGGACCGAACGGGGGGGGGAATCACCATGCCCGGCCATGATCACCGCGCCGGCCCGGCCTCGCCGCCGTGCTTCTGGCATGAACTCAGCCTTGAGCAGGGCGGCCTGCCCGGCGACATCGACCCGGTTCAGGCCCGCGACGTGGCGCGCTGGCGCAAGGCCGAGCGGGCCCGGCTGCTGGAAGACCGCGCCGCCCTCGCCGTCCGGACCCGCCAGGACGCCGCCCGCGCCGTCGCGCGCCATCTCGACGCGGATCTCGGCGATATCCGCGGCCTGACCGTCTCGGCCTGGTGGCCGATCCGGTCCGAACTCGACCTGCGCTTCTGGCTTGCCGGCCTCGCCGCGCGCGGCGCCACCGCCGCCCTGCCGCTGGTCACCGAAAAGGCCCGGCCGCTGCGCTTTCGCGCCTGGACGCCAGACACCGCGATGCAACGCGGCTTCTGGAACATCCCGGTGCCGGCCTCCGGCGACTGGATCACCCCCGACATCGCGCTGGCCCCGCTGGTCGGCTTTGACGCCGCCGGCTACCGGCTCGGCTATGGCGGCGGCTATTTCGACCGCACCCTGGCCGCCAACCCGGCGATCCGGCCGATCGGCATCGGCCTTGCCGCCGCCCGGCTGCCGACGATCTTCCCGCAATGGCATGACGTCGCCATGAGCATGATCATCACCGAGACCGGCGCGCTGACCCCTGCCGCTTCTTCTGTTTGAAAATACCTCCGCCGGAGGCCTCCTGCGCCCTCCGCCGCCGCCTCAGCCGGGTTTTCGCGCGCTCAGATGGGTCGGGCAATGCTCGCCGCTGTCGAGGACCGGGATCATCCGTCGCCAGATGCCGATGTTCTCCTCGACAAAGTCGCGGCCGACGATTTTCGCCGCCGCCTCGCCGACCGGGCCTTCCAGCCGCGCCAGCTCGATCCGCGCCGCGTCGCGGTACCAGGCGTTGCGGCTGGCAAGCACGATCGCCTCGAACCCGGCACGCTCCATCGCCGCGCGGTAGCGCGCCGGCGAGGCCATGCCGAAATCAAGCCCCTCGGCGGCGATATACTCCGCCATCGCCGCCGAAGGCACCCGGTCATGGCCGATCAGCCAGTCCGAGGCGACCAGGCGGCCGCCGGGCCTCAGCACCCGGAAGACCTCGGCCATCAGCGCCGCCTTGTCGGGAATGTGGACGATCGAATCCTTGGAAAAGACGATGTCGAAACAGCCTGGCGGAAAGGGCAGCGGCCCGGGCACGACCTTGATGCAGCCGATCCGGTCGCCAAGCCCGGCGCGGGCGACAAGCGCCCGGGCGCGGGCCAGGACGGTATCCTCGACATCGATGCCGCAGACAAAGCCCGCCGCATGGTCCTGTACCAGTGCGATGTCGATGCCGCCCGCACCGCAGCCGATATCCAGAACCGACCGGCCGGCAAGGTCGCTGTCGCTGCCGGCAACCAGGCGCGCCACCTCATCGCGCCCGCCCGGCGACAGGAAGCCCTCGCCCCAGATCGCCTCGAGCATCCCGATCATCCGGCCGTGATAATGCTCGCCCGCCACCGGCTCCATGGCTCAGCCCCCGATCCTGAAACGCTCCAGCTCGGCCCAGTCCGCGGCCGGCACCACCCGCGCCGGCCGCGACACGTCGCGGGTCCAGGCGAAAAGACAGAGAAAGGGCAGCGGCCCGACCTTGGTCAGGTGAACCGCGCCCGGCGGGTTCCAGACCGGATGATGCGCCGGCAGCACCGTCAGCGGCGCGGCGGTGCCGAAACGCCAGCCATGCGGCCCGGTCAGCGGCGCGTAAAGCTCGGGCGCCGGATGGCAATGGTCGCGGTAAAGCACATCGGGCGCGATCAGGAACAGCCCGAGGTCGAAATCCTCGGCCGCGATCGCGGCCTCCTCGCCGATCAGCGAGGCAAAGGCATGGCCGGTGGCGAAACCCGGGCCGATCTCTTCCGGCGGGTAAAGATCATAACCGACCCAGTCGAGGTGCGGCGCCGCGGCTTTGATCGCCGCGGCGAGGTCGGGATGGGTCGCGCCCAGGGCTTCCAGCGCCGGGCCGAGATGGGCGGCGACCACCGGATGCGCGGCCCCGGGCCGGGCGGTGACCGGCCCGCCGCGCCAGCGCCCGATCAGGGCGCGAACCTCGGCGATGCCCGGGCCGCAAAGCCCGGCCAGATAGCGGTCGGCCGCATCGACAAGACGGCCGAGCAGCAGCGCCGGCGCCGGCGCCGGCGCCGACCGGGCCGGCGCCTCCCCGTCCAGCCCGCGCGCAGCCAGAAGCGCCAAGGGATCCTCGGCGTCGAGCGGCGCGCAGATGCGGTAAACTTCCAGCGCCTCGTCGCCAAGAAGGCCGCAGCGGTTCAGCTGCATCGCCGCCGCGTAGCGCAGCCGGCCCGATCCCGGCACCCCGGGCGGGGTCGCCAGATCAAGGCGCGCGCGCTGATCCTCGGGCTGATCGTCGGTCATCGGTTCTCCTGATAAGCCAGGTGCGCATCCGCTTCGCGCCGCTTCTCGGCCCGGTTCAACAGCCAGCCGGCGATCGCCACGCCAAAGCCGACGATCAGCACGGTGATCGTCGCCAGCGCGTTGATATCCGGCGTCACGCCAAGCTTGACCTTCGACCAGATCAGGATCGGCAGGGTCGTGGTTCCCGGACCGGTGGTGAAATTGGTGATCACCACATCGTCAAGCGAGATGGTGAAAGCCAGCAGCCAGCCCGACAGGATCGCCGGCGCGATCACCGGCAGGGTGATGTCGCGCATCACCTGCCAGGGCCGCGAGCCGAGGTCCATCGCCGCCTCCTCGATCGCCGCATCGGCCTGCACCAGGCGCGAATGGACGATGGTGGTGACGAAGACCATGGAGAAGGTGATATGCGCCAGCGTCACCGTGGTGAAGCCGCGTTGCGCCGGCCAGCCGATCCATTCGGCCATCAGGATGAAGAGCATCAGGGAGGCGATGCCGGTGATCACCTCGGGCATCACCAGGGGCGCGGTGACCAGGCCGGAAAACACCGTTCGCCCGCGAAACCGCCTGAACCGCGCCAGCGCGATCCCGGCCATGGTGCCGAGGATGGTGGCGAAGGTGGCACTCAGCAGCGCGATCTTGATCGACAGCACCGCGGCCGTCAGCACCTGCCGGTTCGACAGAAGCGAGACATACCACTTGGTCGAAAACCCGCCCCAGACCGTCGCCAGCCGCGAGGCGTTGAAGGAATAGACCATCATCGACAGGATCGGGATGTAGAAGAAGGCAAAGCCGAAAGCGAGCATGGTGATCAGGAAGACCGGGCGGCGGTTCATCGCCCGCCCCCCTCGGCCCGGGCGTGCGATTTGCCCTCGAAATGGGTGTAGACCATCATCGGCACGACCAAGAGCAGCAAAAGCGCCACCGCCACCGCCGAGGCCATCGGCCAGTCGCGGGCACTTGCGAATTCGTCCGAGATGACGCGGCCGATCATCGGGCGGGCGGAGGAACCGACCAGCGAGGGGATGATCAGCTCTCCCGAGGCCGGGATGAAGACCAGCAGGCTGCCGGCGATGATGCCCGGCACCGACAGGGGCAGCGTCACGTCGCGAAAGACCGCGAAGGGCTTTGATCCAAGGTCCATCGCCGCCTCGTTCAGCGTCAGGTCCAGCTTTTCCAGCGTCGCGTAAAGCGGCAGGATCATGAAGGGCAGGTAGGAATAGACCGTGACCAGCGCCACCGCGAAACCGCTGTTCATCATCGGGATCGAGCGCAGCGCCCAGTCGGCCGGCACCACCAGGTTCCAGCCGGCGGTCAGAAGCTTGTTGAACCAGCTGTTCGATCCCATCAGCCCCATCCAGGCATAGACGCGCAAGAGGAACGAGGTCCAGAACGGCAGGATCACCAGCATCAAGAGCACATTGCGCCAGGCCCGGCCGACCCGGGTCAGGCCCAGCGCCATCGGATAGCCGATCAAGAGGCACAGGACGGTCGCCGCCGCCGCGTTGAGGATCGAATTCAGATAGGCGCGGATGTAGAGGTCATCCTGCACCAGCCTCGCGTAATGCTCGGTGTTCAGCAGCGGATGCTCGCCGCCGAAGGAGAAGGGCGGCGCGGTCGGGGTGCGGGTGGCGAAGCTCATCGCCATGACGATGACGAAGGGCAGCAGGAAGAACAGGATCAGCCACAGATAGGGCGCGCCGATGGTGATCCGGATCCAGCCCGAGCGGTTGAACCAGCGCGCCCATCTTCCGTCATGATGAGCCGCCGCCATCGCCTAGTCCTTCAGCAGGATGGCGGCGGCCGGATCGAAGGACAGCCAGACCGCATCCTCCCAGTCCGCCACCCGCTCGTGCTCGCCGTGCCGGCGGGCGTTGACCGAGTTCACCGACAGGACGCGCCCCGACGGCAGGGCTATGCGGTAAAGCGAATCCTTGCCGAAATAGGCAAGGTCGCGGACCGTGCCGGCAATCACGTTCACCCCTTCGGGACGGCTGCGCGACAGGGCGATCTTTTCCGGCCGCACCGCCAGCGCGATCGGCTGACCGGGGCCAAGGCCGGGGACCGCCCGCGCCGTCACCGCGCCGCCAAGCTCGGGCACCGCGATTTCGGCCAGATCGCCGGAGACGCCGCGAACCGTCCCCTCGAAGGCATTGACAGAGCCGATGAAGCCGGCGACGAAGCGCGAGGCGGGGTATTCGTAGACCTCGGTCGCGGTGCCGATCTGCATGATCCGGCCCTTGTCCATCACCGCCAGCCGCGACGACAGCGTCATCGCCTCTTCCTGGTCATGGGTGACGACGATGAAGGTGGTGCCGGTCTTGTCCTGGATGTCCATCAGCTCGAACTGGGTATGCTCGCGCAGCTTCTTGTCGAGTGCTGCCAAGGGCTCGTCGAGCAAAAGCAGTTTCGGCTGCTTGGCCAGGCTGCGTGCCAGCGCCACGCGCTGACGCTGACCGCCCGAGATCTGGTGCGGCTTGCGGTGCGAGAACTCGGTCAGTTGCACCAGGTCGAGCATCTCGCGCACCCGGTCGCGGCGCTGGCTGGCCGTCATGTCCTCGTGCTTCAGGCCGTAGCCGATGTTGCGTTCCACGCTCATGTGCGGGAACAACGCATAGCTCTGGAACATCATGTTCACCGGCCGCTCGTAGGGTGGCAGGTCGGTCATGTCCTGGCCGTCGATGAAGATGCGACCCTCGCTCGGCGCCTCGAAACCGGCGAGCATCCGTAAAAGCGTGGTCTTGCCGCAACCCGATCCGCCGAGCAGCGAGAAGATCTCGCCCTTGAGGATGTCGAGGCTGACGCCATCGACGGCGGTGAAGGTGCCGAAGCGCTTGGTGACGCCTTTGATCCGGATGAAGGGCGGCACCTTGGCGCCCGGCAGCGGTGGTGCCGGGCGGGCAAAGGCCGCAACGCTGGCGGCGGGGGCGGGGATTCCGGCCTCGGTCCCGGTCATGTCAGGGGCACCCGAACCGCTGGCCGTCAACCCGACTTGATCTCCTGCCAGGCGCGGTTGATCGCGCGGTCCTGTTCCTCGCTGAAGGGCTTGGGCGCCCACATCCGCGCGATCGTCTCTTCGTCGGGATAGACCGCCGGGTCGGCGAGGATCTCGGGGTCGATGAATTCGCGCGCCGGGATATTGGCATTGGCATACCAGGTGTAGTTGGTGCAGCCGGCGATCACCTCGGGCTGCAGCAGGAAATCGAGGAAGCGGTAGGCATTGTCGCGGTTCGGCGCATCGATCGGGATGCACATCGTGTCGACCCAGGCCGGCGCCCCGGTGGTCGGCACGAAATAGGCCAGGTTCATCTCGATCCCGGCCTCGGCGGCGCGGGTCGCGGCGGTGGCGTAATCGCCCGACCAACTGTTGATCGCGCACAATTCGCCATTGGGGATGGCGTTGAGGTAATTGGCATTGTCGAAGGTGCGGATATAGGGGCGGATCGGTTTGAACGCCTCGACCACCTTCTGGTAGTCGTCCAGATTGGTGGTGTCGCCGTCAAGGCCGAGGTATTTCAGCACCATCAGCATGATGTCGGTCGGGCTGTCGAGGATCGAGATCCCGCAATCGGCCAGTTTCGCGGCATTCTCCGGCTTGAAGATCAGATCCATCGAGGTCATGTCGGCGCCCGGGATGCGTTCTTCCACCAGGTCGACGTTGTAGGTGAAGCCGACCGATCCCCACATGTAGGGCACGCCGTAGCGGTTGTCCGGGTCCCAGCCGGCAAGGATGCGCATGATCTCGGGGTCGAGGTTCTTCCAGCCCGGCAGCTTGGCGCGGTCGAGCGGGTGATAGATGCCGGCGGCGATGGCGCGCGGCAGGTCAAGTCCGGCGTGGTCGACCAGGTCGTAGCCGGTCGAGCCGGCCAGCATCTTGGCCTGCATCTCCTCGGCCGAGGTATAGGTGTCATAGACGACACCGATCCCGGTCGCGGCCTCGAAATCGGCCAGCGTCGTCTCGCCGATGTAATCGGACCAGTTGTAGACATTGACGGTGCCGGCCTGCGCCCAGGACGGGCGGACATAGGGAATGGCCAGCGCGCCGCCGATGGCGGTCAGCGTCGATCGACGGGTCAGAAGGGTCATGTCGCGTCTCCTCCGTTGGATTTTTCCGCCAGCTTAGGAATTATTTCCCGATGTGCGAAGCAATTCTTCGTTCACCGCCTTGATGCGGCCCTCTGGCGGGGCCGCGGGCAGGCGGGTCACCGGGATCAGGCGGCGCAGCTGGTCATGATGGGCCCGCACCCCGTATTCGAGATCCGAAAGGTGGAAATCGTCGAAGGCCGCCGATTTCATCGATTCGTTCGACCAGATCGAAAGCTGCCGGTCCTCGGCCGAGGTCTCGCGGTCGATCCGCATTGCCAGATAGCGCGCCGCCCGCATCGCGCGGGTCTCGTCGGCGCGCCGGTAAAGCCGGCCGGTCAGCCGGGTCAGGCCGGGCGTGACCGGCAGATCCTGATAGAATTGCGCGCCTTCCGGGGTGAAGGCGATCACCGCGTTCGGGAAGACCCCGTAATAGGTCCAGGACCGACGCAGCCGGTCGGGCAGCCAGTCCTGCACCGGTGCCAGCGAAAGATAGCGGCGCACCGACCAGCGCCGCCCCGGCTGATCGCCGAACTCGGCGATCGAATGCGACAGGCCGCCGGGATAGACCAGGTCGCGGTAGCTGCGCCCGTATAGGTCCTGCAACGCCGGATGGGCCATCGCGACATGATAGCCCTCGTTGTCGACATCGCGCACCGACTTCCAGTTGACCGGCAGTTCGGTGGCCCAGTCCGGCCGCTGCGCGGGCAGCAGGCCGGCCGCCCGGTAGGCGTCGAAATCGGGGCCGTAAGGGGCCAGCCAGTCGGCCACGGCCGGTTGCGGGCCGGGATGGAAGCGCAGGAAGACGAAGCCCTGCCAGACCTCCATCTCGATCTTCTTCAGGCCGAAATCGCCGCGCTCCATGGCGCCGAAGCTTTCGGGCCGGGCGGGGCCGCGCAAGCTGCCGTCAAGGTTGTAGACCCAGCCATGGAACGGGCAGACGATGGCGCCCTTGCAATGGCCCGAGGCGCCATCGACCACCCGCGCGCCCCGGTGCCGGCACAGGTTGTGAAAGGCGCGCAAGATCCCGTCCTGGCCGCGCATCACCACCGCGCGTTCGCCGAGCAGATCGAAGGACAGCCAGTCGCCCGGCGCCGGCAGGTCGGCGACATGGCCGACGATCTGCCAATGGGTCAGAAACAGCGCCTCGCGTTCCAGATCGAAAAGCGCGCGCGAGTGATAGCACCAGCCGGGCAGGCCGCGGCGGTCCCAGCCCGCCGGAACCGGGGTGGCAGAGGCGGCAAGCGAGCTAGTCATGGCGGCCCTCCGGTTCGGCGGCCTCCAACCGTGACAGCAGCCACTGGTGAAAGCGGTGGATGTCGAATTCCTGCGGCATCAGCCGGCCGGCCCGGTAGCGGTCCGAGCGCAGGCCGCGCTGGTTCATCTCGCAGGCCGCGGCGTCCTGGCTCATCACGATGCTGGCGAAGTCGGTGACATGGGCGAGGTCAAAGCCGGGCTGCGCCAGGGTCTCGGGCAAGAACAGCCATTCGGCGCGCAGCCGGGTCCGTTCGGGCCCGAGCGGCGTCAGGCTGACGGCGCGGACGTGATCGACATGGGCGACGATATAGGCCGTGGGATAAAGCGTGACGAAGGTGAAGCCGGCGGCGCGCTCGGCAGCACTCAGCCCGGAAAACTCCGGCCCGGCCGGCGCGCCGGTCATCGTCCAGCTGCGCGCGCCCGGCCGCAAGACCGGTGCTGCGGGGGTGTCGGGCGTCCAGCCCGGCGCCTCGTTCGCCGCCATGATGCCTTGGCGGTAGACCGGCACCATGTCGCAGAGTTCGGGATGGATGCCCGGACAATGCAGGCATTCGTTGTAGTTTTCCCAGAAGATCTTCCAGTTGCAGGCGATGTCGGTTTCCATCACATGGCCGGTCACCAGATCGTCCATCGGCCAGTTCGCCAGCGCCTCAAGCCCGAGGTCGGGGCGAAACTCGGCCGGGTCATCGGCAAGGCAAAGGAACACAAAGCCGTTCCAGTGCCGGACATGGACCGGGAAAAGCCCGTGATCGCGCGCGTCGAAATCCGCCGTCGGCGTGGCATGGGCAACCGACACCAGCCGGCCGTCGGTGCCGTAAGCCCAGGCGTGATAGGGGCAGCGGATCAGCCGGCCAAGCGGTTGTTCGGCGGCCGCGCACAGCTCTGCCCCGCGGTGGCGGCAGGTGTTGTGAAAGGCGGTGACGCGGCCCTCGCCGTCGCGGCACAGGATCAGCGCCTGCCCGGCCACCTCGACGCGCCGCATGCTGCCCGGCGCCAGATCGCCCAGCCGCCCGGCAAGGACCCATTCGCGCGCCCAGATCGCGCGCCGCTCGCGCGCGAACCAGTCCGGATCGCTGTAGGCCCGCGCCGGCAGGGTTTCGGGGCAGTGATCGAGCAGCGGCGAGTCCGCGTGGCGGTGATGGGTCATGGCCTTTGCTTTCGGAAATCGCGGCGTTCAGAAGTCCTCGGGCGGGGTGGCGCGGCGGCGGGCGGGGGCAAAGAACGGCCGTTCGGTGATCCGCGCCCGCAGCATCAGCTTGACGTAGTGCAACTCGCGCAGCGCATAGACCTCGGCCCAGAGGTCATCCGCCGCGGTCCGGTCCCAGGGCCGGCGCAGCGAGGCCAAGGCCACGTTGCGCTTGGTCGCCGGCGACCAGGCGGCGGCGGTGATGTGGCCGACCTCGCGCGTCTTGCCGTGGTAAAGCAGGGCGCCCTCGGCCGGCACGTTACCCTCGATATCGAGCGCGACCAGCGCCCAGCGCGAGGTCTGGCCGTCCCGCTCGGCCAGAAGCGCGCGGCGGCCGTTGAAATGGCCCTTCTGCCAGTCGATCATCCAGTCCAGCCCGATCTCGAAGGGCGAGCGCGGGCGATCCTCGCGCAGCGCCTGTTCGGCGGGCACGAAATCGGCATTGGCGATGATGAACCCGGCCTCGATCCGCGCGAGGTTCAGTGCGTTCGAGCCGATCGGGCGGATGCCCCAGGGCGCCCCCGCCGCCATCAGCCCGTCCCAGAGCGGCAGCGCCGCCTCGGGCGCCAGCCAGAGCTCATAGCCGAGATCGCCGGTAAAGCCGGTGCGCGAGAGGGTCAGCGTGGTGCCGGCGAACTCCTGCCGGGTGACGGCGAAGGGCTTCAGCGCCGAGACGTCAAGCCCCGCCGCGCGCAGCACCGAGGCGCTGCACGGCCCTTGCAGCGACAGCGCCGCGACCGCCTCGGTGATCTCGGCGATGGCAACATCAAAGCCGCTGGCGGCATCGAGAAGCCAGGGCAGGTGGCGTTCCTGACAGCACAGCATGAACTCCGCCTCGGCCAGACGAAACAGCGTGCCATCGTCAAGAACCTTGCCGGCATCGTCGCACCAGGCGGTATAGCGCACCGTGCCCACCGGCTGGCGGACCACGTCACGCAGGGTCAGGCGGCCAAGATATTCTGCCGCCTGCGGCCCCATGATGCGGTATTTCACCATCGGGCACAGGTCATAAAGGCTCGCGCCATTGCGGATGGCGGTATATTCCATCTCCTCGTCCTGAAGGGCGAGGGCGGTGGTATAACCGGCCCAGGCGCCCCATTGGTTCAGGACGTTGGCCTCGGCGATGCGGGGGTGAAAGGGCGTGCGCAGCAAGGGCGCGCGGTAATGCAGGCGCGGATCGCTCATCTGCCGCCCTCCGCCAGGATCGCGCCGGCGGCGTTCCATCCCGCCGCCCCCGAGACATGGCCGCCGGGATGGCAACCCGCGCCGCCCAGCCACAGCCCGGCAACCGGGGTGCGGTATTGCGCGACCGCGGCGAAGGGGCGCAGGAACAGCATCTGTTCGACCGCCAGATCGGCATGGTGCCAGGCGCCGCCCACCATGCCGTGGCGCGCCGCGATGTCCTGGGGCATCAGCATCTCGGCATGGGCGATCAGCGCGCCGAGGCCGGGGGCGTGATCCTCCAGCACCGCAAGGCTGCGTTCCAGCATCAGGGCGCGTGCCTGATCGGCGCCGTCCTTCGGCGCGTGCGGGGCGAACTGCACGATCGCCGACAGGACGTGATGGCCGCCCGGGGCGAAACCGTCCTCATGCGCCGAGGGCAGGATGGCCTCCATCACCGGCCGGTCCGGCACCTCGCCGTATTTGACCGGGTTGAAGGCGGCCTCGACCGCGTTGACCGAGGGCGCGATGACCAGCCGGGTCTTCGGATCGGCGCCGCGGAAATCCGGCAGGCCGGTCAGCGCCAGATGCAGCTTGGCCGCCCCGCCGCGGGCGCGGATTGCCGCGGTCTGGCGCAGAAAGCCGGTATCAAGGTGGCGCGGCCCGACCAGACCGGCCAGCGTCGCCTTCGGCCCGATCGCCGAGACCACCAGATCGGCGCGGATCTCCTCGCCGTCCGCCAGGGCGACGCCCAGGGCGCGGCCGTCCTCGACCAGGATGCGCGCGACCCGGGCGCCGGTCCGCAGCACGACGCCTTTCGCCTCGGCGCCGCGGGCCATCGCCGCGGCGACCGTGCCCATGCCGCCCTTCGGCAAGGCCAGCGCCGCCTGTTGCCCCGCCATCCCGCCCGCCAGCCGGTCGAGGTAAAGGATCAGCGAGTTCGGCGAACGCGGGCCAAGCCAGGCGCCAAGCGTCGCGTCGAAAGCGAGAAGCCCGCCGAGGCGGTCGTCTGACAGCTCGTCCTCGGCGACATCGGCGACATTGATCAGGATCATCCGCAGAAACTCGCGAAACTCGTCCCGGCCGAGGCGGCGCAGGCCAAGGCCGACCCGCGCCAGCCGCAGCATCTCGTTGGCCGCCCCGCGCGCCAGACGCGGCGGCGCCATCGCCCGCATCGGCGCCAGCGCCGCGGCAAAGGCCATCAGCCGGCTGCGCAGCCGGTCCCAGGCCAGCACGTCCTCGGGCGCGATCCGCCCGGTCAGCCTCGCCCCCGCCGCCCCCTCCAGCCGGAGGTGATCGCCGGTGGCCGAAACCGCCGTGGTTGCCAGCCCGGTCGCGGCAAAGGCAAGGCCGTGGCGCTCAAGCTCCATGCCGGCGATCACCCGCGCATCGAGATGGCCAAGCAGATGCGCAAGGCCGGACACCCGGTAGCCCGGCGCGAATTCCGCCGTCACCGCACCGCCGCCCGCAACCGCCCCGGCCTCGCACAGCGTCACCCGCCGCCCCGAGGCGGCCAGCCGCGCCGCCGCGGCAAGGCCGTTCGGCCCGCCGCCGATGACGATCGCGTCAGAGGACGGCATAGGCATCGCCCATGGTTGCCGGCGCGCGGATCTCGCGCAGGATCTCGGCGGCGGCATTGCGCCCCGGCGCGCCCATCACCCCGCCGCCCGGATGGGTCGAGGACCCGCAAAGCCAGAGGTCGCGGATCGGGCTGCGATACTGGGCATAGCCCGGCAGCGGCCGGTTGAAGAGCAGCTGATCGAAGGTCAGCTCACCCTGAAAGATATTGCCGTCGGTCAGCCCGACCTCGGCCTCAAGCTCGCGCGGGGTGCGGACCTCGGCGTGCAGGATCAGGTTGCGAAAGCCCGGGGCATGGGCCTCGATCTGGTCGATCACGGTCTTGCCGAAGGCGTCGCGGTCGGCGTCGGTCCAGTCGCGGCCCGCGATCTTCGGCGGCGCATATTGCACGAAGCAGGACATGAAATGCTTGCCCGGCGGCGCCATCGTCGGGTCGATCATCGTCGGGATCATCATGTCCTGGAAGGGGTCGCGGCTGAAGTGGCCGGATTTCCAGTCGTCATAGGCGCGCTCCATCCGCTCGATCGAATCGGTGAAGTGCAGATCGCCCTTCAGCATCGGCGCCCCTTCGGGCAGGGCGGTGAAGCGCGGCGGCCCGTCAAGGGCGATATTGACCTTGCCCGACGACCCCCGGGTCTTGAACCGCGCCACCTGCCGACGCAGATCGCCCGGCAGTTCGGCAGCCTCGACATGGGTCAGAAGCGTGCGCTTGACATCCATGTTCGAGATGACGCGGCGGGCGCGAACCTCCTCGCCCCCCTCCAGCCGGACCCCGACCGCGCGGCCGTTGGCGACCAGGATCCGCTCGACCCCGCGGCCGGCGCGCACCGTGCCGCCGGCAGCTTGAAGCGAGCGGTGCAGGGCGGTGGTGATCGACCCCATGCCGCCCCGGGCAAAGCCCCAGGCGCCGACATTGCCGTCGACATCGCCCATGTAGTGATGCAAGAGCACATAGGCCGAGCCCGGCGACATCGGCCCAAGGGCGGTGCCGATGATCGCCGAGACCGCAAGATAGGCCTTGATCACCGGATCGGTGAAATACTCGTCGAGGTAATCGGCGATCGACATCGTCCAGAACCGCACCATCGCGGCGATCTGTTCTTCCGACATCGCCATCACCTTGCGGCCCAGCCAGGCCAGTTCGGCCAGATCGCGCGGGCGAAAGCGCGACGGATCGGGCGGGGTGCGCATCAGAAGCGGGCGGATGAAGCGGCAGTGACGCAGCACGTCGCGGGCATAGCGGTCATAGGCCTCGGCGTCGCGCGGGTTGCGGCGGGCAAATTCGCGGCGGTTGGCGTCATGGTCGCGGAACATCGCCAGATAGCCGCCGTCGCGGGTCAGGACCGCGCCGCCCTCATAGGGCAGGATCTGCAGGCCGTGGCGCGGCAAGTCCAGATCGCGCATGATCTCGGGGCGAAACAGCGACGAGACATAGGAGCAGTTGGAGTAGGTGAAGCCCGGATGCAATGATCGCGACACCGCCGCCCCGCCGATCCAGTCGTTCTTCTCGACCACCACCACCTTCATCCCGGCCCGGGCCAGGTAGCAGGCGGTCACCAGCCCGTTGTGGCCGGCCCCGATGATGATCGCGTCCAGGCTCATGCCCGTTTCTCGGCCTCGAAATGCTCAAGCGTCAGGTCGACGGCGGTTTCCACCGCCTTCAGCGTGTCGCTCAGGCAGGTGGCGTCAAGCCCGTGCGCCTCGCAGACGAACCAGGGCTCGCGGCTGTCGGGCTCGACGATGATGCCGAGGTCATGCAGGAAATAGGCCATCTGGTCGTAGAAACTGTAATCCGAGGTCTTCCAGTCGCGGTAGTTGTCGGGCGCCTTCTCGGCAAAGAACAGCCCGAACATCGAGGCATGTCCGGCATAGGAATGGACGATCCCGCGCCGCTCGAGGATGCGCGATATGCCGGCTTTCAGCGTCTCGCCATAGGTCGCGATGGTCTGGAGCGCGGGTGTCTCGTCAAGGATGCGCAGACATTCCTCGGCCGCCGCAAGGCTGACCGAATGGGCGGTATAGGTGCCGCCATGGGCCGCACCGCCATAGCGGAAGGTGCGCATCACCCCCTCGCGCCCGGCGACCACGGCGATCGGATAGCCGTTGGCCACCGCCTTGGCGAAGGTCGAGATGTCGGGGGTGACGCCGTAAAGCGACTGCACCCCGCCCTTGGCGACGCGAAAGCCGGTCTTGACCTCGTCGATGATCAGCAAGACCCCGTAGCGGGTGCAAAGCTCGCGTGCCAGGCGGACATAGTCGACCGAGGCGGCGATGCCGCAGCAATTGCCCTGGATCGGCTCGATCAGCATCGCCGCCATCGTGTCGCCGTGGCGGCGAAAGGTGTCTTCCAGCCTTTGCAGGTCATTCATCGGCACCAGATGGGCCAGCGTCTTCAACTCCTGCGGGATGCCCTTCGAATAGGCGGTGATCTCGGGGTCGCGATTGGCGCTCTGGTCCCAGTCCTCGAGGTTGGCCATCCACATCGCCGCATCGAAAAGCCCGTGATAGGCGCCTTCGATCAGCAGATAGCTGTCGCGCCCGGTATGGGCGCGGGCCAGCCGCAGGGCGGCCATCACCGCCTCGGTCCCCGAGTTGGAAAAGCGAACCAGATCGACGCCGGGCACCATCTTGGCGATGCGGTCGGCAACGATCAACTCGCGTTCGGTCGACAGCGCGAAGACGCCGCCGACCTCGATCCCGCGCCGCGCCGCCGCATCGACCCGGTCGTCGCCGTAGCCAAGGATCGCCGGCCCGTAGCCAAGCCGGTAATCGACATAGCCGTTGTCGTCGATGTCCCAGATCCGCCCGCCCTTGCCATGGCTGGCGTAGATCGTGCGGTCATCGCCCCAGTAGCGGAAGGTCGAGGCGACGCCCAGCGGCAGGCGCTTCAATGCCCGCTTATACTGGGCGTTGGATCGGGTCAGGGTCCGGCTGGGCAGCGGGCGCATGGTCTGGTCCTTCGATTGTCAGGATGCATATGGATTGCGTGCGGCGGGTGCCGGAGATGCATCTTTCCCCCTCATCCAGCCAGATATTGACTGATCTGTCAATCAGCGAAGCCATTCCGGGCTTTGCACGCCGGTCACGATTGCCTATGTGTCGGGGAACCGACCCGGCCCCCGCCCCGATGAGGCTGAGCATGTCCGACGCGCCCGACCCGACCCCAGATGCCGCCGCGCCGGACGCCCCGCCGCCGCCGCGCAAGCTTGGCCGCGATGCGCGGCGCCAGCAACTGATCGAGGCGACGATCGAGACGATAGCGGCGCGCGGCTTTGCCCGCACCACGCTGACCGATGTCGCGCGCATGGCCGGGCTGTCGCACGGTCTGGTGAACTTCCACTTCCAGTCCAAGGACAAGCTTCTGACCGAGACGCTGCTCTATCTGGCCGAGGAATACCGGCTGAACTGGACCGGCGCGCTGGAGGCCGCGGGGCCGGACCCGGTGGCGCGGCTTGACGCGATGCTGCGTGCCGATTTCGAGCCGGCCATCTGCACGCCGTCGCGGCTGTCGGCCTGGTGCGCCTTCTGGGGCGAGGCGCAGTGCCGGCCGATGTATCAGGAACAATGCGGCTCGAACGACGAGGCCTATATCGCGGTGATGGAATCGATCTGCGCCCGGATGATCGCAGCCGGGGACGGCAGCGGCGATCCGGCCCGGATCGCCCGGGTGCTGCGGGTCACCATCGAGGGGGTCTGGCTGGACCTGATGACGATGACCAAGCCTTACGGCCGCGACGAGGCGCTTGGAACCGTCTACACCTGCGCCGCCGCCTTCTTTCCCGGGCGCTTTACCGCGGCGGGCCTGCGGGCGTGACCCGGCGATGTCGGCCCGGCCCGGGCGGTTCCCGTGCCGGATCGGCAAGGAATCGCCGTTTGCCCGCCCGTTTCCCGCAATTGCCGATTGATCCGCGCCGCCGGGCTTGAACGCCACGGCCTCGGACCGATAGAAGGCACTGGCGCGCCCGCAGCAAAGGCACCGAGTTCTCCGCGCGCGGTGAAGAGAGACGGATGAACCGCGAGGATCTGTCGATACGCTCGTGCGGGGCGAAAAGCCCGGCCATCGGGGTGCTCGCCATTGGCGAACCGCACCAGTTGTTGCACGTTCTCGGGCCGGCGGCGGAATTGTCGCGTGCCGGCCTTGATGTCTGCATCCTGGTGACCACCGACTGGCACGAGGCGATCATCGCGCGCTTCGCTCCCGATGCCGGGCTGCGGATCAAGCGGCTGATCGGCTGGCGCAGGGGCGGCGCGATCGGCGACAAGATCCGCCGCAAGTGGACGCTTTATGCCAACCTGCTGACCCTGCGCCGCTTCGACATCCTGCTGACCCCGGAAATGACCTCTTCGATCCTGCGCGAGCGGCGGCTGTTCGGCGGGATGATGGTGCATGTCATGCACGGTGCCGGCGACCGCGAGGTCGAGGGCAATGAGCGCGCGCGGCATTTCGACCTGGTCCTTGTCGCCGGCGAAAAGACCCGTGCCCAGCTGATCGCCCTGGACCATGTCCGACCCGAGACCTGCGTCGTCGCCGGTTACCCGAAATTCGACCTGATCGACGGGCGCAGGATGCACTTTTTCGACGATACCCTGCCGGTGGTGCTCTACAACCCGCATTTCCGCGATGACCTTTCAAGTTGGCCGGCAATGGGCGCCGCACTGGTTCGGGCCTTTGCCGAGGGTGCGGAATTCAACCTGATCGTCGCGCCGCATATCCGGCTGTCAGGCGCGATGCGGGCCGAGGTCGCGGCCCTGGCAGCCGGACCACTGCCCGCCAATATCCGCGTCGATCCCGGCAGCCTGCATTCGATCACCATGGATTACACCAACGCCGCCGACATCTACCTTGGCGATGTCAGCAGCCAGGTCTACGAGTTCCTGCGCCGGCCGCGACCTTGCGTCTTTCTCGACCCGAACCAGACCGATTGGCAGGACAACGCCTTTTACCGGCACTGGGCCTTCGGCCGGGTCGCGACCTCGGTCGGACAGGCGATGGATCTGCTGCGCAGCGCAGTCACCGATCACGCCGATCATCGCGCGGCACAGGTGGCCGGTTTTGACCAGTCGATCTGCGCGGCGGGCGCCGCCTCGGCACGGATCGCCCGGGCGGTGCTGGCCGCCCATGCCCGCCGGCACGGCCTGCCGGCGCCGGTCGGTGCCTGACGGCTGCGCCGCCCGATACCGACTTGCCATCGCGGGCCATTGCGCCTATACGCGGCGCGTCTAACGGACCGCAAGTGTCCGGGGCCGAGGAGGACGGGCAGGGTCGGGCATTCCGGCCCTGATTGTTTTCCCGGCCCCCGGGGTCACCTGTGGCGGACCAGTCGAAAGACCGGCGGAGCCAACCGCACGGCCAGAAAAAGCACGAGAAAAGGAACCCGATACGCATGTGCGCCAAAGCAACAATGGACGAATTCGAAGCGCTTCTGAAGGAAAGCTTCGAGATCGACACCCCTGAAGAGGGAACTGTCGTCAAGGGCAGGGTCATCGCCATCGAGGCGGGCCAGGCCATCATCGATGTCGGCTACAAGATGGAAGGCCGGATCGATCTGAAGGAATTCGCAGGCCCCGGCGAGAACGCCGAGATCGCCGTCGGCGATGTCGTCGAGGTCTATCTCGACCGGGTCGAGAACGCCCGCGGCGAAGCCTCGATCAGCCGCGAGAAGGCCCGCCGCGAGGCCGCCTGGGACCGGCTTGAAGAAGCCTATGCCAAGGAAGAGCGCGTCGATGGCGCCATCTTCGGCCGCGTCAAGGGCGGCTTTACCGTCGATCTTGGCGGTGCGGTGGCCTTCCTGCCCGGCAGCCAGGTCGATGTCCGCCCGGTGCGTGACGCCGGCCCGCTGATGGGGCTGAAGCAGCCGTTCCAGATCCTCAAGATGGACCGTCGCCGCGGCAACATCGTGGTGTCGCGCCGCGCCATCCTTGAAGAAAGCCGCGCCGAACAGCGCGCCGAGGTGATCGGCAACCTCCATGAGGGCCAGATCGTCGACGGCGTGGTCAAGAACATCACCGAATACGGCGCCTTCGTCGATCTCGGCGGTGTCGACGGCCTGCTGCATGTCACCGACATGGCCTGGCGCCGGGTCAACCACCCCTCCGAAATCCTGTCGATCGGCGAGACCCTGAAGGTCCAGGTGATCAAGATCAACAAGGAAACCCACCGCATCAGCCTCGGCATGAAGCAGCTTCTGTCGGATCCGTGGGATTCGGTCGAAGAGAAGTTTCCGCTGCAATCGGTGCACAAGGGCCGCGTGACGAACATCACCGACTACGGCGCCTTCGTGGAGCTGGAGGCGGGCGTCGAGGGTCTCGTGCACGTGTCCGAAATGAGCTGGACCAAGAAGAACGTGCACCCCGGCAAGATCGTTTCCACCTCGCAAGAGGTCGATGTGATGGTGCTGGAAATCGACACCACCAAGCGGCGCGTTTCTCTGGGCCTCAAGCAGACCCAACGCAACCCGTGGGAAGTGTTTGCCGAAACCCACCCGGTGGGCACCGAGATCGAGGGCGAGGTGAAGAACATCACCGAATTCGGTCTGTTCATCGGTCTCGAGAACGACATCGACGGCATGGTGCACCTCAGCGATCTCAGCTGGGACCAGCGCGGCGAAGACGCGATCGCCAACTACCGCAAGGGCGACATGGTGAAAGCCGCCGTCACCGAAGTGGATGTCGAAAAAGAGCGCATCTCGCTCTCGGTCAAGTCGCTTGGCGCCGACACCTTCTCGGATGCGGT
>PHEC01000152.1 GCA_002841115.1 Alphaproteobacteria bacterium HGW-Alphaproteobacteria-6 | reverse complement strand
GTCGTCGCGCGCTGTGGCTGGGTTTCCGGGTGATCCGTTCTGACATGGGGGCCCTGATGCCGCTTGATCTCTGGCTTGCCTTCGTTGCCGCCGCCTTCGTGCTTTTGATGATACCCGGGCCGACCGTGCTCTTGGTGCTGAGCTATGCGCTGAGCCAGGGGCGCCGGGTGGCGCTGGCGACCGCGGCGGGGGTGGCGCTGGGCGATCTGGTCGCGATGAGCGCGTCGCTGGCCGGGCTCGGGGTGCTGGTCGCGACCTCGGCGGCGCTGTTTTCGGCGCTGAAATGGCTCGGGGCGGGCTATCTGGTCTGGCTGGGCTGGCGGCTCTGGCGCGCGGCGCCGGCGGTGATGGCCGGGGCGGAGGCGGGGGCCGGGCCTGGGGCGGGCGCGCAGCCCGACCTGCCGGCGCGTGGGGTCTTCGTTCATGCCGCGACGGTGACCGCGCTCAATCCCAAGTCGATCGCCTTCTTCATCGCCTTCGTGCCGCAGTTCCTGCGCCCCGAGGCGGCGATGCTGCCTCAGGCGACGATCCTGACCGCGACCTTCGTCGGGCTCGCCGCACTCAACACGCTGGCCTATGCGCTTCTGGCCGACCGGATGGGTGCCCGGTTGCGCCGGCCCGGTGCCGGGCGCTGGCTGAACCGGGTCGGCGGCGGCGCGCTGATCGGCATGGGGGTGATGACCGCGACGCTGCGGCGCGCCTGAGTGCTGGCGGTTTGCGCCGGCCCGGCCCTGTGCTAGGGCATGGTGCGCAAAAGCGGGAACCGGCGTCGAGCGTCTCGAACAT
Organism: Alphaproteobacteria bacterium HGW-Alphaproteobacteria-6; assembly: GCA_002841115.1. Lineage (GTDB taxonomy): Bacteria > Pseudomonadota > Alphaproteobacteria > Rhodobacterales > Rhodobacteraceae > Albidovulum. Next base: position 6,878 of record PHEC01000152.1, on the reverse strand, counting down.
GAAAGATCAACAGCCTGGCGCGGGGTGCGTGGATGCGGATGAACGCGACGCGCGCCAGGACCGCAGCCAGGCCCCAGCCAGGTCAGGCGCCGATGCCCGAACGTCCATCCCCCGAACTTCCGCCCCGCGCCGCCACCGCCGCCCGCGTCCTTGCCGTCCTGACCCTGCGCAACGAGGGCGTGTTCCTGATCGACTGGCTGGCTCATCACCGGGCCTGCGGGATCAGCGACTTTCTGGTCTTTTCCAATGATTGCCAGGATGGCAGCGACCTGATGCTGGACCGGCTCGCCGATCTCGGCTGGCTGACCCATGTCCGCAACGACGGCCCGCAGGGCGGCGACGGCGTGCAATGGGCGGCGCTGAAACGGGCCGACCGCCATCCGCTGCGCGAAGCCGCCGACTGGGTGATCGCACTCGACATCGACGAATACCTCAACATCCATGCCGGCGACCGCAGTATCGGCGCGCTGATCGCGGCACTTCCCGGCGCGACCGCGATCACCCTGACCTGGCGATTGTTCGGCAATGCCGGGGTGGTGCGCGACAGCGGCCTGCCGGTCACCGAGACCTTCACCCATGCCGCACCGGCGGTGATGGGTTGGCCGTGGCGGGCGGGGATGTTCAAGACGCTGTTTCGCGATGACGGCAGCTATGGCCGCCTTGGCATCCACCGGCCGCGCCAGCCCGACCCGGCGCGGCTTGGCGCGCAGTGCTGGTTCGACGGATCGGGGCGTGAACTGCCGGCGGCGTTTCACCGCCAGCGGGTCTTCTCGATCCTCGGGCAGGACAATTACCGGCTGGCGCAGATCAACCACTACGCGCTCGGCTCGATGGAGGGGTTCTTGCTGAAATGCGACCGCGGCCGGGCCAACCGGACCGCGGCGCCGCTCGGCCTCGACTACTGGGTCGAGCGCAATTTCAGCGATGTCGAGGACCGCAGCATCATCGCCATGGCGCCGCACAGCGCGCCGCTGCGCGACCGGCTCAGGGCCGATCCGGTGCTTGGCCCGCTGCACGAGGCGGCGACCGCCTGGCGGCGCGCGCGATTCGACGCACTGATGCGCGACGAAGACCGGCGCGGGCTTTTCGCCCGCCTGGCGATGGCGCCGGCCTCGCGGGTGCCCGACCCCGGGATGCAGCGATTCCTTGTCGCCCATGCGCGGCGCGGGGCGAAATCCGGGGCCGCGGAAACAGAGCCCGGACACCGGCGCGATTGACGGGGGCCGGGGAAACAGTCCGCCGGTCCACGGCACGCAAAACCCCTTGTTTCGCGGGCATCCCCCGCCACCATGGCTTGCGCCAGCCGGTCTCGGGGCGCAGACTGACCGGCGGGAAGAGTGTGGGTTCGGTGGGGGCATGCAGGAAGACGGAACAGGTCTGGTTGATCCCAGATCCCTGTCCGATGCCGGGTGGTTTGCCCGGCTCGAGGACATTGCCGAGGAAGCGGGATATTTCGAATGGCTCGGCGCCGATCACGCCGCCTTCTTTCTTGATGCCGCCCCGGTCCTGATCGTCACCTTCGAGACGGTCGAGGCGATCCGCCGGCGCCAGCCCGGCCAGTTGCCGATCGGCTGGCATGTCGCCAAGGGGCGCGGCTGGTCGCATCTGTGCCTGATCGCGCGCAAGGACAGCTGGTATCGCGACCCGGCGGTTTTCCGCTATTTCGACCGGCTGGTCGATGACGCCTTCTTCGAGGATTTCGACCAGGTGGTGTTCTACGGCGCCGGCATGGCCGGCTATGCGGCGGCGGCCTATTCGGTGACCGCGCCGGGCGCCACGGTGATCGCGCTGCAACCGCAGGCGACGCTTGATCCGCGGCTCGCCGGCTGGGATCCGCGCTGGCCCGAGATGCGCCGGACCTCGTTCACCGACCGCTACGGCTTTGCCCCCGACATGACCGAGGGTGCCGGCACCGTCTATGTCGCCTATGATCCCGAACAGGCGATGGACGCGATGCATGCCGCCCTTTTCGCCCGGCCCTGGACGGTGATGCTGCCCTGCCGCAACCTTGGCCGCGACATCGCCGGCGCGCTCGATGCGATGCGCATCCTGCCCTCGATGCTGGCCGCCGCCTGCGGCGATGCCTTCGACGAAAAGCTGTTTCGCACCTTCTACCGTGGGCGGCGCAACTACATGCCCTATCTGCGCGGCCTGATGGCGCGGCTCGACAACGAGGGGCGGGCCTGGCTCAACGCCCTTCTGTGCCGCAATGTCGCCGAAAGACTTGATGCGCCGCGCTTCCGCGACCGGCTGAAACAGCTCGAGGCCGATCTCGAGCGCACCGGCCACAGCCTGCCCGCGCCGCATCCGCATCCGCATCCGCATCCGCGCAAGCGCTGACCCCGGATGCGGCTGCGCGACGCGCGGCCCGGGCGGCGGGTCGTCCCGCGGCCCTTCAGGGCGCCAGACGTTCGAGGCTGGCCAGTTCGCGTCGCTTCAGCCGCGCCACGCCGGCCTCTTGGGTCACCGTCAGGACCGCAAGCGCCAGCGTCGGGAAATACAGGAACTCCTGCGCCACCCAGTCGGTCGAGGCCGGATCGCGCGCCATCAGCTCAAGCGCCGAGGCCGGCCCGGGTGCCGCCGTCTCGGGCCAGGGAATGAAACTGGCCCGGACCGGGATCACGTCATAGCGGCAGGACCCGAAGGTTGCGCTGCCCAGCCGGCCGAAGACATAGACGGCGGTGGCGGTCTCGTTGCTGCCATCGGGCCAGACCGTCGTCATCGCCCCGGTCCAGCTTTCGCCCTCGACCGGTTCGGGCAGGGTTTCGGCCGGTTCGGAATAGACCGTCACCAGCCGGCGATCGGGATCGGCATCGCCGCCGGCCCCCAGTGCCGCGATCTCGACATCGTAAAGCCCGAGCCGGCTGAGCGCGACAAAGCCCATGCGGCCCTCGGCCGCCGCCTCGGGCTCGGTCAGGCGGATCATGCCCTGCGGATCGGCGACGAAGTCGTTGCGGCTGCCGTCGGCATAGACGGCGCGGATGCCGGCGTCGCGGTCCCAGGGGCCGGGACAGATCGTCGCCTGCCCCGCCGCCTGCGCCGATGCGGGCAGCGCGCCGGCCAGCCAGCCCGCGATCAGCGCCGCGATCCCTGCCGCTTCCGGCCGAAGATTGCCCATCCGGTCCATTCCCTCACCTGGCTTCAGCCACCGACCTGCCAGCAAATCCGGCGCCGGGCAAGTGCGCGATACCCGACCCGCGCCCGGCCCGGGGCGGAGCGGATGGCCCCTAGCAGCGATAGGCCACGGCATGCAGCTCATAGACCGCCGCCCCCGGCACCACCTTGTCGAAGACCACGGTATTGGCGCCGGCATCGCGGGCCTCGGCCAGGATCTGGTTGCGGGTATATTTCACCCCCTGATCGGCCAGGGGCCCGTAAACCCCCGGCCTGCCGCGGATGTCGCTGACATAGGCGCAGGCCCCGACCGCGCCGGCCTCGGCCTCGCGCATGCCCGGAACGCCGGCAAAGCCGGGGTCGTTGCTGCATCCCGAAAGGACCGCCAGAAGGACCGCGGCGAAGCCCGCCGGCCAGAGATCTCGACGCATGCCAAAGCCCGATCGGTTGCCACATTGCGCGGCACCGGACCGGTGCCGCCGTGGAAACGATCCTGCCAATCCCGCGGCGCGGATGCAAGGGGCGCGACAATCGCCCCCCGCCCCCGTCCCCAGCGAATCGGCAGCGGATCGCGCCCGGCCTGCCGCGCCGGGGCCCGCGTCAGGGCGCCCGGGCCGCCGCAAGCGCCGGTGTTCAGCCGGGCACCACCGCGCGGCGATAGAGGTGCCAGGTCGCATGGCCCAGCACCGGCACCACCACCGCCAGCCCGAGCAGCAGCGGCAGCGCCCCGATCACCAGCGAGCCCGCGACGATCGCGCCCCAGGCCGCCACCGTCACCGGGCTGGCCAGGCTCACCCGGACCGAGGTCCGGACCGCCGCCGCGACGCCGATGTTGCGCTCGATCAGAAGCGGAAACGAGACGACGCTGACCGCCAGCGCCACCGCGGCAAAGACAAAGCCGGCCGGGATGCCGATCAGGGTCATCGCCCAGCCCGGCCCGGTGCCGATCACCGCCCCGACAAAGCCCGCCACCGTCTGCGGCAACTCGGGGCCGAGGGTGACGCGGTAGATCAGCAAGGCGGTCAGCATCCAGCCGACGAACAGCACCACCAGCCCCAGCGCCAGCACCAGGATCGCGCCGAAGGTCGCCGAACGCATCACCGCGAAACCGTCGGCCCAGCTTGCCGGCTGCCCGGCCTCGCGGCGCCGGCTCATCTCGTAAAGCCCGATCGCCGCCGCCGGCCCGACCAGCGCGAAACCCGAGATCATCGGGAAGATCAGCGGCAAAAGGTCGCGGTGGAAGGCAAGGGCGATCAGCAGCGCGCCGATCACCGGATAAAGCAGCGCCGCGACGATGACATCGGTCCTGAGCGCGCCGAAATCGGCCAGCCCGAGCCGCAGCGCGATCCGGATGTCGGCCATGCCGATCGCGCGGATCTCGGGCTCGGCCGCGGCCTCGCCGCCGATCCGCCGCGCCGCGGCGCCGACATCCTGCCCCGCCGCGCCCAGAAGACGCGCACCCCAGGACAACGGGTTTCCGATGGTTTGTGCCATGGTCTGCCTCCCTCACAGTTCCGGCCTCTGCGCCCCCTGCCCCCGGACCACACCACCATCGCGGCAAGGGATCCCGGCGGGCGGAAGGCGGCGCCTGCGACAGATTAGCACAGGCGCGATCACCGGCTGCGCACGTTTGTGCGATCACCGGGCAGCCCGCCCGGCCGGGCATGGCCGGGCATGACCGGACGGGCATGACCGGACGGGCGCGACGGGGTCTGGCCTGATCGGCGCGAATGGCCTATGGCTCTGGCCATGACCTCGATCACGCTGCGCCGCCCCGACGACATGCACCTGCATCTGCGCGACGGCGCGATGCTTGCCGCCGTGCTGCCCGAAACCGCGCGCCATTTCGCCCGCGCCCTCGTCATGCCGAACCTCGTGCCGCCGGTGGTGACCGCGCGCGAGGCCGCCGCCTACCGCGACAGGATCCGCGCCGCCCTGCCCGAGGGCATGGCCTTCGATCCGCTGATGACGCTCTATCTGACCGAGACCACCGACCCGGCCGATGTTGCCGCCGCCGCCGCCTCCGGCCTCGTCACGGCGGTGAAACTCTACCCGGCCGGGGCGACGACCAATTCACAGTCGGGCGTGCGCGACTTCGCCCGGGTGCAGGGCGTCCTCGATCGCATGGCCGAGATCGGCCTGCCGCTCTGCGTCCACGGCGAGGTGACCGACCCGGACATCGACATCTTCGACCGCGAGGCGGTGTTCATCGACCGCGTGCTCGACCCGTTGCGCCGGCGCACGCCGGGGCTGCGCGTGGTGATGGAACACATCACCACCCGGGACGCGGTCGATTATGCCCGCAGCGCCGGCCCCGACCTCGGCGCGACGATCACCACCCATCACCTGATCCTCAACCGCAACCATATCCTCGCCGGCGCCATCCGGCCGCATTACTACTGCCTGCCGGTGGCCAAGCGCGAAAGGCACCGGCTGGCGCTGCGCGAGGCCGCGACATCCGGCGAGGCACGATTCTTTCTCGGCACCGACAGCGCGCCGCATCCCGATGCCCGCAAGGAACAGGCCTGCGGCTGCGCCGGCTGCTTCACCGCGACCAACACGATGCCGATCCTCGCCCATGTCTTCGAGGAAATGTGCGCCATGGACCGGCTCGAGGGCTTCGTCGCGCTGCACGGCGCCGCCTTCTACGGGCTGGCTGCGAACCAGGCGCGCCTCAGCCTGAGCAAACGCGCCACCGCCGCCGCCTGGCCGGAAAAGATCCTTGGCGGCGCCGGCAGCGTGACGGTTTTCAACCCGGGCTTTCCGGTCTATTGGCATGTCGACGACTGAGCCTTTCATCTTGGCCGAAATACCTCCGCCGGAGGCCTGCAACGGCAGCCGCGGAACGCTCCGCGGGAGGTATTTGAACCAAGATGAAAGCAGGAAAGGACATCAGATGATCCCAGGCTCCTTCCCGCCCAAGGCCGAGATCGCCCGGCTCACGGCGCGCATGCTTCTGGAAGTCGGGGCGGTGCATTTCAACGCCGCCGAGCCCTTCACCCTGGCCTCCGGCCTGCCCTCGCCGACCTATATCGACTGCCGCAAGCTGATCTCCTTTCCGCGCATCCGCGCGACGCTGATGGACTTCATGGCGGCGACGGTGATGCGCGAGGCGGGCTTCGAGGCCTTCGACAACATCGCCGGCGGCGAGACCGCGGGCATTCCCTTTGCCGCACTGGTCGCCGAGCGACTGGCGCTGCCGATGAGCTATGTCCGCAAGAAGCCCAAGGGCTACGGCCGCAATGCCCGCATCGAAGGGGTGATGACGCCCGGGCAGCGGGTGCTGCTGGTCGAGGATCTGACCACCGATGGCGGCTCGAAACTGTCCTTCGTCGAGGCGATCCGCGAGACCGGGGCGGTCTGCGCCCATACCGCGGTGATCTTCTACTACGGCATCTTTCCCGAGACCCTCGACAGGCTCGCTCAGCAGGGCATCGCGCTGCATCATCTGTGCACCTGGTGGGACGTTCTGGCCGAGGCCCGCGAATCGGGCGGCTTCGAGCGCGCCACGCTCGACGAGGTCGAGAGCTTCCTGTCCGCCCCGCGCCCCTGGCAGGCGGCGCGCAGCCGGGACTGACCGGCTCGCCGCGGCGGGCGGGCCGCGCCCGGGCGGCGGCGCGGGCGCCCAGATATTGACAGTCTCGCGCAACCCGCCCCAGAATGTGGCATTCGATATGGTGCCGCGGGCTTATCCACCGTCCGTCCACAGCTTATACAATTTGCGCCGGCGGGGCGGATGGCGCATATCCCTTCGCCAGGAACGG
>PHEC01000009.1 GCA_002841115.1 Alphaproteobacteria bacterium HGW-Alphaproteobacteria-6 | reverse complement strand
AGCCGTCGGACAGGTCTGCGATCTCTTCACCGAAGAAGAATGCTGCAACTTCTTCAAGGCCGCAGGATATGAAACCGATTAGACGCAACACGCTCTAGCAGGAGGGTATAGGTCGCCCAGATCACCACCGCCGCAAGCATCCAAAGATCGCCACGGTTGTTGGTCAGTGCGCGCACAACCTCGGGATCGGCACGCGTTATCAGCACTGCGGCACCAACCAGCGACACTGCCGATCCTGCCCACTGCACCCGCGACGGCCGGCTGGCCCCAAGCAACGCCGACCCGATCACGATCCCGACCGGGGCCAGCGCCAGGACTAGAAGCGCGTTGGTGGCGGTGGTCTGCGTGAGCGCCACATAGACCGTTGTATGAAACCCTGCGATCCCGGTGGCCCCCAGCGCCAGCAACCAGCGCCAGTGCCGCCGGATCGCCGCCCGGTGGCGCAGGCACGCCGGGCCTGCGAAGGGCATGAACAGCACGCAAGCCAGCACCCAGCGCAGCATGTTAAGCATCACCGGATCGATGTCGTCACGCAGCGCGCGCCCGGCAATGAAATTGCCCGACCAGAACAGCGCGGCGAGTGAAAGGGCAGCGGGCGCGGCCCAGTTTGATGCTGACGACGCGTTGTTGTTGGTGATGCTCATCTGCCTGGTCTCCGCTCCGCCATGATCCCGAGTCAGGATCGTGCACCCGCACAGGACAGGCATGAGGCAAGCGTCCCGGCCTGACACGGAAATACCGATCGGTCGGGGACAATTGTCCCGTCACAAGCGCCGGTAGAAGATCAGCCGTTGCGATGCCATGCGGCGATCAGGGCGGCGCGGGTCGGGTGCCCCGTCTTGGAAAGGATCGCCGACACCTGATTGCGCACCGTCTTCTCGCTCTTGCCGCTGCGCAGTGCGATGTCACGGTTGTCGAGCCCTTCAAGAAGCAGCGCCAGCACGTGACGCTCGGTCGGTGTGAGGTCTTCCAGAGGCAGTGCCGAAGGTTTGCCTTCCCGCATGTCTCCGAGGAAAGCGCGCAATTCCGACAGAAAAAGCGTCCATGCGGGTTCGCTGTCCAGCAGAACATGGTTGTCGCTCTCGAGCGGCACGAACCGGGCGTCCGGGATCAAACTGGCCAGCAGCCGCCCTTCGTCGAACGGAACACGGGCGTCACCGCGCGCGTGCATGACCAATACCGGCAGGTTCAATGCACGCGACTGCTCGGTGACGTCGATGCGGTAGAAGGCCGAGAGGATCGCGGCAGCCGTTTCGGGCGTTGCTGTGCGGCGTTCGAGATCCGTCCACCAGCGGTGCTGTTCGGGCGTTCCACCGGGGATGAACTGGTTGGTGAAGACCTGCCGGAAGGCGGGATTGTCGCGCCCCCAGCCCAGCCGCACCAGCGCCAGAAGCGCCTCGGCCTCTCGCCTGTGGCCCTGGCCCGCCGGTCGCTTCAGCGAACCGCGGGCATAGGCCCCTATCAGGACAAGATGTGAGATGCGGCCCGGGTGGCGGCGTGCGAACTCGATGGCTACTGCTCCGCCCTGCGACATGCCGATCAGCGGGAAGGGCTCGAACAAACCCGCTGTGACCGCCTCCAGATCGGCGATCATCGCATCGAGCGAGAAATCCGAAAGATCCCGGTCGGAAAGACCACATCCGCGCTGATCATAACGCAGGAAGCGGTGACCCTGCGACAGCGCCGCTAGCCAGGGCCGCCACACCGGGCTTTCCGCGTCATACTCGACATGGCTGAGCCAATGCGCCGCCCGCACCAGAACCGGCCCCCGCCCGACCGATGCGGTCGCGATCCGCGCGCCGTCCGAAGAGGTTACAAAGGCAATGTTCTGGCGAATGTACATCAATGCAGAATGACACGAAGTCGCGAGAGTCCCAACACGAACAGTGCGCCGGTACGCCGTGCAACTGCAGGCGGCTGCGTTCTTCAGTTCAGCCTTCAGAGGTCTATCGACCGCGTCGCCTTGAGATTACCACAGGTGAAATTGACAGTAATTAAATCAATAGCTTAGAGTGGAGAAGGTTGTCTTTCAGGCCCATCCCCTCCGCCACCGACCCCCGTCTCATTCCCTGTCGCCGATTCTGCGCGGAATTCCCGCGCGATTCCGGCCGCTTACCGAACCCGCCAGAGCGGAGAGACGCACGGCATCGGCCGATTCAGCGCGCTGACCGCGGGCTGTCTCTCCTGGCTCGAAAGCCCGGTGCGCTTTCGCTGTTCCGGCCGGATTTACAGCGAATTCTCCGTTTTTGCGGCAGTCTTGTCGATCGCCGCACGGAAGTTATGCAGCCATAACAATGGCTTGGCTGGGCAGCTCCCTGCGCGATCGAACAGGGAAAGAATTCGACCGAACAGGGAACGGTCCGAGGCCGATCAGGGAAATATTCGGCGGGAGCAGGGAACCGTCTCAGCGGGCGAAGCCGAGGAGCCGTTCCTGCGCCGTCCAATCAAGCGGAAGCTGCACCTTGGCAAGGCGCTCGAGCGTAAGCTCGGCCGGCTGGGTCCCGTCGAGAATGGCGGCCTGGATGCGCGGCGAGAGACCGGCGAGGTGGAGGATCCGCGCGAGGTAGCGCTCGGCGACCTTTTCCGCCGCGGCGAGCCGGCCAAGGGTCGTGCCGGATTTCAGCGCCGCGGCCCAGCGATGGGCGTTGCGAAGCGCCCGGATGAGGGTCGCGTCGGGGGCGGGCACCGGGTCGCCGGCAATGATCCGTGTTTCCACGCCGCGCCGCCGGCAGGCGAAGGGCGCCTCGATCCGCAGAAGCGCGGGATGGAGCCGGGTGGCAGGAAGGCCGGCGGCCGCCGCGCCAGCCGGCCGCGTCCCGGCCGCCCGAGATCAGCCGGTTCGACACGTAGTAGCGCAGCTTGCGGCCGTGGCGCAGGGTACGGTTTTCTGAATCCCGGCGGTCATTTTGCTGGCGAAGCGTAATCTTTCCGCTAGGCTATCAAGCACAAGATACTTGTGGTTTTCACTTCGCGAAAAGACCATGGATCTACTCTTTAACGCTCGTTTGGGAACAATCGAGGGGCCAGGGCCCGGCGCTGTCTCGCTGACGCGAGCGGAGCGGATTGTATTCGAGCTTTTGTCGGCCAACCCACATCGCGTCATCACGCGAGATCAGTTACTGGATGCTGTCTCGGAACCAGGTTCCGACAAGAACGACCGTAACGTCGATTTCCTGATCAACAGGTTGCGCCGGAAGTTGTCGGATGATGCGCGTCAGCCCCGCTTCATTGCAACCCGCTACGGCGAAGGGTACGTCTGGATCGCGGACACACCTCTGGGCCTAGAGCAGATCGCGGATGCGGACGCCGTGGTCGGACCTGTCCGCGGGCTCGAACTTGTCGAGGACAAGGAGGCTGCGAAAGCGACTGCGCACGACATTGCCGGGGCGCTGACCGGGGCCTTTGGCGCCGACAAGAAAGTGCTCTATGCCCCCGATTGCCCGCCGCCGGACCAGTTCGGACCGCAGGCACCCCGACATGCGTCCGAGATTTCCTTTTTTTCCGACCGCGGCCGCACGGACTGCATCGTCGTGGTCAAGGAGTTCCGCTCGGGCCGCATCATTTTCGCACGGCGGATGGGTCTCAATAGGATTGCGTCCGGCGAGGTCGCCCTGGATACGCTGTCGTCTGAGGTCGAGGACGCTCTCTGGTTGTCCGAGGTTGTGGCGCCATCGCGAACGGAGGCCCTGCCCATCGCGCTTTTCAAGGCGTCGGGAGACGGCGACCCGCCGGCAGGGGAGGCCGAGACCGCCAGCAATCGCCGGCTGTTGTCCAGGCACAACGAGCTTGAAGCGCGCAACTTGTCTCGATGGGAGGCCAACGACACCCGATTGCGGGGGCTCCTGGCCAAATCCCCTGCTGATCCAGAATTGAAATTGCTGATAGCTCTCAACACCCACTCGAAATATGTGACCTCCGGAGTGAAGCTATTCAGTGCAGGTCACAACACGCAAGAGTTGGACGAGGACGAGATCGAAGACTTCGTCACTTCGGCTCTGCCGTCCATAAGGAACGATCCGGAATACGCCATTGTCGCGGGCAAACTTCTGCACTTCGTGAAACGCGGGTACGACGACCTGGCCCGAGACCTTTGCGAGGGGGCCTATAGGCAAAGTCTCTCGGTTGGCCGGTCGCTGGCGATCATCGGACAGATGCGCGGCTACTTCGGCGAAACCGACGCCGCACTTCAATGTCTGGAGCAGGCCCTGAACCTTGCGCGGCCGGGGTCCCACTCGCATCTCTACGCGCTGGTAATAAAGTGCCAGGCGCTTTCCGCGGCAGGACTTTGGGACGAACTCGACTCGGCACGGCGTGAATTGGCCGGTGCCAACAGGATTGCGGGGTTCGTTCTGGAACCGATGTTCGGCCATCCCGAGACGCCATCGATCAGGTCTCGCGCGGTTTCGTTCCTGATCAGCCGCGAAAGGGCGCAAGCGATGCTGATGCACAAATACTATACGAGCGCACGCCTTTTCCGAGATCCCGAGCAGGGCAAGAATTCGTTGCGCAGCCTGACGCGGGTTTTGACCAACCGGTTCGGATGCGACGTCATTCCCGACGAGGTGAGAACCAAATTTCCCGGGTTGTTGTCCGGTTGATTGCGCCGATCAAACAATTCTGCAAGAATCTGGGGTAATACAGCTAGGGCGGCTCCAATCCCCCAATTGACGGCGGGCATCGTGGGCCGGGGCCGGCGACACTACCTCTTCCGTCGCCGGCCCGATAACCATCAATGCTCGAAGACGAACACGATTTCCCTGACGGTGTTCAGACGCACGCCGCATCCATAGCGGCGCGAGATGTTGCGCGCGGCGCGATCGATGGCCCCAACCAGATCATCCTGCACTTCAGTGCCACCGGTCTGGCTGTCTGGGTCGCGGATAGTTGCGGTAAGCCGGAAGTCGTCGAATTGAAGGTCCAGTGCGGCAGCATCGCTTCCCAGGGTCTGACGCAATTCCTCGCACCACTCGGTGATCGCCGGCGCCGCACGGCGCACGACTTCGCCCCGAGCCCCCCAGCTCGCTCCCTGCCGGGAAACGAAGCGATTGACGAATTCGTTCAGGGTCTCGTCGAACCGAAGCCTGGTAGAGGCATGGTTGGCCACGCCTGAGTTGAGCGCGATGTTCAGCGCCAGCGCCAGAAGCGTCGAAAGGGCTAGCGGAGAACTTCCGAAGATCCGTACCCACTCGGGCGCATCGACGAAAAGCCCGGGCAGAGCGATCATGCCGACGCCAGCAATGAGCGGAATGCCGACGACGAAGTTCCGGCGCGCATCCAGCATCCGCGACGCGATGAGAGATACGCCGGAGGAAATCAGATTGCTCGACAAGTAGAGAAGCCCGGCGCCCAGCACGGGCGCCGGCACAAAGGCGAGCATCGCCGTCAGCTTTGGCGCGAAAGCCATGATCAGGAAGATGCCGGCGAGATATCTGCCGATATGCCGCGACGTCGAGCCGGTGGCGGAGGCGAGGCTGATGTTGCCGCCCGAGATGTTGATGCCGACCCCGCCGAGAATCCCCGAAGAGATGTTCGCGACACCGGATGCGACGATTCCGCCGCCCAGTGATCCCGTATCGGTCTTGGTCCAGGAGGAATCGTTGGTCTTCTGGCTACTGATGATCAGACCGCCATCGCTGATGTTCGACGCGATGGTCGCCGCGAGGAATGGCAGGACGAGCGCGATGTCGAAGGACAGCGCTTGGAATTTGAATGCATGGAGGCCGATTAAGGGCAGATCCCGCACGTTTTCGTAGACCATGTTGTCGAAGAGCCCGAGCCACGCCGCCAGCACATAGCCCAGGACAAAGCCGATGGCGGTCGAGAAGAGGCGGACCTTTCCGATCGGCACCACAGTCAGAATGACGATGGTGCTCAACGTGACGAGACCCACCGCCCACTCGGCCGGTTCCGACACCACGTCGCCTTCGCCTAGGCCGACGAAACGGGGCAGGGCGAAGGGAACCAGGGAGAGTCCGACCATCAGCACCACGACGCCCGAGACCTCGGGCGGGAAAAGCCATCGGTAACGTCGGAGAATGCGGGAGAACCCAAGCGAGATCAGGCCAGAGAAGACGATCATTCCCATGACCAGGCCAAAGCCGCCGGTGCGAACCGCTTGCAGCGCCGGGGCGAGAAATATCCCTGAGCAAACATAGGGGGCAAAGTATCCCGATCCTACGCCGCCGCCTCGGAAGGTCTGTGCAAGGGTCGCGATGGCCATGGCGATCAGCGACATGCTGACGGCGGATGCTGCCTGAAGGCGGTCACCACCTGCCTCGAGCACGATGATAACCGGGAAGGCAAGCGAAAGGACGGTGAGGAATGCATGCTGGCTCGCCAGAAGGATCGAGATTCCGACAGGCGGAACGTCATTCACGCCGAAGATAAGGTCGGGCGGTTTTCGGACGGTTTCAGCAAGGTCGCGGTTCAGCCGGTTCACTTCGATCGCGCCGGCGGCATGCGCGGCGATGGCGTTCAGAACCTGAAGGTCGCCCGCGTTGAAGTGCCGGCGTTCCTCGCTGCCGACGACGAGAATGCCGAAAGTCTTCTCGTTGGTCTTCAGGGGCGCAAGAACCACCGACGTGAACGAGCTGTCGGCATCGAGGTTGCGACTGTCGTCATCCAGTTCGTTCACAATCTCGCCAATGCCCGACGCCAGAACGGCGGCAACGACGTCTTCTCCGATGTCGCGCGTGGCGCGGTTGTGAAGGGGCTTGCCCTGGTTGGCGATGATTTCAAGCCGCTGGGTCTCGGCATTCAGCAGCAGTAGGGTGACGGAATCGCAGCGCAGAAACCGCAGCGCCGCTTCACACACTATAGCGGCGATGCGGTTCGGATCGGGGGCGCTGATGATCTTTTCGGCAAGCGAATAGAGCATCGTGATTTCGCGGTACTTCTCCAGTGACTCGCGTCCCAGCGCGCGGATCTCGCGATACTGCGCGGCCAGCGCGCCGAAGGCCCGCGCGATGTCCTCGGACCGGTCTCCCCACGCGAAGCCGAGGGTCTCGCCGGACAGGACGACAGCGGTCGATGTCCCCGACTTCGCCGACGCGTCACCCGCAAGTATGGTTCCGTCGTTGTCTGTCAGGGCGCGTGGCGCGCTTGGGTTCTCGAAAAGTGGAAGCACATGCCGCGCGATCTCGGGTTTCCTGACCAGGCGCTGCAGCGTTCGGTCAACCGGGCGGCCAGAGGCCCCTGCTGTTTCAACGTCGTCTCTCATTGTTTCACAGGACGATCGCACGGGCTGCATCCAGCAAATCGTCTGGATTGAAAGGCTTGGTCATATATCGGTCGGCCCCAACCTCGGAACCCCGGACTCGGTCGTATTCCTGGCCCTTGGCCGTCAGCAAGATGATGTATGGCTGGCGGAGAGATTTGTTGGCGCGCACCCGTTCGCAGACCTCAAAGCCGTTCATGCCCGGCATCATGACATCCAGCAGGATCAGCGCGGGCTGTTCGCGTTCGATGGCGGCCAGCGCGCTGGGGCCGTCTTCGGTCACGATGATCCCGACGCCCTCGTCCTCGAGTTCCTCGATGGATTGCTGGATCAGAAGCCTGAGATAGGCCTCGTCCTCCGCAATTACGATCTTAGTTTGCATGAGGTCTCCTCTCAGGTTGGATGGCGGGGGCGCCGGTTTCAGCGACGGGAAGTTGGAAGGTGAAGGTACTGCCGTAGCCCGGGATGCTTTCGACGGTGATCGAGCCGCCGAGATGTTCGACAATCTCGCGGCAGATTGGCAGACCCAGCCCGGTGCCCGACGGCTTTTCTGTCAGCGTGTCGCCCACCTGACGGAACTTTTCGAACACCTCTTCTTGGTCTTCGGGCGCGATGCCGATACCAGTGTCGCTGATCGCAATGGATACGAAGGGACCCGAGCCCCTTCGCGCGGCGCAGGCCACATGTCCGCGCTCGGTGAACTTCACGGCGTTCGAAATCAGGTTGATGGCCACCTGAACGAGACGGTCCCGGTCGCCGCTGACCAAGGGCAGATCGTCCGACACGTCGATGTGGAAGGCGAGGCCCTTCGAGGAGTACAGGCTGTTCGTCGCCGCCGCCGCCTGGCGGATGACCGACCCCATGTCGAGCGGTTCGATGTCCCAAATCATCTGGCCAGCCTCGATTTTTTCGAGGTCGAGGATATCGTTGATCATCTTCGTCAGCCGCTGTCCCTCTGCGATCATGATCCCGATGTTCTCGCGCACCTGTTCGATGGCCCGCGTCGAGCGGCGATCTTCGTCCCGCACGGCCGGAAAGATCACGTTTTCCAGCCGCGTCTGGACGATCTGCGCAAACCCAAGGACGGCGGTCAGCGGAGTGCGCAGCTCGTGACTGACATTGGCGATGAAGCTGGATTTCGCGGCGCTGGCCTTTTGCAGTTTGGCGACAAGCTCGTCCAGTTCCCGCTCGTGCCTCTTGATCTCCGTCATGTTGGTCACGACCATGACGCGGCCGCCATCGTCGGTTTTCCGCTCGGTGGCGCCCACCCAATTGTCGTCTGAAAGTTCCCATATCCGGGTGCCTTCGGGAGTCTTGTGATAGGTGCGCACTTCGGTCAGCCAGGTGTGGGTATCCGCCTCGGGTAGGCGATGAGCGGCGATCTTGTGAATGAGGGCGTCATAGGTTTCCCCTGTCGGCAAATTCTGGTTGGCGCCCAAAAGAAGGTTGCTGAACTGAGCGTTGGCCAGCGTCAGCCTGTCATTGGCGTCGAATAGCGCAAAGCCCTCCTGGATGTTTTCGATTGCGTGATATAGTCGGCTGCGCGTTTCTTGAATCTCGCGCAAGTTGGTGTCCCGCACCTCTACCGCTGTATCCCGAAAGACCTTCAGTGCCGCAGCCATAGAGCCGAGTTCGTCGGTCGTTGCCTCGGGGATCCTCGCCGATAGATCGCCGCCCGCGATCGCCATCATCGAGCCTGTCAGTGCCGTCAGGCGCGCCAGGATGTTCCGATGAACATACAGCCGCACGATCAGGAACGACGACAGAAGCGTTGCGACGACAACCGTCAGAAGCAGCCAG
The DNA here is from genome assembly GCA_002841115.1 of Alphaproteobacteria bacterium HGW-Alphaproteobacteria-6. GTDB lineage: Bacteria > Pseudomonadota > Alphaproteobacteria > Rhodobacterales > Rhodobacteraceae > Albidovulum. The sequence continues at coordinate 27,779 of PHEC01000009.1, read as the reverse complement.
AAGGCGGTTCTTTGCACGCCTGCGGCTGCAATCTTCGCATCCGCCACATCGTCCCGAGCGGCGTTGATCATACGATCCACTGCCGCCGCAAACCTTCCGGCAAGATCGGCGTTTTCATTCAGCGCTTGAGTGGCGGCGGCGGAAAGCTGCTGCTGAAAGCTGCTGAGTTGCGTGATGTTGCTGCTGCCGGAAAAGACACTGTCGAGAATGACGTAATCTTCGCGAAGCGTGTTTCGGTCTGCAGGAGACACGTCGTCAAGCGACGCCTCGATCGCGCTGAGCGCACTGCGGATGCGCGAGGAATACGCACTACTGCTGACTTGATCGAATGACCGAAGCATCAACTCGATCTCTCGCACCTGGGAATGCGCCTGCAATAGGCGCAACCGTTGCGACACAACCAGCGGGTCCGCCTCCAGAACCCGCGCCAGACCCTCGCTTCGGTCAACAGTGTATTGGTCGATCTTTTCCAGAATTCGCGTGACGGCGGCGATTCCTGCATCGATCTGGCGCTGAATATCCGCTTCGACGGCGATACGTGTGCCGACCATCCGGTTGATCGCCTCGATATTCCCCGCAAAGAGATTGGCTGATCGCTCGATGGAAGCGGCCGCTCGGGGGTCGACATCGTATTGGCGCATCTGTTCAAGCAGATCGTTCAGTTCATCGACATGCTTGCCGAGGCTCGTGGTCAGTTCCGATTGCTCGTCGCGGTTGCTGGCAGTGACAAGCAAGGGAACCGTGTCGACGATTTGTTGTGCCACCCTGGTGAGATCGAGAGAGGTCGTAGCGATCGGAATCGATTTGTTTGAGATGGTGTCGAGGCTCTGGCGGGTCATCCAAAGAGACAGGACCGCGATCGCCGCAGCGATCACGACCAGCGCGCTCAACCCGATGAATGCCGCAAGCAATCGCCGTCGCAACCCACCGCGTGGTGTCGCGGATTGATTGCCTCTTCCGGGCAGCATGTTTGCCACGATTGCCACGAACTACTCGATCATGCCGATTTCACGATAATAACGTTCCGCGCCCGGATGGATGGGGATCGCCACACCATCCAGCGCCGTCTCGATCGTCACCTGGGCGCCTTTGGAGTGCCCGACGTCGAGAAGGGATCTGCTACGCTCGTTCCAAAGCGCCGCCGTGATCGCATGGACAAGATCGTCATCCACCCGCGCGTCCGTCACCCACTGCGCGCCCACCGCCAGCGTTTCGGTCGCGCCTATTCCCGTGTATACGCCCGCCGGTACGGTATCCCTGCTGTAGAATGGGAATGCTTCCACGATTTCCTGCGCGCGCTCACCCGAGATCGGCACAAGCGAGATATCTACCCGGTCCGCGAGCTCGATGATGGCATTTGTGGGATAACCCGCCGTGATGAAGAAGGCTTCGATCTCGGCCGCGATAATGGCTTCGGCCGCGGGCGCCGACTTCAGATAGTGGGCTTCGACGTCCTCCTCCGAGAGCCCGTAGAACCCGAGGATATGGATAGCGTTCGCGTAGCTGCCAGAACCGCGTTCATCCAATGAAACGCGCTTGCCTTTAAGTCCCGAGACGTCGTGAATCCCGGCATCCGCGCGTGCGATGAGCTGGATGTGTTCGGGATAAAGCGCCGTGATTGTCCGCAGGCTTTCCATCGGTGGCTTGCCCTCGAACAGGCCCGTGCCGGAAAATGCCCAGAACGCGATGTCCGATTGTGAAAACCCGGAATCGAACCGACCGGACGCAATGCCGTCGATGTTGTCGACCGAGCCTTTCGAACTTTGTGCGACCGCAATCAGCCCCTCGACACCGCAACTTCCACCTTCGTCGCAAGGACGCGAGCCCGGCGGGTTGGAGATCGCGTTCGCGATCGTTCCAGCAAGCGGGTAATAGGTGGCGCCGGTTCCGCCAGTGCCGATGGAAAACAACCGAAGGTCCTGAGCGGACGCCGCCTGTGCGGAACAGAAGGCAACGCCGATTGCCGCAACGATTGAGATCTGACAGGTCATGGGTCTCCGTCCTTCTCGCAGGATGACGGAGAGCTTCAGCGCCGATTCTTGCAGAATTGTTTGAATGGCTGATTTTGCCGATCCTGATCTGCACTAGAACTGGACAGCGGCCCTGATCCACAAGCGGTTTCGATCCTGCGCTGCCGCGACATCCGGTGCTTCAAGGATGCGTGTGGCGGCTATCTCACCCAGGAAATTGCCGCGCAGGCCGCGGACGCCCACCGAGAGGCTTGCCCAGCTGTCACTGTCTCCAGCGGAAAGAGAATTGCCGCGATTGTTGATCCGTCCGCCGTCGACCCCGAGGAATCCCTGTGTGTAGACAAGACGGTCCGAACGGGGGTCAGGCAGTTCGAAGTTGTAGGCCATCTCGACCCGCGACCCAAGACAACGGTCTCCCACCACCAAGGCATAGTCGAAGGCGCGCGCATAAGCGTTCGTCTCGAATCCACAGCGCTGGGAGGCGGGCAGGCTCTCCTCGGTCCATTGACCGATCAGCCCGGCATTCAGGACGAATAGCGACGACAGCGGAATCGACGTCTCGGCTGCGAAGGAAACTCTGAGAAAATCGGTCAGCCCACCGGGTGTCGAGCCAAGGGGATTGCCGGGAACCGACGCGCCGAGGGCGTCGAAACCCTTTGCAAATGAGATGGCCAGGCGCTGCTGTAAACCCAGAGGTATGCCATTTGTGTAGAGGACAGAGGTGCGGAGCATCCGCAAATCTTCGTCGATGGCGGGATTGCCAAGAAACTCGCTCCGGGTGCGTCGGGCGATGATTTCGGTCGCGAACTTCAGCTTGGCGGTTTGACCTAGGTCTCGCTCGGCCACAAAGCCTGCTGCAATCTGCACCCGGTCACCGCGCACGCCAAGGGAAAGCGCTTTTTCGGTTCCCAGGATGACGTCGCCGTAGTCCATGTTTACGAAGCCGGTCAGCGCGCCGGAGCCAAGTGGAAACCTGTAGGCGACGCCCCCAGCCAGAAGCTCGCGCCAGCCATCCTCGGACGGACCGGCCCAGACACCGGCAAGGTCGAGTTGGTCGCCTGATCTTACAGTGTCGGGAAATGCGTAACCCAAGCTGAGGACGCCGCGTCCGGCGTCGTCCGAGCCGGTATTTGAGAAGGTCAGAAAGCCCGTCCGTTCGTCGAGCTTTCGGATTTGCGAGGCCGAACCGCGATCCGCACCGACGACGGGATCGGTTACAAGGGTTGCAAAGAACGATTGCGCGAATGCGTCCGTCGCAGTCACAGCAAGCCACAGCGCTACAGATGCGACCGCCAAGCCGAAGTTTGGAATTCTCGACATCGACATTTTGTTCTCAGCCGCGCGCCTGTTTGTCAATCGGCACCCAATCTTGACCCCGTATCGGCGTCCCAAATTGACCCCCTTTGCGCATCGGGCTCGGGGCCTGATCCGACGGAACTGGTCAGCCGGCACTGTCACCCGCCCATGATACCCAAGGCGATACATGCCGAACAGCATGGTGTTCTCACTGATCGGCTTGCCGCTGCGCCCGCCTGACGAACCATGCCGGACGCCACTCAACTTTGCACTCTCGGAAGCTGGCCGAGAGACTTCTTGGCTTCACTAGGTCCCGTTCGAAGCGTGACAGGATGCGGGCGCTATGGGCGGGCGTCCAGGTGGCGGATTGGGCCTTGATCCAATCACGGGCCACGGCTTCGAAGGTGTCCCCGGCTGGGGCGGTCAACGCGGCCTTGGAATTTGCCCCGGGGTCGCGCCTTTCGGCCAGTGCCCGCTTGGCCTTGTCCCGCAGCGCCCTTGCGTCGGCCAGCTTCACATCCGGGCAGACCCCAAAGGACAGCGCCTTTTCCTTGCTGCCGAACCGATACCGCATTCGCCACAGCCTGCCGCCCGATGGCGAAACGAACAGCAGAAACGCGCCACCATCGGAAATTTTGCGAGGTTTGCCAGAAGGATCAGGCTTTGCGCCGCGACAGGCTGCATCGGTCAAGGGTATCGAAATCGGTCCTGCGGGGTATGTGGGTATCGGCAGTTCCGGGAATACCCGCGTTCGATACCCACACAAGTTGCGTGGCAACAGCGCATCTTCCCGGCGAAGACGGTTCGCAGCCTATTTTCTTAATGAAATCAATGACCACTTCCGGCGAAGTTCGCAGGAAATCAAGCGGGAAGTGGGGCCTGGAGGCGGGTACCGGAATCGAACCGGTCTTCACGGATTTGCAATCCGCTGCGTAACCTCTCCGCCAACCCGCCGTCCTTCAAGGTCGCAATTGCTTAGACGATCGGCCCCCGGGCTGCAAGGGGGGGCGGGCCGGGGTCACCCCTGTCCCGGCCGGGTCATCTCGAACACCTCGCGCACCACCGAGTAATCCTTGTAGCCGCCGCGGGCCAGGGGCTGGTAGCGGGTCACCTCGAAGCGGCCCGCGCTGAGGCAGTCGTCGCTGATGTGGATGCCGGTGACCTCGCCGAGGATCAGGAAATTGCCCTTGCCCTTCAGCGTGACCACCTCGGTCAGCCGGCATTCGAGGGCGGCGGGGGCGGCGGCGACGCGGGGGCAGTCGATGGTCTGACATTCGGCCTTTTCCAGCCCGGCCAGCGCGAACTCGTCCGATCCGGGCGGGTAGCTGCCCGAAGTGACGTTCATCGCGTCGCGCAGCGCATAGCCGACGATATTGACCGCAAAGACCCCGGCCGCCTCGATATTGGCCAGCGAATCCTTGCGCCCGGTCGAGGCGAACATGACCTGCGGCGGGTCATAGGCGATGGCGTTGAAAAAGGAATAGGGGGCAAGGTTGTCGCCCCCGCCCCCGCGCGTCGCGACCCAGCCGATCGGGCGCGGCGAGACGATGGCGGTGAACGGGTTGTGCGGCAGGCCGTGGCCATCCTCGGGTCGGTAGAACATCGCGCACCTCTTCGGTTTGCCCCTGACCTAACCGCGTGCTAGGCGCGTTTCCAGCGGATTCGAAGCAGGGGCGGGCGGCGGTGCTGAAGCTCGAGGAGGAAACCGGCGCGGACTGGTGGGAGGTCGAGGCGCTTTATGACCTCTGTTTCGCGCCGGGGCGCACGGCGCTGTCGTCCTACCGGTTGCGCGACGGGGTGGCGCCGGTCGCGGCTCTTTGTCTGACCCTGCGTGACGGCGACAGCGTGCTGGCGGCGGTGATCCGCTGCTGGCCGGTCCTGGTTGCCGACCGGCCGGTGCTGCTCCTTGGCCCGGTGGCGGTCCATCCGACCCGGCAGGGTGAGGGGCTGGGCGGGCTTCTGATCCACGAGGTTCTGGCCGAGGCGCTGAAGCTGGGCTGGGAACGGGTCATGCTGGTCGGCGATGCCCCCTATTATCGCCGCTTCGGCTTCGAGCGGCTGGACGGGGTCGAGATGCCGCCGCCGACCAACCCCGACCGGGTGCTGGGGCTGGAACTGGTGCCCGGCGCCTGGGATGGGGTGACCGGTGCGGTGACGCGCGCCGAGGCGGCCGGTGCCGGGATCTGACGGCGGGCTTGCAAGATCGTGCCAAAGCGCCTGAAATGGCCGGGTGGAAACCAGACGGAAGGGGCATGGCGATGGTCGTGAAAGCCGATCTGCCGGTGCCGGCCGATGATCTGACCGCCGGGCTTGACCGGCTGGCGCGGCGGGCGCGGGCCGCCAATGGCGGGCTGATGCGCATCGTCGGCCGGCTTGGCGGGTTGATCGAGAACCGGCTGGAGACGCTGCCCGACCCGGTCAAGGATGCGATCGAGACGGCAACCGGGGCGGCGCTGTCGCGGGCCTGCGGTCTTGCCGGCGATGTCGCGTCGCATCCGCTCGCGCCCGATCTCGGCCCGCGCGGCCATCTGGCGGCGGTCGTCGCCTCGGGGGCGGCGGGCGGCGCGGGCGGGCTTGCCTCGACCCTTCCGGAACTCCTGGTGACCGTGCCGATCCTGTTCGGTGCGATCCAGCGGGTGGCGCGGGCCGAAGGCTTTGATCCGCAGGAAGAGGCGATCCGGCGCGAATGCCTGATGGTCTTTGCCATGGGCCTGCCCAAGGACGCGCGCGACGACGGGATCAACACCGGCTTTCTGGCGGCCCGGGTGATGATCCACGGCACCACGGTGCGCGGGATCATCACCATGGTCGCGCCGCGGCTGGCGGCGCTTCTGTCGCAAAAGCTGGCCGCGCAGGCGGTGCCGGCGCTGGGCAGTCTGACCGGGGCCGGGGTCAACTATGCCTTCGCGCGCCATTTCCAGGCGGTGGCCGAGGTCCGCTTCGGCCTGATGCGGCTGGGCGAAAGGCACGGCACCGAGGCGGTCGAGGAGGGCTGGCGTCGGGCGCTGGCGGTGCCGAAAGGCTGACCGCCCGGGCGCCGACGCGGCGCTCAGATCTCCTGCGTCGAAAGCCAGCGCATCACGGCGGGGCGGACGCTTGATGCACCCTTGTCGCATTCCGCCTCGATCACCGCGCGCAATTCGCCAAGATCGACGCTGCGGATCAGGTGCTTGACCGGCCCGATCGAGGCCGGCCGCATCGACAGGGTATGAAAGCCGAGTGCGGCGAGGCAGAGCGCCTCGATCGGCCTTCCGGCATCCTCGCCGCAATAGGACAGATGGGTGCCGGTCCCGGCACAGCGCGCGACGATGGTCGCGACAAAGCGCAGGAAGCTGGCGTTCAGCATGTCGTAGCGCCGGCGCACCCGCTCGTTCTCGCGGTCGGCGGCGAAGAAGAACTGCTTGAGGTCATTGCCGCCGACCGAGATGAAATCGGCCATCTCGAAGAAAGCCGGCGGCGCGAAGGCGAGCGACGGCGTCTCCAGCATCGCGCCGATCTCGAGGACCGAGGGCAAGGGATGACCCAGCCGCCGCTCGCCCTCGACCTCGTCGATCAGGCGCTGGCGGGCGGCGCGAAACTCGTCGAACTCGGCGACGAAGGGGAACATCACCGTCAAGGGCCGGCCGGCGGCGGCGCGGATCAGCGCCTGAAGCTGCATGCGCATGATGCCGGGCTTGTCGAGCCCGACCCGGATCGCCCGCCAGCCCATCGCCGGGTTCGGCTCCTCGATCCGCTTCATGTAGGGCAGCACCTTGTCCGAGCCGATGTCGAGGGTGCGGAAGGCGACGCGCCGGCCCTGTGCCGCGTCAAGGACACGGGCGTAAAGTGCTGCCAGCTCGCCGCGCTTGGGCACATGGCTGCGCACCAGGAACTGCAACTCGGTGCGGAAAAGCCCGACGCCCTCGGCCCCCGAGCCGACCAGCGACGGCAGATCGGCCATCAGCCCGGCGTTCATGTGCAGCGCGATGGTGGTGCCGCATTTCGCCGTCGCCGGCAGTTCGCGCAACCCGGCGTAGCGGCTTTGCGCTGCCGCGGCCATGGCGATCTTGTCGCGAAAGGCGGCGGCCACGCTTTCTTCGGGGCGCAGATGCACCAGGCCCTGATCGCCGTCGACCAGGATATGGTCGCCGTTCAGCGCCTCGGTGGTGATCCGTTCGGCATGGATCACCAGCGGGATCGCCAGTGCCCGGGCGACGATGGCGGCATGCGAGCCGACCGAGCCTTCTTCCAGCACGATGCCGCGCAGCCGGCGGCCGTAATCCAGCAGTTCGGCCGGGCCGATGTTGCGCGCCACCAGGATCGGATCGTCAGGCATCGCCGCGCCGGTGTCGCGGCCCTGCCCGGTCAGGATCCGCAACAGCCGGTTCGACAGGTCGTCAAGATCGTGCAGCCGGTCGCGCAGATAGGGGTCGGGCACGGTTTCCAGCCGCGCGCGGGCGGTGGATTGTTGCTTTTCCACCGCCGCCTCGGCCGACAGGCCGCGGGCGATATCCTCTTCCATCCGCCGCATCCAGCCGCGTGAATTGGCGAACATCCGGTAGGCTTCAAGGATCTGGCTCTGATCCTTGTCCTGCCCGTCGGCCATGCTCACCATCGCATCGACCGACAGGCGCAATTCGTCCGCCGCCTTGTGCAGGTGCTTCAGTTCCACCTTGGGATCGTCGCCGACCGGTCTGGTCACCACCACGCGCGGCTCGTGCAGCCAGACCCGGCCCTCGGCCGCCCCTTCCTGACCGGTCGCGCCACGAAAGCTGACCGGCTGCTGGTGCAGCGCGCCCAGCGCCTCGCCCTCGCCGATGAAGGCGCCAAGCTCGGTCATCTCGGCGACCACCATGGCCACCACTTCCAGCGCGTAGACCTCGTCTTCCGAGAATTGCCGCGCCTTCTTGCCCTGCACCACCAGGACGCCCAGCTTTTCGCCCAGCCGCTGGATCGGCACGCCGAGGAAGCTCGAATAGATCTCCTCGCCGGTCTCGACCATGTAGCGAAAGCCCTTCTCGGCGGGCGCATTGGCGGTGTTGACCGGGGTCGATGTGCGCGCCACCCGGCCGACCAGACCCTCGCCCAGCCGCATCCGGGTGCGGTGGACGGATTCGCGCTTCAACCCCTCGGTGGCGCAAAGCTCCAGCGTCTCGGCATCGCGGAAGAGGTAGATCGAACAGACCTCGCAGCGCATCGAATCGGCGATGAGATGGGTCACCCGGTCAAGCCGTTCCTGGCCGGCGCCCGGCTCGGCCAGCGTGTCGCGCAAGCGCCTGAGCAGCTTGCGGCTCTGGCTTTCGCTACGCTCGGGCATGTCCCTCCGGCGTCAGGTCGCCTTGTCCAGTTCGAAGGCATCATGAAGCGCCTGCACCGCCAGTTCCATATATTTCCGGTCGATCAGCACCGAAATCTTGATCTCGGAGGTTGTGATGACCTTGATGTTGATGTTTTCCGCGGCAAGTGCCGAAAACATCTGCGCCGCGACCCCGGCATGGCTGCGCATCCCGATGCCGACCACCGAGACCTTGGCGACCTCGGTATCGACCACCAGATCGTCATAGGCGATGACCCCAGAGGCCTGCGCATCCTCCAGCGCCTTGCGGGCGCGGGCAACCTGGTTGACCGGGCAGGAAAAGGTCATGTCGGTGACCGCGACAGTATGGCCCTCGTAATCCTTTTCCGAGATGTTCTGCACGATCATGTCGACATTGACCCCGGCCCCGGCCAAGGGGCCGAAGATCGCCGCGGCGATGCCGGGCCGGTCCTCGACCGAGACCAGCGTCAGCTTGGCCTCGTCGCGGCTGTAGGCGACCCCGGATACGGCCCTTGATTCCATGATGTCCTCCTCGTCGCAAACCAATGTGCCGGATCTGTCGTCGGTGTCCTCGAAGGACGACAGCACCCTCAGCCGCACCTTGTAGCGCATCGCCAGTTCGACCGACCGGGTCTGCAGCACCTTGGCGCCCAGCGAGGCCAGCTCCAGCATCTCCTCGAAGGCGATGGTGTCGAGCCGGCGCGCCTTGGCGCAGATCCGCGGGTCGGTGGTATAGACCCCGTCGACATCGGTGTAGATGTCGCAGCGCTGCGCCCCGAAGGCGGCGGCGAAGGCGACCGCGGTGGTATCCGATCCGCCGCGCCCCAGCGTGGTGATCCGGCCCTCGGCGCTGACGCCCTGAAAGCCCGCCACCACCGCGACCCGAAAGCCCTCGGCGAACTTGGCGTCGAGATTGGCGCGCGGGATGTCAATGAATCGCGCCGAGGAATGCGCCGATGTGGTCTGGATCGGCACCTGCCAGCCCTGCCAGGACCGCGCCGGCACATCCATCTGCTGCAAGGTCAGCGCCATCAGCCCGGCGGTGACATTCTCGCCGCTGGCCACGACCGCGTCATACTCGCGCGCGTCGTAAAGATGCGAGGTCGCCTCGACCCAGCCGACAAGCTCGTTGGTCTTGCCCGACATCGCCGAGACGATGACGATCACCTCATGGCCGCGCATCACCTCGCGCCGGACCTTTTCGGCGGCATTCCTGATGCGGTCGAGATCGGCCACCGAGGTGCCGCCGAATTTCATCACCAGAAGCGACATCCCGGCCCCCCTGCCGCGCCCGTTGCAAGTCGCGCGCTTCTTATGCGGGCGGGGGGGCGACGGCAAGGGGCGAAGGTCGTCGCGTCACGCTTCGGCCAGGGGTGGGGCGTCGGCAACCAGACAGCAATGGCTGATGCGCCACCCCTTCGACCCGCGCCGAAGCACGCCGAGCGATTTCCCGTCACCGGTCCTGTCGCCTTCGCTATAGGTCACGAGGCACCAGCCGGTATTACCTTCGCAACCGGCGTCGATCACGGTGAGGGTCTTTGCATTGCCGCCATGCCCGGCCCAGTCCCGGTGCAGTGCCTCGATCTCGGCCCGCCCCCGCGCCTCGACTGCATAGGGTGACAAAAGCCGGGCGTCCTCGGTGAAACAGGCGGCGCAACCGGCAGCGTCCCCGGCGCGGTAGGCAACTGCCATCAGGTCAAACAAAGCCTGTGCCTCGTCACGAAATGCCATTCCGCAATCCTTCGTCTCCAAGTCTCACAACAGGATAGCACGGCCCGCGTGATCCTCGAAACACCCGGTGGTCGCCAGCGACAGCGCATCGAAGCGCGCCATCAGCCCGGCCGCCGCCACCGCCGGGTCCAGATCGGCCGCCGCACCGCCCATCGCGGTCCGGACCCAGCCCGGATGATAGATGCCGACAGCAATGCCCTCGGGCGCAAGCTCTGCCGCCAGGTTGCGGCCGAGGTTCAGCGCCGCCGCCTTCGAGGCGCGGTAGATCAGGCTGCCGCCCGGCGCCAGCGCCTGCGACCCCATCCGCGACGACAGGATCGCCACCTTTCCCCGCCGCCGGGCCAGCGCCGGCAACAGCGCCTGCACGCTCAGAAACACACCCGTCACATTGACCGCGAAGGTCTCGGCCCAAAGCCCGGCCGGATAGCCATCCGCCAGCCTCTGGCCCTTGTCGGGATAGACCCCGGCATTGCAGACCAGAAGATCAAGCGGCTCTTCGCCGAACGCCCGCCCCATCGCGGCGACCGACGCCGGGTCGGCGACATCGACCCGCAGCCAGCCCGGCCCCGCATCCGCGCCGCGCGCCGTGCCGGTTACCCGGTCTCCGCGCGCGTCAAGGCCATCCAGCAGCGCCCGGCCGATCCCCCGGTTCGCCCCGGTGATCAGAACCCGCATCCCTCGCCCCTTCTTCTGTTCGAAAATACCTTCGGGGGTGACCCCCGGACGACGTCCGGGGGGAGGGGGCAGACAGCCCCCTTGTCCCCGCCCCCGCCATCAGTTGGTCTTGCGTGCCGGCACGAAGGGCAGCGGTGCGACCGGGATGCCGTCCTCGATCAAATCGCGGGCCTCGTCGATCCGCGCCTCGCCCCAGATCGACCGCCCGGGCGTCTCGCCGGCATGGATCGCACGGGCCTCGGCGGCGAAGTTCAACCCGACGTAATCGGCGTTTTCCTCGATCCGGCGGCGCAAGGCGGCCAGTGCCGCCTCCTGCGCGGTCGCCGGCCCGCGCAGCGACGGCGCCGGGTCCTGCGCATCCTGCGCGCCCTCGCGGGCCGGGCGCAGCGACGGCGCCATCAGGGTCTTGTCGACCCGGGTCGATCCGCAGACGGCGCAGGCGATCATCGCGGCCCCGGCCAGCCGGTCGAAGGCCGCCGCCGACTGGAACCAGCTTTCGAACCTGTGATCCTTGTCGCAGTGCAGCGCATAGCGGATCATGCCGTCACCTTTCCTTCCCGCCCGTTTCGGGCGGCCGGTCCCGGGCCACGCAGCCCTGATCCCGGCCCTGACCTTGCCAATCTGGCCACCGCGCCGGGAAAATCAAGCGATTGCGCAATCTCCGGCGATCACGCCTGCGCGCCCCGTGCCGCCGTGTCCGGGGCAAAGCCGGCCAGAAGCGCACGCAGCTCCGGCTCGGCGACCCGCTCTGCCGCCTTGACCGGGCTGAACCACTTGCGCCGGCGGTCCTCGCTTTCGGGGAAATCCGACGCCAGGCGAGAGACCTCGATGGCGAAGACCGAGACGACGACCGGCAGCACGGCACCGCCCGGCATGCCCTTGCCGTAGGAGTAATATCCCACGCAGCCCTCGTGCAGCCGCCCCTTGACGCCGGCCTCCTCATAGGCCTCGCGGGCGGCCGATTGCGACCCGCTCCGGCGCTTCATCGGCCAGCCCTTGGGGATGATCCAGCGCCCGGTGTCGCGGCTGGTGATCAGCAGCACCTCGACCGCGCCATCGGTGCCCCGCCGGTAGCACAGCGCGCCATACTGGGCCAGCGCCGGATCCGAGCCGGCCTCGTGCGGTCCAAGCTTCTTCATCGCTGCCATCCGGCTCCCGGCGCTGCCGCCGGGGTTCTCGGGGTTCTGTGGTCCATGGGCAAATGGTGCTCCTCGACCCGTTCTGAAGCGGGATTTTGCTTAATATAAAGCAAACACGCGGCATTTTCCAGCCTCATGGCCCGAATCACGGCCCGGGGGTGTGACCCGAAAGCACCGCGGCGAAGCGATCGCTGTCGATATTGCCGCCCGACAGGATGATCCCGACCCGGCCTGCACCGGCTCCTCCACCGGCCCGCGCACCGTCCTGCATCAGGGCGGCCAGCGCCGCCGCACCGGCGCCTTCGGCGACGTTGTGGGTCGCGGCGAAGATCAGCCGCACCGCATCGGCGATCGCGTCGTCGTCCACCGCAAGGATGCGCGCCGCCCCGCAGCCGTCAGGACCGGGCCGGGAGATATCAAGCGCCGCCTGCACCGGCACTCTGACCGCCATGCCATCGGCGAAGGTTCGCGCGGCCTCGGTCTCGGTCAGCCGCCCCGACTCGGCCGAGAGCTTCGCCGCCGCCGCCCCGGTCGCGACCACGCCGACGACCTCGGTCGCCAGCCCGAGCGCATCGCGCGCCGCGATCACCCCGCAGATGCCCGAACCGCAGCCGATCGGCACATAGACGGTGTCAAGCGGCGGTGCGGCACGCAGGAACTCGAGCCCATAGGTCGCGACCCCGCGCACCAACTCGCGGTGAAAGGGCGGCACCGGGTAAAGCCCCTCGGCCGCGGCCGCCCGCATCGCCGCCTCGCGGGCCGCGTCGAAATCCTCGCCGACCTCGCGCAACTCCGCCCCGAAGGCGCGCATCGCGGCGTTCTTTTCCGGCGAATTGCCGCGCGGCACATAGACCACGGCGCGCAGCCCGGCCCGGCCGGCGGCGCGGGCCTGGGCCTGGCCGTGGTTGCCGCGGGTCGCGGTGATGATGCCGGGACAGTCGGGCCGGGTGCGCCTCAGCCAGTCGATGAAGGTGATCGCGCCGCGCGCCTTGAAGGCGCCGACGGGCGCGTGGTTCTCGTGCTTGACCCAGGTCTCGACGCCGGTCGCCGCCGAGATCTGCGGCCAGTCGTATTGCGGCGTCGGGTCCATCTGGCGGTGGACCAGGGCGGCGGCGGCGTCAAGCTCGTCAAGCGTGAATTGCATCGGGTTCCCCTGTGATCCGCGGTTTCTGGCCGATCTCGGCGATTCCGGTCGCCGCCGCCAGCGCCGCCAGCACCGCCTCCGTCGCCGCCTTGTCGCCAAAGGGTGCCAGTGCCGCGCCTGCCCGCCCGGCCAGTGCCGCCTGCGCGGCCGGATCGGCAAGCGCCAGAATTGCCGCGGCAAGATCGTCGGCGTCCGCGACCTCGACCGCGCCCTGGCCCGCCGCCAGCGCGCCGTAAGCCGGAGCGAAATTCGTCCAGTGCGGCCCGTGCAGGATCGCCGAGCCATGGGCGGCCGGCTCGAAGGGCGTATGGCCGCCCTTCTCGACCAGCGATCCGCCGACGAAGGTCATGCCCGCCATGCGATACCAGCGCTCCATCTCGCCCAGCGTATCGGCAAGGTAGACCGGCAGCCCCTCGGCCGGCCCTGCGCCGCGCGACCGGGTGGCGAAACCCAGGTCGCGGGCGCGGATCAATGCCTCGATCCGGTCGCGCCGGTGCGGGTGGCGCGGCGCGAGGATGAGGCGCAGACCGGGCAAGGTGGCGCGGGCGGCGACGACGGCATCAAGCACCACCTCGTCCTCGCCCGCATGGGTCGAGGCGGCAAGAAGGGTCTGCGCCCGCGCCGGGCCGGCGGGCGCGCCGTCGGTCTGTTCCGGCACCGATTTCAGCGTCAGGACCGGACCCAGCCGGTCGGGCGCCAGTCCAAGCGCGATCAGCCGCGCACGCGAGGCCTCGTCTTGCGGCGCGGCCCAGCGGATCGCCGACATCAGCCGCCGCGCCAGCCGGGGAAACCGCCCCCAGGCCCGGGCACTTGCCGATGAGAGCCGCGCCCCGGCGACCAGAACCGGAATGCCGCGCGCCGCGCAAAGCTCAAGCCGGTTGGGCCAGATCTCGTTCTCGATCATCACCAGTGCCACCGGGCGCGCCGTGTCGAGAAACCGCGCCACCGTGCCGGCCTGATCAAAGGGTGCCAGCGTGACGGCGGTTCGCGCCAGCGCCCAGCCGCGCACCAGATCGCGCCCGCCGAGGCTGTTGGCGGTGATCAGCAGCCTGAGATCCGGCACCCGGTCGAGAAGGGCGGCGATCAGCGGCCGCGCCGAGGTCAGCTCGCCGTTCGAGGCGCCGTGCAACCAGATCAGCGGCCCGGTGCCGGCCGGCGGAACCGGCCGGTCCAGCCGCTCTGCCAGGCCGGCCGGCGCGGGGCGGCGCGCCAGCCGCGCCAGCGCGATCCGCGCCCGCAGCGCGACAAGGATCAGCCCGGTGAAGAGGCGGTAAAGGACCATGGCACGGGTCTGCCACGCCCGCCCGCCCGAGGCAACGGCAAGGCTGCGCGAAGGCTGGCTTGCATCGGCGCGTGGGGCGCGGTCATGCTGCGGCCAGATCAACGTTTGCGGGAATCGCCATGACCGATGCCTTCACCGCGCCCGGACGGTTCTTCCGCGGCAATCTGCACACCCATTCGACCCGGTCGGACGGGGCGCTGGAACCGGCCGAGGTCTGCCGGCGCTACCGCGACGAGGGCTATGACTTCATCGCGCTGACCGATCATTTCATCGGGCTTTACAACTATCCGATCGTCGATACCCGACCCTTCCGCGCCCCCGGCTTCACCACCATCCCCGGTGCCGAACTGCATGGCGGGCGCCAGGCCAACGACGAGTTGTGGCACATCCTCGCGGTCGGGCTTCCGGCGGATTTCGCCCCGCCCGAGGCACCGCATTTCCGCCCGGTCGAGGGTGCGGAAAGCGGCGCGGCACTGGCGGCGCGGGCGCGCGATGCCGGCGCCTTCGTTGCCGTCGCCCATCCGCAATGGTCCGGCCTGACGCTGGCCGATGCCCGCCTGATCGAGGCGGCGCACGCGGTCGAGACCTACAACCACGGCTGCTGGGCGGGCTGCGACCGGGCCGACGGATTCGCGATCAACGATCTTCTCCTGTCCGAGGGCCGGCGGCTGCATCTGGTGGCGACCGATGACGCGCATTTCTCGGAGCCCGATCATTTCGGCGGCTGGGTGATGGTCAAGGCCGAGGAAAACGACCCCGATGCGCTGCTGGCGGCGCTGAAGGCCGGGCACCACTATGCCAGCCAGGGCCCCGAGATCCGCGCCGTCGCGATCACCGACAAGGCGGTCGAGGTCGTCTGTTCGCCGGCGGTCTCGGTCATCGTGCAGGGACATGGCATGGCGGCGCGGGCGGTGCACGGGCTGTCGATGACCCGGGCGGCGGTGCCGCTTGAACGGTTCCGCGGCTCGCCCTGGCTGCGGGTGACGGTGGTCGACAAGGCCGGCCGGCGGGCCTGGTCGAATCCCTACTGGGTCTGAGGGCGGCACCTGGGTCCGGGGGCGGCATTGCCCGGCACACCCGGCTGTCGCCCGGTTTTGTCTGGACCGACAAGCATTATGTCTATTTATAATGGCCGCAATGCGGGCCTGCTGCGGCAGGCCCGCGAGCGGACCCGGAAGGCAGGGCCATGGCAGCGACCTATCGCGAGATCAAGGCCGATATCCTTGGCAGGATCACCCGCGGCGACTGGCCGCCCGGCAGCCTGATTCCCGGCGAGATGGAGCTGGCCGAAAGCTATGGCGCCGCCCGCGCCACGGTGAACCGGGCGATGCGCGAACTGGCCGAGGACGGCATCATCGAGCGCAAGCGCAAGTCGGGCACCCGGGTGCGGATGTCGCCGCTGCGCCAGGCGCGCTTCGACATTCCGGTGGTGCGGCGCGAGATCGAGGAGCAGGGCGCGGCCTACCGCTATGCGCTTGTGTCCTCCGAGGCGGTCGTCGCGCCCGACTGGCTGCGCGCCCGGATGGCGCTTGCGGCCGGCACCGAAGTGCTGCACCTCGTCTGCCTGCATTTCGCCGATGCCGCGCCCTGGCAGCACGAAGACCGCTGGATCAACCTCGGCCTGCTGCCGCAGGCGCGCGACGCCGATTTTGCGACCAGCGTCCCGACCGAATGGCTGATGTCGCAGATCCCCTTCTCGGCGGTCGAGATCAGCATCTCGGCCACCGCGGCGGACCGGGCGCTAGCGGCCCATCTGGATTGCAGTGCCGGCGATCCGCTCATGATGACCGAACGCCTGACCCGGTGGAACGACCAGACCGTGACCTATGTCCGTCTGGTCCACCGGCCCGGCCACCGGATGACCACGCGCTACTGACCTCACGTGACCTCACGCGCCGTCGCGCAGCGGCCGGACCGCGGCGCGGTAGGCGGCGCTGATCGCCTCGCGGTGGATGTGCCGGCCGCCCTGCACGACATGGCGCCCGGCGGCCCAGACATCGGCCACCATGGTGCTGTCGCCGGCGAAGGCGAAGCTGTCGAGGATGGTGTCGCCGCGAAGGCCCTGAAGGTCGACATGGGTCATGTCGAGCGCCATAAGATCGCCCCAGGCGCCGGCCTCGATCCGCCCGGCGCCGCGCCCCGCTGCCCGGGCCGCGCCGGTCGCCGCATCCTCGAAAAGCCGCCGCCCGGTGGACCGCGTGGCGGTGGCCAGCGCGGCGCGGCTGTGGTCGCGAAGGCGCTGGCTGGTGTCGAGCTGGCGCAGTTCCTCGGCCAGCGAGATGCGGATGTTGCTGTCCGAGCCGAGCGCGATCGCGCCGCCCGCGCCCAGCCAGCCGGTGCCGTCGAAGATGCCATCGCCAAGGCTGGCCTCGGTCAGCGGGCAAAGCCCGGCCACCACGCCGCTGCGGGCCAGCGCGCCGGTCTCGTGGCTTGCCATCTGGGTCAGGTGGATCAGGCACCAGCGCGCCGACAGCGCGACGTTGTCCATGAGCCATTCGACCGGCCGCCGGCCAAGGGCCGCCTCGACCTCGGCGACCTCGGCCAGGGTCTCGGCCAGGTGCATGTGGATCGGCGCGCCGGGGCGCAGCGCGGCCAGATCGGCCAGCGTGGCGGGATCGACGGCGCGCAGCGAATGCGGCGCAACGCCAAGGACCGCATCGCCGGGAAGCGCCGCCATCGCCCGCGCCGTCGCCTCGACCAGACGCGCAAAGCCTGCCGGGTCGTTGCCGAACCGCCGCTGGCCGGCGCCAAGCGGGCGCCGGTCGAGCCCGCCGAACTGATAGGCCACCGGCAGAAGCGTCAGGCCGATGCCGGTCTCTTCCGCCGCCGCGGCGATCCGGGCGCCCATCTCGGCCGGGTCGTCATAGGCGCCGCCATCGGGGCGGTGGTGCAGATAGTGGAACTCGACATTGGTGGCAAAGCCGGCTTCCAGCATCTCCATCTGCACGAAGGCGGCAATGGCCTGAACCTGATCGGGGGTGATCCGGTCGAGAAAGCCATACATCAGGTGCCGCCAGGTCCAGAAACTGTCGGTGTCTTCGGCACCCCGACGCTCGCTCAGCCCGGCCATGGCGCGCTGGAAGGCGTGGGAATGGCAATTGGCCGGGGCGGGCAGCAGCACCCCGACCCGCCGGTCACGCTGATCCGGCGCGCGATCGGCTGCGACCGACAGGATCCGACCCTCGGGCGACAGCGTGACGGCGACCCCCTTGCGCCAGCCTTCGGCCAGCAGCGCCTGTTCGGCCCATATCCGCAGCATCGTCATTCCCATCTTGACAGATCGTTATGTCCAGACATAATACACATTAGAGCATACGAAACAAGAGGTCTCGCCGTGTTCCTCTGCAATGCGACGCTTGCCACCATGACCGACGGCTACGGGCTGATCGAGGGGGCCGCGATTCTGATTGACGGCGAGCGGATCACCTGGGCCGGGCCCGAGGCCGAGGCGCCCGGCGCTGCCGCCGCGGTGCGGCGCATCGACCTTGGCGGGCGCCTCGTCACGCCGGGGCTGATCGACTGCCATACCCATCTGGTCTTTGCCGGCGACCGGGCCCGCGAATTCGAACTGCGCCTGAACGGCGCCAGCTACGAGGACGTGGCGCGCGCCGGCGGCGGCATCGTCTCGACCGTGCGCGCCACCCGCGCCGCCTCCGAGGCCGCGCTGCTGGAGGCCGCGCTGCCGCGGGTCGACCAGATGCTGGCCGGCGGTGTCACCATGATCGAGGTGAAATCGGGCTACGGGCTGGATGTCGAAACCGAACTCAGGATGCTCCGGGTGGCGCGCGCGATCGGCCGGGCCCGCCCGGTCCGGGTGGTGACCAGCTTTCTCGGCGCCCATGCGCTGCCGCCCGAATACGCCGGCGATGCGGCGGGTTATCTTTCGGCCCGGGTGCTGCCGGCGCTGCGGGCCGCCCATGCCGAGGGCCTGGTCGACGCGGTCGACGGTTTTTGCGAGGGCATCGCCTTTTCACCGGCCGAGATCGCGCTGGTCTTCGACGAAGCCCGCGCACTCGGCCTGCCGGTCAAGCTGCATGCCGAACAGCTTTCCAACCTTGGCGGGGCGGTGCTTGCGGCGCGCTACGGGGCGCTGTCGGCCGATCATCTGGAATATCTCGACGAAGACGGCGCCCGCGCCATGGCGGCGGCGGGCAGTGTCGCGGTGATCCTGCCCGGCGCCTTCTACACGCTGCGCGAGACCAAGGTGCCGCCGATCGATCTTCTGCGCCGGCACGGGGTGCGGGTGGCGGTGGCGACCGACTGCAACCCCGGCACCGCGCCGATGACCTCGCTGACACTGGCGATGAACATGGCCTGCACCTTTTTCCGCATGACCCCGCAAGAGGTGCTGGCCGGGGTCACCGCCCATGCCGCCGCGGCACTCGGCCTTGCCGATTGCGGGCGGATCGCGCCGGGCCTGCGCGCCGATCTGGCGATCTGGCAGGCGAGCCACCCGGCGGAGCTCTCCTACCGGATCGGCGCCACCCCGCTTCATGCCCGCATCTTCGGAGGTCGCCTTGACGCCTGAAATCCTGATCCCCGGTGCGACCGGGCTGGCGCAACTGGAACGGATCTGGCGCAGCGGCGCGCCCGCGGTGCTGGCGCCCGAGGCCCGCCCCGGCATCGAGGCCGCCCGCGCCCGCGTCGCCGAGGCCGCCGCCGGCGACGACCCGGTCTACGGCGTCAACACCGGCTTCGGCAAGCTTGCCAGCCTGAAGATAGCGCCGGGCGACACCGCCGCCCTTCAGCGCAACCTGATCCTGTCGCATTGCTGCGGCGTCGGAGAGCCGATTTCCGAACGCCACACCCGGCTGATGATGGTGCTGAAGCTGCTCAGCCTCGGCCGCGGCGCCTCGGGGGTGCGCTGGGAGCTGATCGTGCTCTTGCAGGACATGCTGGCGCGCGGCGTCACCCCGGTGGTGCCGGCGCAAGGCTCGGTCGGGGCAAGCGGTGATCTCGCGCCGCTGGCCCACATGACCGCGGTGCTGATCGGGCACGGTTCCGCGACCTATCAGGGCCGCATCCTGCCGGGGGCAGAGGCGCTGGCCGCCGCCGGCCTGGCACCGATCCCGCTTGGCCCCAAGGAGGGGCTTGCCTTCATCAACGGCACGCAGTTTTGCACCGCCTTCGCGCTGGCCGGCCTTTTCGGCGCCTGGGACGCGGCGCGCGCGGCACTGGTGATCTCGGCGATGTCCACCGACGCGATCATGGGCTCGACCGCGCCGCTTCAGCCCGAGATTCACGCGCTGCGCGGCCATGCCGGGCAGATCGAGGCGGCGGCGGCGATGCGCGCGCTGCTTGACGGATCGGAGATCCGCGAAAGCCACCGGGCCGGCGATACAAGGGTGCAGGACCCCTATTGCATCCGCTGCCAGCCGCAGGTCACCGGCGCGGCGATGGATGTGCTGCGCATGGCCGCCCATACGCTGGAGATCGAGGCCAATGCCGCCACCGACAATCCGCTGGTGCTGAGCGGTGCCGGGATGATCGTCTCGGGCGGCAATTTCCATGCCGAGCCGGTGGGTTTCGCCGCCGACATGATCGCGCTCGCGGTCAGCGAGATCGGCGCCATCGCCCAGCGCCGTGTCGCGCTGATGGTCGACCCGACGCTGTCCTTCGACCTGCCGCCGTTCCTGACCCCGAACCCCGGGCTGAACTCGGGCCTGATGATCGCCGAAGTCACCACGGCGGCGCTGATGAGCGAGAACAAGCATCTCGCCAACCCCTGCGTCACCGACTCGACCCCGACCTCGGCCAATCAGGAAGACCATGTGTCGATGGCGGCCCATGGTGCGCGCCGGCTTGGCCCGATGGTCGGCAATCTTGGCCGCATCCTCGGCGTGGAACTGCTCTGCGCCGCGCAAGGCATCGAGTTTCGCGCGCCGCTGGCCACCTCGGACCCCCTGCAACGGGTGCTTGCCCGGTTCCGGAAAGCGGTGGCGACGCTGGGCGAGGACCGCTACCTTGCCCCCGATCTGGAAGCCGCCGCCCGCCTCGTCGGCGAGGGCGCGATCGCCGGCGCGGCCGGCCTCGCCCTGCCGGAGCTTGCGCAATGACCCCGGTCACCGTCACGCAGGGCGACGGCCCGGTCATCCTCGGCCTGCCGCATGGCGGCACCTGGCTGCCCGACGACCTTGTGGCGCGGCTGAACGAAAATGGCCAGGCGCTTGCCGATACCGACTGGCATATCGGGCGGCTCTACGGCGGGCTGTTGCCGGGCGCGACCACGGTTGCCGCCACCGTCCACCGCTATGCGATCGATGCCAACCGCGACCCGGCCGGCGTGTCGCTATATCCCGGCCAGAACACCACCGGGCTCTGTCCCGTAACCGATTTCGACGGGCGGCCGATCTGGCAACCGGGGCAGGAACCCTCGGCCGACGAGATCCTCGCACGCAGCACTGCCTTTCACGCGCCCTATCACGCGGCGCTGACGGCCGAGGTGGCGCGGGTGAAGGCCCGCCACGGCATCGCCGTGGTCTACGACTGCCATTCGATCCGCTCGCGGATTCCGTTCCTGTTCGAGGGCGACCTGCCCGCCCTCAACATCGGCACCGACGGTGGCCGGACCTGTGCCGCCACGATCGCGGCCTGCGCGCTGGACCGCGCCGCCGCCTCGGGCCTTTCCCATGTGCTGAACGGGCGTTTCCGCGGCGGCTGGACCACACGCCACTACGGCCGGCCGGAAACCGGCGTTCATGCCATCCAGATGGAGATCGCCCAGTCGGCCTATCTGGCGCAGGAAGCCGCGCCGTGGCGCTACGATGCGGACAAGGCCGGCCGGCTTCGCCGCTGGCTCAAGGACATTCTCGATGCGATCGCCGATGCGGCGACCGAACTCACGAAGGACGCACGCACATGACCAACCCCCGCCACAACCTGCGCGACATCTTCCCGCCGACCGGCCCCGAACGGACCGCCAAAAGCTGGCAGACCGAGGCCGCGATGCGGATGCTGATGAACAACCTGCACCCCGACGTGGCGGAAAACCCGCATGAGCTTGTCGTCTATGGCGGCATCGGCCGGGCGGCGCGGACCTGGGACGACTTCGACCGGATCGTCGCGACGCTGAAGGACCTCGGCGACGACGAGACCCTCGTCGTGCAGTCCGGTCGCCCGGTGGCGGTGGTGCGCACCCACGCCGACGCGCCGCGCGTGCTGATCGCCAACTCGAACCTCGTGCCGCATTGGGCGACCTGGAAGCATTTCAACGAATTGGACCGCAAGGGTCTGATGATGTATGGCCAGATGACCGCCGGGTCGTGGATCTACATCGGCACCCAGGGCATCGTTCAGGGCACCTATGAGACCTTCGCCGAGGCCGGCCGCCAGCATTATGACGGGTCGCTCAAGGGCAAGTGGATCCTGACCGCCGGGCTTGGCGGCATGGGCGGCGCGCAACCGCTGGCTGCGGTGATGGCCGGCGCCTGCTGCCTCGCCGTCGAATGCGACGAGACCCGCGCCGACTTCCGCATCCGCACCCGCTACTGCGATGCCAAGGCCCATACGCTCGACGAGGCGCTGGCGCTGATCGGGCAATGGACCAGCGCGGGCGAGGCGAAGTCGGTGGCGCTGATCGGCAATGCGGCCGAGGTCTTTCCCGAACTCGTCGCCCGGATGAAGGCCGGCAGACCGATGCCGAACGGCCGCCCCGACATAGTCACCGACCAGACTTCGGCCCATGACCCGCTGCATGGCTACCTGCCCTTGGGTTGGTCGGTCGCCGACTGGCGCGCCAGGCAGGAAAGCGACCCCGGCGCGGTGGAAAGCGCCGCCCGCGCCTCGATGCGGGTCCATGTCCAGGCGATGGTCGATTTCTGGAACGCCGGGGTGCCGACGCTGGATTACGGCAACAACATCCGCCAGGTCGCCAAGGACGAGGGGCTGGTGGATGCCTTCGCCTTTCCGGGCTTCGTGCCGGCCTATATCCGGCCCTTGTTCTGCAAGGGCATCGGGCCGTTCCGCTGGGTGGCGCTGTCGGGCGACCCCGAGGACATCTACCGCACCGACGCAGCGATGAAGCGGCTTTTCCCCGAGAACGAACATCTGCACCGCTGGCTTGACATGGCGCGCGAGCGGATCGCCTTTCAGGGCCTGCCGGCGCGGATCTGCTGGATCGGCCTTGGGGATCGCCACCGCGCCGGGCTGATGTTCAACGAGATGGTGGCAAGCGGAGAGCTGAAGGCGCCGGTCGTCATCGGCCGCGACCATCTGGATTCGGGCTCGGTCGCCTCGCCCAACCGCGAAACCGAGGCGATGAAGGACGGCTCGGACGCGGTTTCCGACTGGCCGCTGCTGAATGCGCTGGTCAACACCGCCTCGGGTGCCACCTGGGTCAGCCTGCATCACGGCGGCGGTGTCGGCATGGGGTTTTCCCAGCATGCCGGCGTGGTGATCGTCGCCGATGGCACACCCGAGGCGGCGCGGCGGCTGGAGCGGGTGTTGTGGAACGACCCGGCCTCGGGGGTCTGGCGCCATGCCGACGCGGGCTATGACAGCGCGGTCGATTGCGCCCGCGACCACGGGCTCAGGCTGCCGGCGATCCTGGGCAACTGACGCAAGGCCCGCCGTGACCGGCGAAGGCGGGCGCGGTCCGGGCTGGTCGCCCGGGCCAAAGCTTGTGGGGGCGTGGCGAGGAACGGTTTCGCGATCTGGTGGCTGGAAATGGGTGGACGCGTGACGTCTTCAGCAGCCTAAAGCTTGCTGTCGCGGATGCGCAACTGCCGCGCCCGGGTCAGGATCGCATCCTCGATCATGCGCTGGGTCTCGGCACCGACCGGGCCGGATTGCGAGGCCAGCGCGACCTTCAGCGACCGCGCGTCCAGCGCCGGGTCCTGCACCAGGATCGTCGCGCGATAGGCGCGACCGCCGCCGGGCGGGGTGCCGAAACCGGTGACGATCACCCCCGAGAACGGATCGACCGACTGGATCGGCAGGAAGTTCAGCACCTCGAGCGAGGCCTGCCAGAGATACTTGTTGACCTCGACCGTCTTGTTGGGGTCCGCCGAGGTGCCGAACAAGTCGCCGATCCGCGAGCGCCGGCTGGTCGCCACCGAGCCTTCGGTGCGCGAACGCCGCTTGACCGAGAATTCCTCGGGCTGCGCCTGCTGGGCGGCGGCCTGGCGGCGGGCCTCGAGCCGCGCCGCCTCGGTTTCGGCGGTGGCGGGCTTGCGCCGGAACAGCCCGGAATCACCCGACCCGATTCCGCCGCAGCCAGCCAGCGTGGCGACCAGCCCCGCCAGCGCCGCGCCGCGCAAAATGCCCCGGACCGTCATATCCATTGCCCCCGCAGACCTGCCTGCCGCCGCCTTTGCTGCTGTCTAGCCGAGCACCCGTAAGGGAACAAGGCTTTTCCCGAACCCGCAATTGCAGGGGTTTGCGGTGCGGCGCGCGGATTGCCGCCGGTGGTGGCGCACCGGGCCGCGGCAAAACGGCACTGTGGCAAGAACGCACCAGCAACGGTGACTCTTCCCGGTCACGGCGCCGTGAACGTTGCAATGCGCCCGGCGAGGGCGGAAATAAAGTCAGACCCGATCCGGGACGTCCGGGTGGGGCAACGGTTCGAAAACGAGGGAAACCACCATGAAGAAAATTCTTCTTGCGACCACCGCGATCGTCGGCTTCGCCGGCGCCGCCACGGCCGCCGAAATCCGGCTGTCGGGCTATGCCGAAATGGGCATCTTCGACGGCGACGCCCCTGGCCTCGACACCCAGTTCCACACCGACTGGCAGGTCAACTTCAACTTCTCGGGTGAAACCGATGGCGGGGTGACCTTCGGCGGTCGTGCACAGATCGAGGAAAGCAACAGCCCGGCCAACGTCAACGGCACGCCGCGGATCGACGACGAGAGCTTCTTCGTCTCGGGCGCCTTCGGCCGCGTGACGCTGGGTGAAACCGACGGTGCCTTCGACTGGGCGCTTTCGGAAATCTACGCCGGCACCTCGCTGCAGGACGACCATTCGACCCATGCCGGCGCCTACTGGTATACCGGTCTTGACGGTAGCTATGACGACCAGATCGCCCGCTACGAATATTCGTTCGGCGATTTCGCGGTTGCCGCCTCGGCCGAGCTTGATGACGATGACGCTGTGGTTCAGAATCCTAACGTCACGACCAGCGCCAATGGCGACGTGAACTGGGCGGTCGGCGGCAAATGGGCCAGCAATGTCAACGGCTTCGACGTCGCTGCCGCGGCTGCCTACCAGGACAACGGCGATTTCGAAGTCTGGGGTCTGTCCGGTTCGGTCGCGATGTCGAACGGCTTCTCGGTCTCGGCCGGCTACGCCGATCTTGACGGCATCAACGACGGCGTCGGCAACGGCATCGCGGTCGACAGCTGGTATGGCGTGGGCGTTGCCTACACCACCGGCCCGATCACCGTCGGCGCCAACTATGGCCGCTATGACGCGGTCGCCGGTTCCGATCCGAAAGGCTGGGGCGTCGTGGCCAACTACGATCTCGGCGGTGGCGCGGTCGCGATGGCCGGCTACGGTGACAGCTCGGGCGGCGGCGGCGCCGGTTCGGGCAACGGCAACGGCCAGGAAACCTGGTCGATCGGCCTCGGCATGTCCTTCTGATCAACCCTATCAGTCGAATGAGCAGGAAAGAGCGGGCCCCCGGGCCCGCTCTTTTCCGTTTCCGCCGGCGTTAGGGCCGGATCGCCACCCCCCGGCACAGGCATCGCCCGACTGTGGCAGCTTTGCCGCAAGCCGGGATGGTCACGGCCCTTCACGGCGCTGTGAATTGCCGTTCGCGTCAGGCCGGGCGCAGAAACGGTCAGGCAGGGCGGGAAACGCTCTTGCAGGGGAAAGCCGGGCGCCGGAATGTCGGGACCGCCCGGGCAGACAAGGAACAGGACAGTGAAGAAACTTCTTCTTGCCACCACCGCGATCGTCAGCATCGGCGGGGCTGCCTCGGCAGCCGAGATCAAGCTGACCGGCTACGCCGAAATCGGTATCTTCGACGGTGATGCCGCCGGAATCGACACCCAGTTCCACAACGACTGGCAGGTCGACTTTCGCCTGTCGGGCGAGACCGATGGCGGGCTGACCTTCGGCGGCCGCATCCAGCTTGAGGAAAACAACGAGTCCTCCAACATCAACGGCACGCCGCGGATCGACGAGGAATCGCTGTTCGTGTCCGGCGATTTCGGCCGGATCACCCTGGGCGAGACCGACGGCGCCTACAACTGGGGCCTCGGCTTCATCTATTCCGGCACCTCGCTGCGCGATGACCATTCGTCGCATGCCGGCGCCTACTGGTTCACCGGCCTGGACGGCAGCTACGACGACCAGATCGCGCGTTATGAGTATTCCTTCGGTGACTTTGGCGTTGCCGTGTCGGCCGAACTGGATGACGACGAGACCACTGCGCAGGGCTCCAGCCCGGTTGCCAATGGCGATACCGTCTTCGGCGTTGGCGGCAAATGGGCCAGCAACATCAACGGCATGGATATTGCCGTCGGTGTCGGCTACCAGGACAACGGCGATTTCGAGATCTGGGGCGTGAGCGGTTCGATCGCGCTGCCGATGGGTATTTCGATTGCCGCGGGCTATGCCGACCTTGACGGCTTCGTGTCGCATTACGCCAGTTCGAACGGCTTCGACGCCACCGCCGACAGCTGGTATGGCGTCTCGGTCGCCTATCAGACCGGCGCGCTGCTGGTCTCGGCCAACTACGGCGCCTATGACACCGAATCGATCAACGGCACGGCCACCAGCAGCGATCTGGAAGGCTTCGGCGTGGTCGCCAACTACGACCTTGGCGGCGGCGCGGTGGTGATGGCCGGCTACGGCTATTCGGACGTGCCGTCGAGCCTTGGCAACATCGGCTCGTTCAACGGCAACGGCGAAGAGACCTGGTCGCTGGGTCTCGGCCTGTCGTTCTGACGGGCGGTCGCGATCAGGCGTCACGAGTATAACGACGGGACAGTGGGAAAGAGCGGGCCGGCGGCCCGCTCTTTTCGTTGGTTCGGGCCGGTGCCGGTATCGGGCGGCTTCTCGACATTGGCGGGCGCGCTGGCTATGGTCCGCGCCGGACCGGAACGGGTGGCGGGATAGACGGCATGGCGACGCTCAGCGCACAGGACATCCAGAAGAACTATGCCGAGGCGCTGCGCCTTCAGACCGCCGGACAGCTTGAGCCGGCGCTGAAGATCTACGGCCGGATCGTCGAGGCCAACCCGAAGATCGCCGAAGTGCATTACCAGATCGGCCGCATCTTCACCCAGGCCAATCAGCCGCGCCGCGCGCTGCCGCATCTGAAGGCGGCGGCCAACCTCAGGCCGGGTGAAGTGTCGATCTGGCAGGCGCTGGCCGAGGCGGTGGCGCTGTCGGGCGAGGCCGAGGAAGAGCGGACTTTCGTCAAGGTGGTGAAATCGGCGCCGCTGTCCGCGCAGGACCGGATCGCGCTTCAGGACCGGTTCGGCCCGGGGCGCGCCCGGTCGCGGGTCGGCAGCGGCGGGGCCGATCCCAAGGCGGTCGGCGATCTGGTGGCGATGATGGGTGCGCAGCGCTTCGCCGAGGCCGAGCGCGGCGCGGCGACGCTGCTGAAGGCGCATCCGAAATCGGCGGTGGCGGCGAATATCCTGGCCACCGCGCAGGCGGCGCTGGGCAAGATCGAGCCGGCCGTCGCCAGCTACCGCAAGGCGCTGGCGATCAACCCCGACTATGCCGAGGCGCATGACAACTTCGGCCAGATGCTGTTAAAGCTGCGCCGCGTCGAAGAGGCGATCACCCATTTCCGCCGCGCCGTGGCGCTGGCGCCGGGGATGGCCTCGGCGCTGTCGAACCTCGGCTCGGCGTTGTCGAAGAACAGCGAATCGCTGGCCGGGCTGCCCTATCTGAAAAAGGCGCTGGAGCAGGATCCCGATTACTATCCGGCGCTGATCGGGCTGGGCAATGTCTATACCAAGCTGCACAAGCACGACGAGGCCGAGGCCCTTCTGGAGCGCGCGGTGAAGAATACCGGTGGCAGGAACCCCGAGGCGCTGGCCTTTCTCGGCCAGACCCAGGCGCGGCTGGGCAAGGACGAGATCGCGATGCAGAACCTCGATCGCGCGCTGGCGATGGCGCCCGATCTGGCCGGTGCGGTCGGCGGCAAGGCCGGGCTGCTGCAAAGCTTCGGCCGCTTTGACGAGGCCGAGACCTATTTCCGCAAGGTGATCGAGCTTGATCGCAGCAATGGCGACAACTACCGGCTGATGCTGGCCTCCTACAAGGTCAAGCCGGGCGATCCGCTGATCGA
>PHEC01000151.1 GCA_002841115.1 Alphaproteobacteria bacterium HGW-Alphaproteobacteria-6 | reverse complement strand
GCGCGGCCGTTGTCGCGCGCCATGCCGGGGTCGGCGCGGCACTGGCGCAGGCCCGGCTGGCCGAGTTTCTCGACAGGCGGCTGGCGCGCTACCGCGAGGACCGCGACTTTCCGGCGCTGGCGGCGACCTCGGGCCTGTCCGAGAACCTCGCCTGGGGCGAGATCTCGGCCCGCAGGATCTGGCTGGCGGCGATGGCGGCGCTTGACGCCGGCAATCCCGGGGCCGAGAGCTTTCTGTCGGAACTGGGCTGGCGCGAGTTTGCCTGGCATCTGCTGTACCATCACCCGGGTCTGGCGCGGGAAAACTGGCGCGCCGGCTGGGACGCCTTCCCCTGGCGCGGCGACAATGAAGACGCCGAGGCCTGGCGCCGCGGCATGACCGGCGAGCCCTTCGTCGATGCGGCGATGCGCCAGATCTATGTCACCGGGCGGATGCACAACCGGGCGCGGATGATCGCCGCATCCTACCTGACCAAGCATCTTCTGACCGACTGGCGGGTCGGCTTGCGCTGGTTCGCCGACTGCCTGACCGACTGGGACCCGGCGGCCAATGCCATGGGCTGGCAATGGGTGGCCGGGTCGGGGCCGGATGCCGCGCCCTATTTCCGCATCTTCAACCCGGCGACCCAGGCCCTGAAATTCGATGCCGACGGCGTCTGGCAACGCGCCTTCCTGGCCGAGGGCCAGGCCGCACCGCCGGCCGCCGCACTGTCGTTCTTCGACGCGGTGCCACGGTCCTGGGGCCTGTCGCCCGGACAGCCGCGCCCGGCGCCGCGCATCGATCTTGCTGCCGGCCGGGCACGGGCGCTGGCCGCCCTGGCCGGAATGCGCGGCGCACCGGATGCCGGGCCGGGCTGAGGGCTGAGGGCTGCAGAAAGAGAAACTCGGGCAGTGTCTGGCGGGGAACCTTTCCTGTCCCGCCATCCGATCCCGGCACCGAGGGGCGCGCCCGACCCTGGGGGGGCGCTTTGCCATGCCGGGGCTGCGGCGCTTTATGGCGGCCAGGCCCTTCCGAGCGTTGTGCTATTTCCGACATTGCCATGCGCCCTCCCGCCGGGAGGGTCGGGCGCGGCCCGGGCTGGTCGCCCGGGCCAGAGCTTGCCGGAAGCGGGGCGGGGAACGGTTTTCCGATCTCAAGGGTGCAAACGGGTGGAGGCGTGGCTTTTTCAGCGGCCTGTTAGGGCTGCGGGCTGCGGGCTGGTCGCCCGGGCCAGGGCGCGTTTGCTGCAGCTGCGAGACGATCGTCTTGCCGGGTGCGAATGCCGCAAGGTA
Organism: Alphaproteobacteria bacterium HGW-Alphaproteobacteria-6; assembly: GCA_002841115.1. GTDB lineage: Bacteria > Pseudomonadota > Alphaproteobacteria > Rhodobacterales > Rhodobacteraceae > Albidovulum. Next base: position 6,537 of record PHEC01000151.1, on the reverse strand, counting down.
ACCTTGGCCGATGGGCCGGCCCGCGGTCCTGGCCGCCGACCGGCGCGGGAACCTTGCGCCGGGGCGGGCCGGTGTGGTCGCGGCGATGGTCTTCGGGCGATGAACCGGGCCGACAGACCGGGCAGGGAGGGGGGCGATGACGATGGAGCCGATCCGCTCGACCGCGGGCCAGCAGGGCCTGCCACGCTATTTCGCGCAGGTCTTTCGCACCGCCGGCGGGATGGGCCGCGGCCGGCTCGATTTCGTGCTGCCCGACGGGCGGCGGTTCCGCGTCGAGGCGCCGCAGCCTGGCCCGGTGGCCGAAATCCATATCCATGACGACGACCTCTTTGCCCGGCTGATCCGCGAGGGCGACCTCGGCTTTTGCGATGCCTATCTGGAGGGCGGCTGGTCGACGCCGGACCTGATGGCCTTCATGGACCTGGTCCATGCCGACAATGACGCGATCTATGACGGTTTTCCTGGCATGGCGCTGGTGCGCGCCTTCGAGCGGCTGCGCCACCTGATGCGGTCGAACTCGCGCCGTCAGGCGCGGCGCAACATCGCCCATCACTATGACCTCGGCAACGACTTCTACGCGCTCTGGCTGGATCGCAGCATGACCTATTCCTCGGCGCTGTTCACCACCGGGCAGGAAAGCCTCGAGGCGGCGCAGCAGGCGAAATATGCTGCCCTCGCCGACAAGATCGGTGCCGCCCCCGGCGACCATGTCCTCGAGATCGGCTGCGGCTGGGGTGGTTTTGCCGAATATGCCGCGCGCGAAAGGGGCCTGCGGGTGACCGGTCTGACGATCAGCCAGGCCCAGCACGATTACGCGGTCGAACGGATCGCCCGCGCCGGCCTGTCGGACCGGGTCACGATCCGGCTGCAGGACTACCGCGACGAAAGCGGCACCTATGATGGCATCGCCTCGATCGAGATGTTCGAGGCGGTCGGCGAGAAATACTGGCCGGTCTATTTCGACACGCTGCGCGAGCGGCTGAAGCCGGGGCGCAATGCCGCGCTGCAGATCATCACCCTGCAGGACCGCCGCTTCGAGGTCTACCGCAAGGGCGTCGACTTCATCCAGAAATACATCTTTCCCGGCGGCATGTTGCCCTCGCCGACGGCGCTGCACCGGGAAATCGCCCGCGCCGGGCTGACGCTGGCCGGCTCTGCCAGCTTCGGCCAGAGCTATGCCCAGACCCTGCGCCGCTGGCACGAGGTCTTCAACGCCCGCTGGGACGAGATCGCCCATATGGGATTTGATGCACAATTCAGACGGATGTGGAATTTTTATCTGGCCTCTTGCGCCGGGGCGTTTCACGGCGGAAACTGCGACGTGACACAGATCACGATCACGAGGCCCGCCAGCTAAATGCCCACAGCCGCAAAGCTATTCGCAGCCTTCGCTTTCGCGGTGCTGGCCTTCTTCGCTGCCGAGGTCTTCAAGCCGCACATGTCCGAGGGCACGCAGTTCGGCGCCTTCGTGCCGATCTCGGCGCTGATCGGGCTGGTGTCGGGCTGGCGGGTGATGGGGCCGGCGGCCGGGCAGGGCAACTGGATGGCGGTCAACAACGGCATCAAGACCGCGGCCTGCATGCTGGTTCTGGCGCTGGTCGTCTTCTCGATCGAGGGGATGCTGGTGCTGGCCTTCCGGCGTGCCTATGACGGGCCGATGGAGGCGATCATCGGCATCTTCGGCGTCGGCGTCGACTATCTTCTGCAGGTACTGGCCTGGGACGTGCTGGCGGTTCTTCTGATCGGTGGCGCGCTGGGCGGGCTGCTGTCGGAATGGGCGGCGCGGCGCTGGAGATAGCCGCGGTGCAGACCTTCTTCTTTTACGGCACCTTGTGCCACGGCCCGCTTTTGCGCACGGTTCTCGGGCGCGAGGTGGCGCTGCGCCCCGCGCGGCTGCCCGGCCACCGCGTCCACTGGGCGGCGGGCGAGGCCTTTCCGCTGATCACCGCCGACCCCGGCGCCGAGGCCGCCGGGATGCTGGCCGAGGGGCTGGGCCCCGAGGATGTCGCGCGGCTGGATTTCTACGAGGGCGGCTTTGGCTATGACACAAGCGCGGTGACGGTCGAGGCCGGGGCTGCGGTGACGGCCCGGGTCTATGTGGCACAGCCCGGTCGCTGGACGCCGGGGGCCGACTGGGTGCTTGCCGACTGGGTGGCGCGCTGGGGCGATACCGTGGTGGCGGCGGCACGCGACTTCATGCGCCATTTCGGCCAGGCCGATCCGGGCCGGGTGCTGGCGCGCTATCCCCTGATGCTGATCCGCGGCGGGGCGACGGTGCGGGCCGGGGCGATGGCCACCGACCACTGGCGCTTGCGCCGTCGGGCCACGCCCGGCGATGTCGTCGAGGAGCGCCGCCGCGAGGTCTATGCCAATTACTTCGCGGTCGAGGAATACGACCTTCGCTTTCGCCGCTTCGATGGCACGATGAGCGCGCCGGTCAACCGCGCGGTCTTCATCTCGGGCGATGCGGCGGTGGTGCTGCCCTATGATCCGGCCCGCGACCGGGTGCTGGTGATCGAGCAGTTCCGTGCCGCGCCCCATGCCCGCGGCGACCGCAACCCCTGGCAGATCGAGGCGATCGCCGGGCGCGTCGACGGCGGCGAGACGCCCGAGGCCGCGGCCCGGCGCGAGGCCCGCGAAGAGGCCGGGCTGGATCTGTCGGCGCTGATCCCGGCGGCCGCCTACTACCCGTCGCCGGCGGCCAAGGGCGAATACCTCTATACCTATGTCGGGCTTGCCGACCTGCCCGACGATGCCGCCGGCCTCGGCGGGCTGGCCAGCGAGGCCGAGGATATCCGCGCCCATGTCATCGGCTTTGACGCAGTGCTGGCGATGGCCGACAGCGGCGAGATCGACAATGCGCCCCTGCTGATGCTGGTGCTCTGGCTGGAGCGGCGGCGCGATGCCCTGCGCCGCGCCGCCGGGGCCTGAAGCCGGCCCCGGGACAAGGGTCCGGGGCTTGAGGTTGGCGCCGCGCCGGCCTAGGGTCGGGTCCGGGTCGTCGGGTCCGGATAGTCGGGTCCGGGTCGGCAGGTCCGGGCTGGTCGGGGCCGGGTAACGGAGGGTAAGTCATGCGGATTTGCAGCGATCTGGCCGAGGCGGTGGGCAAGACGCCGTTGATCCGGCTGCGCCGGGCCAGCGAGATCACCGGCTGCGAGATCCTCGGCAAGGCCGAATTCCTCAACCCCGGCCAGTCGGTCAAGGACCGCGCCGCGCTCTACATCATCCGCGACGCGGTGGCGAAGGGGCAGCTGAAGCCCGGCGGCACCATCGTCGAGGGCACGGCCGGCAATACCGGCATCGGTCTGGCGCTGGTTGGCGCCTCGATGGGCTTTCGCACGGTAATCGTGATCCCCGAGACCCAGAGCCAGGAAAAGAAGGACATGCTGCGGCTGGCCGGCGCCGAGCTGGTCCAGGTGCCCGCCGCGCCCTATTCAAATCCGAACAATTATGTGCGCTATTCGGGGCGCCTTGCCGAAAGACTTGCACAAACCGAACCAAATGGCGCGATCTGGGCCAACCAGTTCGACAATGTCGCCAACCGTCTGGCGCATCTCGAAACCACCGGCCCCGAGATATGGGACCAGACCGGCGGCCGGGTCGACGGCTTCGTCTCGGCGGTCGGCTCGGGCGGCACGCTGGCCGGGGTGGCGATGGCCTTGCAGCCGAAGGGGGTCAAGATCGGCCTGGCCGATCCCGACGGCGCGGCGCTTTACAGCTTCTATACCTCGGGGGTGCTGAAGGCCGAAGGCTCGTCGATCACCGAGGGCATCGGCCAGGGCCGGATCACCGCCAACCTCGAGGGGTTCACCCCCGACATGGCCTGGCGCGTGCCCGACGCCGAGGCGCTGCCGATCGTCTTCGACCTGCTCGAGGACGAGGGGCTGTGCATGGGCGGCTCGACCGGGATCAACATCGCCGGCGCGATCCGCATGGCGCGCGAGTTGGGGCCGGGCCACCGCATCGTCACCATCCTGTGCGACTATGGCAGCCGCTACCAGTCCAAGCTCTACAACCCCGACTTCCTGCATGCCAAGGGCCTGCCGGTGCCGGGCTGGCTTGACCGCGCCGCCCGCCCGGTGCCGAGCGTTTTCGAGGGATGACCGGCACCGGCCAGGATCGCGGCCAGGATCGCGGCCAGGACTGCGGCCAGGACTGCGGCCAGAACCGCCCGGCGCGGTTTCGCGCCGTCCTGCTTGCGCTGCTGCTGGTGCTGGCCCCGCCGGTGCTGCTCGCCGCCCTGGCAGCAACGGCCGCAGCCCAGGACACGGCGGCGCCGATCGATTACGCCGCCTGGGAAAAGGAGGCGACCCAGGCCGAGGCCAGCCTGGCCGAGGGCAAGGCGTCCAGCCAGGCGCTTGAACAGTTGCGCGCCCGCATCGTCGACTGGCGCAGCCGGTTCGCGCGCGCTCAGACCGCCAATCAGGTGCAGATCGAGACCGTGCAGAGCCAGATCGCCGCTCTTGGCCCGCTACCGGCGGAAGGTGCGGCCGAGGTGCCCGAGATCGCCGCCAGGCGCAGCGCCCTCAACGCCAGCCTTGCCCAGTTGCAGGCGCCGGGGCTGAGTGCGGTCGAGGCCTACAGCCGCGCCGACGGCGTGATCCGCCAGATCGACGCGACGATCCGCACCCGCCAGGCCGACGAGCTTTTGCGGCTCTGGCCCTCGCCGGCCAATCCGGTCAACTGGCCGGCCGGTTTCGCGGTGCTGACGCAAGGCGGGCGCACCTTGTGGACCGAGGCGGCCGAGGCCTGGTCGAACCCGGCGCGGCGCACGCAACTGCGCAACAACCTGCCGGCGATCCTGCTTTACCTGGCGATCGCGGCGGTGCTGTTGTCGCGCGGCCCGGCCTTCATGGAGCGGCTGACGGCGCGGTTGCAAAGTGCCGCGGCGATGCGTCTGCGCCATGTCGCGGCGGCGCTGGTGTCGATCGGTCAGGTCGTGGTGCCGGTCGCCGGGATGCTGCTGCTGGTCGCGGCGATGCGCGCCACCGGCATGACCGGCATGCGCTCGGGCGCGCTGATCGATGCGCTGCCGAAGGCGGCCTTCGCCTTCTTCGCCGCGCGCTGGCTGGGCAACTGGCTGTTCAACTCCGACCTCGTGGCCGAACGCGACCGGATCATCGACCGGCGCGCCGAGGCGATGTTCCTGGTGCTGATGATCGGGCTGATGGCGGCGCTGGAGATGTTCCGCCTGGCCTTCGTGACCGAGGTCCGCCCGCCCCTGTCGCAGGCCGCACGCTCGGTCTGGGCGGCGCCGATGGCGGTGGCGGTGTCGCTGTTCATGTTCCGGCTGGGCCAGCTTCTGCGCCGGCGTCCGGACAGCGACACGCCGCAGTTTCGCGACCGTCTCTTGCGGATCGCCGGCACCGCCACGGTGGCGGCCGCGCTGGTCGCGCCGCTTCTGGCGGTGATCGGCTATGTCGCGGCGGCCAATGCGCTGATCTGGCCGGCGGTGATGTCGCTGGCCCTGATCGGGCTTCTGATGCTGTTCCAGCGCTTCGCCACCGACATCTATCTGGTGCTGACGCGGATGGGCGACGAGGGGCGCGACACGCTGGTTCCGGTGCTGATCGGGTTGACGCTGACGCTTCTGTCGCTGCCGTTCTTCGCCCTGATCTGGGGCGCGCGCACCGCTGACCTGCATGAGGTCTGGACCCGGATCAGCGAAGGCGTGGCGCTTGGCGGCATCCGCATCTCGCCGGCGGTGTTCTTCAAGCTGGTGGTGGTCTTCGCGCTTGGCTACATGGCGACGCGGGTCATCCAGGGGGCGCTGAAAACCACCGTCCTGCCGCGCACCCGGCTTGACAAGGGGGTGCAGAACGCGGTCGCGGCCGGGGTCGGCTATGTCGGGCTGTTCCTGGCGGCGCTGATGGCGGTCAATGCCGCCGGGCTTGACCTGTCGTCGCTGGCGATCGTCGCCGGCGCGCTGTCGGTCGGCATCGGCTTTGGCCTGCAGAACATCGTGCAGAACTTCATCTCGGGGATCATCCTGCTGATCGAGCGGCCGATCTCGGAAGGCGACATGATCGAGGTCGGCGGCCAGATCGGCGTGGTCAAGGGCATCTCGGTGCGCTCGACCTGGATCGAGACCTTTGACCGCACCGACGTGATCGTGCCGAACGGCGATCTGGTCGCCGGCGTCGTCACCAACCTGACCCGCGGCAACCTGACCGGGCGGCTGATCCTGCCGGTCGGCGTTGCCTATGGCAGCGATTCCCGCCGGGTCGAGACCATCCTGCACGAGATCGCCGAGGCCCAGCCGCTGGTCCTGGTCGATCCGGCGCCAAGGGTGTTCTTCGTCGCCTTCGGCGCCGACAGCCTGAACTTCGAGATCCGTGCCATCCTGTCGGACGTGAACTTCAAGATGCAGGTCACCTCGGAAATCCATCACGAGATCAACCGCCGCTTCGTCGAGGAAGGGATCGAGATTCCCTTTGCCCAGCGCGACCTGTGGATCCGCAACCCCGAGGCGCTGCGCCCCGGATCGCCGGCTGTCCGCAAGGGCGAGCCGACCAGCGCGGCGCCGGCAAAACCGGT
>PHEC01000150.1 GCA_002841115.1 Alphaproteobacteria bacterium HGW-Alphaproteobacteria-6 | reverse complement strand
GCGCCGAGGCCCGCGCCGCGACCCCCTGCCAGCGGTCGGGATCGAAGTCGTCGGGCGCCGCCCAAAGCCGCTCGTGCCGGTGCAGATGCCAGGGCGAGATCACCACCTGCGCCCCCGGCGCCACGTCCCGGCCGCGAAACTGCTCGGGGCGCAGGGTCTGGCGCACCATCATCGGCACCGGCGGGTAAAGCCTCAGCGCCTCGCGGAAACAGTCGCGGATGAAGCCGATCCGGCCGAGATCGCCGAACCCCGGATCGGCACCAAGCGCGCGCGCCTCGGCCGCGGCGCGGGCTTGCGCGGCGGGATCGGCGGCCAGCAGGTAAAGCGCCCAGGCCAGCGCCGAGGCCGAGGTCTCGTGCCCGGCCAGAAAGAAGATCGCGACCTGATCGACCATCTCGTCGGGGCCAAAGCAGACGCCGGTCTCGGGGTCGGGCGTGGTCATGATCTTGGTGGCCAGGTCGTCGGGTGCGCTGCCGGCGGCGATCGCCGCCATCCGGGTCGCGACCAGCCCGCCGACCAGCGCGCGGATCGCCCGCGCCGAGGCCAGCGCGCCGCGCCGGTGCAGCCGCGGCAGCCAGCGCGGCAGCGCCAGGAAGGCGCCGAGGTTCAACAGCGGCTGGCTGCGCTGAAAGGCGCGGAACTGCGCGAAGACCGCCGCCGCGACGGTATCCTCGATCGGGATCGAGAAGAGCGCGCGAAAGATCACATCGGCGGCGGCATGGCTCGCCTCGGCCTCAACCTCGACCACGCCGCCGGCCCGCGCCGCCAGCCGGTCGCGCGCGCCCCGCGCCGCAGCCAGCATCGCGGGATAGCTGTCGCGCAGCCGCCCGCCCTCGAAGGCCGGGTCGATGATCCGGCGCTGGCGCTGCCAGTCCGCGCCATTGGTGACAAAGACCGACCGGCCCAAGAGCGGCGCCAGCCCCTCGCGCACCCGGTCCGACTTGGGAAAGTCGCCCGGCCGCCCCTTCAGCACCAGATCGACCAGCGCCGGATCGTTGCACAGGTAGGAGCGCAGCCAGGGCGCGCGGAACTCGGCCATCCAGGCCCGGTAGAGCCGCGCCGGCTGGGCCGACAGGATATCGGCGCGAAACGCCCTGAGATGGCGCCAGAGCGGGACACGATCGGCCCGGGGCAGGGGCTTGGGCGGGGTCATGCGACATCCCGGTAGCGGCTTTTGGCGGCCGTGATCCGGCCCGGCGAAGGGGCGCGCCATCCCAGCCGGTCGGCCAGCGTCAGCGGCCCGGCGGTAACGGCGAAATAGTCGTATTCGCCCGGTGCCCCGGTCAGGGTATCGAAGGCGCAGAGATACTGGAAATGCAGCCGAAAGAAGCGCCAGCGCAGCGCCCGCCAACGCGCCGGCGACAGGCTGCGGCTGAAGGCCGCCGACAGGACCAGCGGCCAGCGCTGCGCCGCCGGCGCCACCCCCGAGACCGCGACCGGATCGCAAAGCGCAAAGCAGCAGCCGTCGCCCGGGGCGCTGACATCGACCCAGACCAGCGCATCGCTGGCCGAAAGGCGGGCCAGATCGCCACGCAGCCGCTGTGCCTGCGGCAGGAAGCTGACCATCGGCACCGCCTGCCCCAGCGACAGGAACGACAGCACCGGCGCCCCCTGCCCCGCCCCCTGCCCCGGCAGCCCGGCCCCGGCGCCGACCAGATCGGCCAGCACCGTCACCGCCAGATGCACGCCCGAGGAATGGCCGACGACCAGCACCTCGTCCCAATCCTCGGCCAGGGCGGCGGCGATGCGGGCACGAAAGGCATCGAGCCGGGTGGAAAGCGCCGCCGGATAGCGCCCCGCACCCTGGGCTGAAAAGGCATAGTCATGCATCAGGTAATGCGCGAAAAGCCGGCCATCGAGCCGGCGAAACCCGCGCAACATCGCCACCCCGGCCGCCAGCCCCGCTACACCCCCCGCCAGTGCCGCAACCACCGGCCCGGCCCCGGCCAGCGCCGCCGCCGCCGCGCGCATCAGCACCGCCGCCGCCGCGCCGCACAAGAGCGCCAGCGCCAGTTCGCCCAGCAGCACCGCCACCGGATAGACCGCGGCGATGGTCGGCCCCTTGCGCAGCCGCATCAGCCGCCAGAGCGTGCCCGAGCCGATATAGACCCGCGCCGTCTGCCACAGTTGCACGTAGGTCGCCACCACCCCCTGGCGCATCGAGGCCCGCACGATGTCGGACCAGACCAGCACCGTCACCTCGGCCGTGACCGGCGCCCCCTCGATCGTGGCGCGGACCTGCCAGCCGAAGGCGCCGGTATCGGCGGCGGCGGCGATCGCGATCCGGTGGCCCGATCGCGCGGCCTGAAGCGCCGCCTCGCGCCGGTAAAGCTCGCGGTAGCGCCGTGGCGGAAAGGGATCGAAGCCGGGGACGTAGAAGACCCGCCGCCGGGCGACCCGCCGCCCGCTGCCGGCCGCCGCCGTCCCCTCGCGCACCACGGCGGCCGCCGGCGCCCCGGAAGGTCCGGGGGCCGCGTTCACAGGTCGCTGCCGCTCAGCCGCTGGCCCGCCGCCTGACCGAGCCGGCGCGAGACATCGGCAAAGACCGCGTCGAAGCCGGCGAACAGCGCGGCATTCAGCGCCTGCCCCGGCGCGCTGCGGGAAAAGTCGAGATAAAGCGCCAGATCATCGTCCGACAGCGGCGCATAGGCGAGAAAGAGATAGGAGTGGATCCACAGCTCGATCTCGTCGCGGATCGCGGCCTCCTGGCCCCAGACCTCGGCGATGACCTCATCCTCTCCCGGCCCCGCCGGACCCAGTCCGCCGGTGTCCAAGAGGCCCTGGTAGAAGGCGTAGTTGGCATTGAGCGCGCCGGCGACATTGGCCTCGATCAGATCATTCGCGGCGATGAATTCGGCAACCACCGCCAGCCTTGCGTCACCGGCGGCCTGCGCCTCCTGAAAGCGCAGCCGGCTCGCCTCCTCGACCGCCTCGTCCAGGAACGCGCGGCGCGCCGACAGTTCCAGGGTCACGATCTGGCGGCCGGGGTCGGTGGTGAAGAAGTCGAGAACCGGCGCCACCTGCGCCCCGATCCCGGCCAGCCGGGCATCGAAGGCGGACCGGAACACCGCCAGTTGCCGGTCCGGCGCGTAGATCGACGCGACCGCAGCGCGCCAGCCCGCCCCGCCGGCGCCGGGAAACATCTCGGCCTCGATGCCCTCGCCGTAATCGGCACCTTCGGCCGCCATCACCGCGAAAAGCGCCCCAAGCTGCAACGCCTCGGCCAGGGCCTCGGTCTCGGGCGCCGTCTCGGCACGCGGCGGCGCCGGCGCCGCGAGGACCAGCGCCACCAGCACGATCAGGCCCCGCAGCGCCGCCGCGATCGCTTGCCGCATCGGCCGGTGCGGCGAGGTGCCGGGCCGTCGGGCGCAGGGCGGCGGGGTGCAGGGCGAAGGCATCGGATTCGGCATCGGCTCGACCTCGCAAGGGGGGCTTCCTACACCTACCGGCTGCACCGGTCGCTGCCAAGGCCCCGCCGCCCGGCAGCCGATCAAGCGCCGAGCCTTGCGCGTAGAGGACAGGCGGCAGGCGGGCGGCTGGCCGGCTGGCGGGCGGATGGCTGGCGGGCGGCACCACAAGATTCATGTTGCACCCCCCGCCCGGCCCGGCTAAATCCCGCCCTCACAACGACCCCCGATGCGGAGAGGTGCCGGAGCGGTCGAACGGGGCGGTCTCGAAAACCGTTGAGGGTGAAAGCCTTCCCAGGGTTCGAATCCCTGTCTCTCCGCCATTTTACCATTTTAATCCAATAAAATCAGCTAGTTAGCGGTCGGGGCATAGCCCTTTGCATGTCTTGTTGCATGTTCGGCAAGTCGTTGATTTGGACGGACAATCGACCAGACGGGCGGGAAGAAATCACGCGAACGTGAACGCGATCAGTCGGCAGGTTCGAAGCCGTCGCGGTCGAACGTGCAAGGGCCTTCTTCGTTTAACAGGCTGCTGAAGAAGTCGTGCTTGAAGGAAGTTGTTCCTTTCACCACGATTTGAAGGTGGTGTTCGGCGGCGTCGGCGGCGTCGGCGGCAGACGCGGGGACTTGATTGCCTTCTGCGTCAGGCCGCCAGGAGTTTCGGCAGCCTCGCGAGGTTGCAGGTCGCCATGGTCATCGTGAACTGCGCGCGGACCCTGTCGAGGCCGCGGTGAACGGTCTGAGCCATGCCACCGACGGTCTTGGCCCAGCCGAACTGTTCCTCGATCTTCTTCCGGCGCCGCTGGGACAAGGCGTAGCCGGGATGCTGGGTGAGACGGATCAGGCGGCGGCGATGGGGGCTGACGGGAGCGGCGGCGAGAGTTGGTGCGCCGTCCGGAGCGAACGCAAGCATGGCATGGGCGCTACGCAGAGCGCGGATCAGGACCGGATCGGGCCTGGGCGCATCGGGGGCGCCTGTCGTTATCCGGGTGCTGCCGCCACGGCGATGCACGCTGGTTTCAAGCATCAGCCTGAACTGACCGGGCGCGGCCGGATCGCACTCGGTCGTTTCACCGGGGCCGAGGCCGGGCCGGATTGCTCTGAGCAAACGGATCGGCAGCGCGATCTCGACATGGGGGGATTACCCATGTACGCGGCCTTTTGCGGATGTTCGACGCTTGGAAACGACGCCCTTGCGCTCCAGCGCCTGTTGCGCCGCATGCACCGAGTCGAGTTCGAGGTAGGTGGTGAAGATGCCATGCACGATCTCGGCTTCCCGGGGGTTGACCACGAGAACGCGGCTGCCCTCTGGCGGCAGGTCGTCGCCAAGCGGCAGTGCGCCCCCCATCCAGAGGCCCTTCTTCTTGGAGGCGGCGATCTTGTCGCGGATGCGCTCGCCGGTGACCTCGCGTTCGAACTGGGCGAAGGACAAGAGCACGTTGAGGGTGATGCGGCCCATGCTGGAAGTGGTGTTGAAGAACTGGGTGACAGAGACGAAGCTGACCTCATGACGCTCGAATATCTCGACTATGCGGGCAAAATCGGCAAGGGAACGGGTCAGGCGGTCGATCTTGTAGACGACGACGATATCCACCCGACCGGCGGCGATGTCGGCCAAGCCCGGACATCCGGGCGTGGACGCAGCAACGCTCCCTTGCGCGCCGAAGTCCAGTGGATACATCCGGGGGTTGCATATTGGTGGCGGCACACCATATCTGGCGCGAATGATGTCGCGGTCAGACAGGCGCGCCCGGAGGAGCGCGCGATGTCAGAGGGGCGGGAAACACCAGGGCGGCTGGCGGTAAGTTACCGGCCCGTGAGCGATCTGACACCCGACCCGCGTAATGCGCGCACCCATCCCAAACAGCAGATCGAACAGATCAAGGCGTCGATCGCCGCGTTTGGATTCACCAATCCGATCCTGGCCGATCCCGAGGGCCGCATCATTGCCGGGCATGGCCGCCTGATCGCCGCAAAGGCAATGGGTATGGCGGAGGTGCCGGTAATTGCGCTGGTGGGGTTACCGGATTACCTGGGCCACCTGGCGCGCATTCTTCAAGCGGTATCAGAGGCTTATCAAGGTGATGTCCAGATGATAGACAGCTCCTCCATCCGGGTTCATCAACATGGGGCCAACGGGGCGAAAAAGGGGGACGATCCGATTGCATGGGTCGCTCGCGCGGCGGGCTGACCACGAAAATCCACGCGCTGGTTGATGCCCTGGGCGCCCGATCCGGCTGAAGTTGACCGAGGGCCAGGCCCATGACGGGCGGTCGGGCGCGGACATCGTTGACAGCATCGGCAAAGGCCAGACCCTGCTCGCCGACCGGGGCTATGACAGCGACGGTCGACGCGACAGGCTTGCCGCGCGCGGCGCGGTGGCCAACATCCACCTGATGCCCGCCCGCAAACGCTGCTCCGCCTTCGATTTCGACCTCTACAAGCAGCGCAACCAGGTCGAGCGCTTCTTCAGCAAACTCAAACACTTCCGCGCCGTCGCCACGCGATATGACAAGCGCGACGACAACTTCATCGCCTCCATCCAACTCGCCTCGCTCCGCATCTGTTTGCGGACATATGAGCCGGTGAGCTAGAGGTCGATCGCCTGGCCCGGCTGATCCGGCTGGTCCGGGTCGCGAGGAACGGCGTCTTCGGGCGGGGTCGGCTCCGGCACCTTGCGGCGCAGGATGATGTCGCCGTTCGGCAGCCGTTCGGGGGCGTGATAAAGCCGGATGTCGCCGATCAGCGCCAGAAGGTCCGACAGCGCCGGCCCCATCGCCCGGGCCGCCGCCTCCAGATCCTCGCCCAGCGCTTCCAGCGTCGGTTCCATCTCGTTGCGCAGCGACCTCAGGATGATCCCGACGCCCTCTTCGAGCAGGCTCAGCCCCTCGCCGATGTCCTCGCCTTCCGCAGCGCCAATGCCAGGGCCAACGTCGGGGCCGGGAGCCGGCGGCACCTCTTCGGCGCGCGCCGGCGTGGCCAGCGCAAGCGCCGCGACCAGCGGCAGGGCACGGAACGAGCGGATCGTCATGACCCGATCATAGGCGATCCGCGCAGCCTTTCACAGGCCGCAGTTCCGTCCCACCTTACAGGCCGCTGAAAAAGTCACGCACCCACCCGTTTTCAACTGCCGGATCGGAAATCCGTTCCTCGCCACGGCTGCCCACAATCTCGGGCCCGGGCGACCAGCCCGGGCCGCGCCCGACCCTTCCGGCGGGAGGGCGCATGGCGATGTCGAAAACAGCACAACGCTCGGAAGAGCCTGGCCACCATAAAGCGCCGCAACGCCGGCGTGGCAAAGCGCCCCCCCAGGGTCGGGCGCGTCCCTCGGTGCCAGGATCGGATGGCGGGACAGGAAAGGTTTCCTCGCCAGATACTGCCCGAGTTTCTTTTTCAGCAACCCGCCTAGAGATCGATGTCGATCGAGACCGGAAAGTGATCGGACGCCGCCAGCAGCGCCTCGCGCAGTTCCGGCACCCGGTAGCAGCCGGGGTCGTCGAACGGATGCCAGATCCGCCATTTCGGCGCCCGGGCGCGCAGGTCGGGCGAGACCATGACATAATCGAGCAGCGCCGAGAAATAGCTGCCCTCGCCATCCAGATAGAACCGCGCCGTCGCCGGGATGGCCGCCAGCTTGGCGCCGAAGGCCTGGCGCGCATGCGGATCGAAAAGCCGCGCCTCGTGCGGCTCGTCCCAGCCGAGCACGATCTCTACCCCCGAGCGGCCAAAGAGCTTTTCGTATTCGTCAAGCCCCGGCCCGTCGTTGAAATCACCGAGCACGATCAGGCTGTCGCCGGCGGCAAGATGTTCAAGCACCCGGCCGCGCAGCCAGATGCATTGCGCCATCTGCTTGCGCCGGTTCTCGATCGCGAGGCGCTGCATTTGCGCCTCGGTGGCAGCACCATGCGGCGCCTTCGACTTCACATGCACCCCGATCAGGCGAAATTCGGTGCCGGTGGCGCTGCGCGCGGCAACCTCGAGCGGCGGCTTGGAAAAGCGCACCAGATCCATCTGCGCGTCGATGTTCAGGTCGATGCGGAAACTGCTGTCGAAGCGTGGCACCGCGGCGCCCTCGATCGGCTGGTCGGGCAGGCCGAGCGGATCATGGCGCACGCTCAGCCGGTCGGGGTCATAAAGCAGGGCGATCTCCTGCTGGGTCTCGTTCTCGAAGCCGAGAAGCGCGCTTCGGGTGCGCAGCCCGTAGCGCGCGGCAAAGGCCTCGAGCATCTCCACCGTCTTGTGGCGGCGGTTGTTGTCGGGCGCCTCGATGATCATCACCGCATCGGCGTCAAGCGCGGTGAAGACGATGCCAAGTGCGGTCAGCTGATCGACCCGGGTGACCTTGTAGCGCGCCGACCAGCCGTCATCTTCCTGAAGCTTGCCGTGGCGGTCGAAAAGGTTGGTGAACCATTCGACATTATAGGTCGCGATCCGCATCG
>PHEC01000149.1 GCA_002841115.1 Alphaproteobacteria bacterium HGW-Alphaproteobacteria-6 | reverse complement strand
AGGCTGGTGCCACCCATCTCGTCGTAAAGTGCCGCAAGCCCGCCGGCGCACCAGATCCGCCGATCGCCGAGATCGACGACCAGATCGGGGTTGGCGCAGAGCAAGACCAGGCCCCTGGCCTTGGCGTAAAGGAAGGTGGCGCGGTAGTCCCCCGGCGTTTCGGTCATCTCGTCAAAGGGGCCGGTGCAGACGATGCCCTCGGCCTCATCCAGCGCCACCCGCTCGACCGCCGGCGCATCCGCCATCCCCTCGGGACGGTCGGTGAAGAAACCGTCGTCCTTCTGCGGCCCGATGTGATGGACCCGGCGCCCGACCGCGCCCGCATACATCGCGATCTGTGCGGCATCCCCGGAGGACACCACCAGATCCCAGGCACTGCGCGGCACGCCGATGCGGTCAAGCTGCTGGATGATGTAGCGGTTGGGCCGCGGCGCATTGGTCAGAAGAACCACCCGCCCGCCGCCCGCGCGAAACGCCGCGAGCGCCGCGACGGCGGCCGGGTAGGGTGCGTGGCCATCGTGCAGACAGCCCCAGAGATCGCAAAAGAGCGTGTCGTAGCCGGCGCTGATCTCGGCCAGCGCGGCGATGATCCGGGTCATCGGTTCTCCTGTCGTTGACAAGGGCTGGGCGGATTCCCCCAGGGTCAGAGCTTGAGCGCCGGGATGATCTGCTTCTTGCGGCTCATGATGCCGGGCAGCACCACCGTGTCGCCGGTCACGGTTGCGCCAAAGCTGGCCTCGGCGATGCGCCGCACCAGATCGTTCGGCACCAGCAGGGTCGCCTCCTCGCGCAGGATGTCGATGACGAACAGAAGCACCTGATCGGCGCCGTCCTCTTTCGCCACCGCCGCCATCGAGGCCATCAGGCTGTCCTTGCGGTCGAGCACCACCTTCGGCGCGGTCGTCTCCAGCACCGAGATGCGCAACTCCTTGCCGCCGATCGAATATTCCTTGCTGTCCATGCGCAGAAGCTCGGCATCCGAAAAGGCCGAGACATCGGATTTCGCCGCAAAAAGCTCGGCCGCATAATCGGGGATCGAGATCCCGAGGCCGCGCGCCAGGTCCTCGGCCACTTCGCGGTCATGCGCGGTGGTGGTCGGGCTGCGGAATTCCAGCGTGTCCGACAGGATGCACGACAGCATCGCGCAGCGGATCGGCTCGGGCATCTTCGCCGCATCGGCCCCCATCAGGTCGTGCATGATCGTCGCGGTGCAGGCCAGCGGGCGGATGGTGATGTCGATCGGCGCGCGGGTCTTCAGCCCGCCGACCAGCATGTGATGGTCGATGATCTGGATCAGGTTGGCCTCGTTGATGCCGGCGGGCAGTTCGGCCGGGTTGTTGGTGTCGACCACCACCACATCCTCGCCCGGCGCCAGATCGGCGATGATCGCGGGCTTTTCCAGGTCCCAGCGCTTCAGCATGAAGGCGGCCTCGGTATTGGGCTCGCCCAGCAGCACCGGCACCGCCGGGGTGCCCTTCACCGCGCTCAGATACCAGGCCCAGATGATCGGCGAGCCGGTGGAATCGGTGTCGGGGGATTTGTGGCCGAGAACCTTGATCATGACAGTCATCCGTCTGTGTTTTGCGTGGCTGGCCCGGTGCCGGGCCGATGCCGCGCGGGAAACCCTCGCGCGGCGCGAAATCGCGCGCCTTATAGGCGCTGCGGCCGGGGTTGTCACGAGGCGGCCGGCATCATCCCGCCGGAGGCGCGCGCCCGGCGGGCGCGGGCCGACAGAAGGACTTGCGCGGGCCTGCCCGCGCGCCGCCGGATCGTCGGCAAGGGGGCTAGGGCGTCAGCCGCTCGATCGCAAAGCCCTCGGCCTCGAGCAGCCGCAAAAGCCCGGTCTCGCCCGGCAGATGCAGCGCGCCGGCCGCCAGAAACACCGGCCCCTCCTTCAGCGCCGGCAGGATGACGCCGATCCAGGCGCGGTTGCGCTCGCTCATCAAGAGGGTCTCGGCCAGCGCCATCTGCGCATCGACGCTTTCGGCCGGCAGGCCGGAACCGCTCAGCGCGTCGTGGCGCGAAAATTCCCAGATCAGCCGCGTCTCCTCGGCGAAGTAGGCATCCGCCAGGGTCGCGGCCAGATCATCGGCATGCGAGCCCGGCATCAGGCCGGCGCGGATCATGTCGATCTGCATCGCATCGGGGATCTGCGCGAAGATCCGCAGCGCGGTGTCGAAGGGTTCAAGTGCGCGGACCGGCACCCCCGCCGCCGTCGCCCGCTCGATGACCGCGCGGTCGAGCCCTTTCTCGCCGGCCGCGGCCGAGCGCGTCGCGCAGGGCGACAGCGCCAGCAGCGTCGCGACATACCAGGGCTGGAACTTGGCGGCGAGAAAGGCCGGGACGCCGCGCTCCTCCATCGCCGCCGCCAGCGCCTGCCACTCGGCCTCGGCCAGCCTTTCGGCAAGCGTCGGGCCCGAGGTTGCGAACAACAGCGAGGGATCGCGGCCGAGTGCTGCCAGCAGCGCCGCCTCTTCCTCGGGGCCGGCCTCGACCAGCACCAGGCTTGCCGCGTCGATCAGCGGCCCGGCCCGCGCCATCAGCGCCGCGTGGCGCGGGTCGGCCAGGTGATAGGTGCCAAGCACCGTCACCTCCTCGGCGCCGCGCCGGGCCCGCCAGACCAGGCCGCGACCGAAGGGGGCCGCCGCGGCGGCCTCGGCAAGCCCGGCCCGGACCTCGGGCGCCAGCCGCTGGTAAAGGTTGTCGCCGGTGCAGCGCGCGGCGGCGGGCAGGGCAAGAAAGAGGGCGGCCAGCGCGGCAAGGACGGTTCTCGGCATGGGCATCTCCGGTCAGGCTCTGTCGGCGTTTCCCGCCGGTCCCGCGCCGGGCGGGCGGCGGATCGCGGCGTCGTGCCAGTCTGGCATGGGCCGGTGCCCGCGCCAACCCGCCCCGGCCACCCCGCGCCACCCCGCACCACCCCGCACCATCGCCGGCCGAAAATTTTGCGGCACGGACCGTTGACAGCCCACCGGCACGCGCCTAATTAGGCGCCGTTAGCACTCGCATCAGGTGAGTGCTAATCCTTTTCAAACCTGGAAACCCAAGGGAGAGTTACCAGATGGCATTCAAACCGCTTCACGACCGTGTCCTGGTTCGCCGCATCGAAGGCGAGGAAAAGACCAAGGGCGGGCTGATCATCCCCGACACCGCCAAGGAAAAGCCCTCCGAGGGCGAGATCGTCTCGGTCGGCGAAGGCGCGCGCAAGGACAGCGGCGAGCTGATCGCGCCGTCGGTCAAGGCCGGCGACCGCATCCTCTTTGGCAAGTGGTCGGGCACCGAGGTCACGCTCGACGGCGAGGAACTGCTGATCATGAAGGAAAGCGACATCCTCGGGATCATCACCGCCTCGGGCGCCAAGGTGAAGGCCGCCTGATCGCGGCCCTTCCCGGATCGCTACACACTCATTTCAAGGAGCAGGACACATGGCTGCGAAAGACGTCAAATTCGATTCCGATGCCCGCGACCGCATGTTGCGCGGCGTCAACATCCTCGCCGATGCGGTGAAGGTCACGCTTGGCCCCAAGGGCCGCAACGTGGTTCTCGACAAGTCGTTCGGCGCCCCGCGCATCACCAAGGACGGCGTAACCGTCGCCAAGGAGATCGAGCTGGCCGACAAGTTCGAGAACATGGGCGCCCAGATGGTGAAGGAAGTTGCTTCCCGCACCAATGACGAGGCCGGCGACGGCACCACCACCGCGACCGTGCTGGCCCAGGCCATCGTCAAGGAAGGGATGAAGTCGGTTGCCGCCGGGATGAACCCGATGGATCTGAAGCGCGGCATCGACCTGGCTACCGCCAAGGTCGTCGCCGCGATCAAGGCCGCCGCGCGCCCGGTCAGCGACAGCGCCGAAGTGGCGCAGGTCGGCACCATCTCGTCGAATGGCGAGGCCGAGATCGGCCGCCAGATCGCCGATGCGATGCAGAAGGTCGGCAACGAGGGTGTCATCACCGTCGAGGAGAACAAGGGCCTCGAGACCGAGACCGAAGTGGTCGAGGGCATGCAGTTCGACCGCGGCTACCTCAGCCCCTATTTCGTCACCAATGCCGACAAGATGATCGCCGAGCTCGAGGATTGCCTGATCCTGCTGCACGAAAAGAAACTGTCCAGCCTGCAGCCGATGGTGCCGCTCTTGGAATCGGTGATCCAGTCGCAAAAGCCGCTTCTGATCGTCGCCGAGGATGTCGAGGGCGAGGCGCTGGCGACGCTGGTCGTCAACAAGCTGCGCGGCGGGCTGAAGATCGCGGCCGTCAAGGCGCCGGGCTTCGGCGATCGCCGCAAGGCGATGCTGCAGGACATCGCGATCCTGACCGGTGGCCAGGTGATCTCGGACGATCTCGGCATGAAGCTTGAGAATGTCACCATCGACATGCTGGGCGGTGCCAAGAAGATCTCGATCAACAAGGACAACACCACCATCGTCGACGGTCATGGCGACAAGGCGGAAATCGCGGCGCGCGTCGCCCAGATCCGCGGCCAGATCGAAGAGACCACCAGCGACTACGACAAGGAAAAGCTGCAAGAGCGTGTCGCGAAACTCGCGGGCGGTGTTGCGGTGATCCGGGTCGGCGGCATGACCGAGATCGAGGTGAAAGAGCGCAAGGACCGCGTCGATGACGCGCTGAACGCGACCCGCGCGGCCGTTCAGGAAGGCATCGTCGTCGGTGGCGGCGTGGCGCTGATCCAGGCCGGCAAGGCGCTTGACGGGCTGAAGGGCGCCAACAGCGACCAGGACGCCGGCATCGCCATCGTCCGCAAGGCGCTGGAAGCACCGCTGCGCCAGATCGCGCAGAACGCCGGTGTCGACGGCTCGGTTGTGGCCGGCAAGGTCCGCGAGTCGAACGACAAGACCTTCGGCTTCAACGCCCAGACCGAGGAATATGGCGACATGTTCAAGTTCGGCGTGATCGACCCGGCCAAGGTCGTGCGCACGGCACTTGAGGATGCGGCCTCGATCGCCGGCCTCCTGATCACCACCGAAGCCATGGTCGCCGACCGTCCCGAGCCGAAAGGCCAGGGCGGCGGCATGGGCGGCGGCATGGGCGGCATGGGCGGCATGGACGGCATGATGTAAGCAGCCCGCCTCTTGCGGGATCGGGAAGGGGCGCCGGTGCGGCGCCCCTTTTCTTTTGCCGCTGGCCGGGCCAAGGTGCCGGCCATGCCAGCCATCGCAGCCTCACGCCCCGTCCGCCTGTCCTGCCGGCACCGTGCCGCGGTGATGCGGCCGGGCCGCACCCGGCTTGACTGCCGCGGCGCCGCCGCCCGGACGCCGGCCGGCTGATGCGGCTTTTCGCCCTGACCGCGCTGACCATGATCGCCTTCGGCGCCAATTCGGTGCTGAACCGGATGGCGGTGGGGCAGGGGCTGATCGATCCTGTGTCCTTCGCGCTGATCCGGCTGGCGGCCGGGGCGCTGATGCTGGCGCTTCTGATCCTCGCGCGGCGCCTGCGCAGCGGCGGGGCGATCCTTGCCGGCGCCCGCGGCCGGGTCACCGGGGTCTGGTCGCTTCTGGTCTATCTCTTCGGCTTTTCGCTGGCTTACGGGGCGCTCGATGCCGGAACCGGGGCGCTGATCCTGTTCGCCATGGTCCAGATCACCATGTTCGCCGGGGCGCTGATCGCGCGCGAGCCGGTGCCGGCGCGGCGCTGGATCGGGGCCGGGCTGGCCTTCGCCGGGCTGATCGGACTGATGGCGCCCGGCGGTGGCGGCGACGGGCCGGGCGCCGAGGGCCTGGTGGCGGCGGCGCTGATGGCGGCGGCCGGGGTCGGCTGGGGGCTTTATTCGCTGTCGGCGCGCGGCGTCGCCGACCCCTTGGCCGCGACCGGCTGGAACTTCATCCTGGCGCTGCCGGTCGCGGTCCTGGCGCTGGTCCTGGCCGGGGCGCTGCCGGCGCTTGCCGGTGCCGGCGCCGATCCGGCAGGGATTCTGCTGGCGGTGCTTTCGGGGGCGGTGACTTCGGCGCTCGGCTATGCGCTCTGGTATGCGATCCTGCCGGCCCTTGGGGCGACGCGGGCGGCGGTGGCGCAGCTGACCGCGCCGGTCGTCGCCGCCCTCGGCGGGGTTCTTCTGCTGGGCGAGCCCTTGACCCTGCGCTTCGTCCTGGCCTCGGCGCTGGTGCTTGGCGGCGTCGCGCTGGCCAGCATCGCGCCGCGACCCCGCCGCCAGCCCGCCTGACCCGCCGCCGGCAGGGCTGACCTGCCGCGCTCAGCGTGACAGGATCAGTTCGGCCTTCAGCCCGCCCAGCCGTTCGCTGTCGCCGAGCCGCAGCACCCCGCCATGGCTGCGCGCGATATCGGCGGTGATCGCCAGGCCAAGCCCGACCCCAGGTCCGCGATCCTGGTTGCGCGCCCGGTCGAGCCGGGTGAAGGGGCGCAGCGCCTCGTCGCGCTGCTCGCGCGGGATGCCGGGGCCGTCGTCCTCGACGCTGATCCGCACCGCACGCTCGCTGACCGCGACCGAGACCTCGGCGCGGTTGCCGTAGCGCACCGCATTGCCGATCAGGTTCTCCAGCGCCCGGCGCACCGCGTCGCGGCGCAAGGGTGCCAGGCCCGCGCCCTCGACCGCGACCAGATCGACCGGCTGCCCGCTGCGATGCGCATCCGCGACCACCTGGCGCAGCAGCGACACCGGATCGGCGGGTTCGGCCGGCTCGTCCAGCGCATCGCTGCGGGAGAAATCGAGAAAGGCGTCGAGCAGGCGCTGCATGTCGGCGACATCGCGCCCCATCGCCGCGATCTCGGTGGCGCTGCCGGCGCCGCCGTCGATCAGCGACAGGCCAAGCTTGAGCCGGGTCAGCGGCGTGCGCAGGTCATGGCTGACCCCGGACAGAAGCTGGGTGCGCTGTTCGATCTGGCGCTCGATCCGCGCCCGCATGTCGAGGAAGGCGTTGCCGGCGGCGCGGACCTCGGCCGCCCCGGCCGGCCGGTAGGCCAGCACCCGGCCGCGGCCGAAGGCCTCGGCGGCGCGCGCCAGCTGGCGGATCGGCCGCAGCTGGTTGCGCAGGAAGATGAAGGCGATCAGCGCCATCAAGAGGCCGGTCGCCGCCATCAGCACCAGGAATTGATGCGGGTTCGAGGCCGAGACCCGGCGCCGGTCAAAGCGGATGGTGACCGGCCCGGCAGCGGTGTCGAGGCCGAGGCGCACCTCGCGCAGGTTGCGCAGATCGATGCCGCGCACCCCGGGCAGTTCGGCCCTGAGCGTGGCGATGATCACCCGGCCGGAGAAATCATAGTAAAGCCGGGTGTCGCTGTCGGGTGGCGCCGCGGCGGCCGCCCCCTCGGGCCAGTCGATCGCCAGTTCAAGCGGTGTGCCCGAGCCTTCCGCCACCGCCAGCGCCGCCGCCCGGTCCGGCGCCGCCGCGACGAGATCGGCCAGATGGCCGATGTCGAGCACGATGGCATGGGTCATCTGCCGGGTGACATCCTCGAAATGGCGCTGAATGAAGGCGATCGACAGAATCAGTTGAATCGCCACGATGGGAGCGACGAGGATCAGCGCGGCCCGGCCGTAAAGGCCGCGGGGCAGGGCGCGGTTGATCCAGTCCTTGAGCATGGCGCGACCCTAGCCGCGCGCCACAGGGAGAGAAAGCACAAGATGACGCAGGCCGGAGCCACCCCGCAGTCGCGCCCGCGCCCCGGCGTGGTCGAGCGGCCGGAACCCGGATTGCGCCGGGTTCTGGCGCCGAACCCGTCGCCGATGACCCAGTTCGGCACCAACTCCTATATCCTCGGCGAGGGCCGGGTGGCGGTGATCGATCCGGGGCCGGCCGATCCGGCCCATCTGGCGGCCCTTCTGGCGGCGCTGGCACCCGGCGAGGTGGTCAGCCAGATCATCGTCACCCATGCCCATCTCGACCATTCGCCGCTGGCCCGGCCGCTGGCCGCGGCGACCGGGGCGCCGGTCCTCGCCTTCGGCGATGCCGGCGCGGGGCGCAGTGCGGCGAT
>PHEC01000148.1 GCA_002841115.1 Alphaproteobacteria bacterium HGW-Alphaproteobacteria-6 | reverse complement strand
CGCCGAGGTGGTGGTCACCGACCTGCAGGACCTGCCGCTGGCTGCCGCCAGTGCGATGGGGGCAACGCGGGTGATCAACGTCGCGCGCGAGGCCGCGGCGATGGAGGAATACAGCGCCGACAAGGGCCATTTCGACATCGTCTTCGAATGTTCCGCCGCCGCCCCGGCAATCCGCACGGCGATCACCGCGATCCGCCCGCGCGGGGTTTTCGTGCAGGTCGGCGTGACCGGCGACGTCGCCTTGCCGCTGAACCTCATCGTCTCGAAAGAGATCACCTTTCAGGGCACACACCGCTTCCATGCCGAGTTCGCCGAGGCGGTGGCGATGATCTCGTCACGTCGGATCATCCCCGGCCCGATGATTTCGGCCAGCTATCCGCTTGACCGGGCGCGCGAAGCCTTCGAGGCGGCCGGCGACCGCGGCCGGTCGGTCAAGGTGCATATCAGCTTCGACGGCGCCGCCTGATACACGGTCTGACATGGGGCCTGACGCGGGGCCGGGCGGGTCATGGTCTGGACAGTCATCCTGATGCATGAGATATGAGTGTCGCTGTCAGGACGGTGACTTTCCATGCGAAACGCTGGGCGATGATCACGGCGACACAACTGCGGGCCGCGCGGGCACTTCTGGGCATTGACCAGAAGGCGCTGGCCGGCATGGCCGGCGTGTCGGTCCCGACCATCCAGCGGATGGAGGCAAGCCGGGGCAATGTGCGCGGCGTGATCGACACCCTGACCCGGATCATCGCGGCGCTCGACCGCGCCGGGATCGAATTCATTGCCGAGGGCATGCCCAGCCCTGCCGGCGGGCGGGGCGTGCGCCTGAAGGCGGTGGCGGCGGGCGGGAACGGCAACGGGGCGGACGGGCACGGGGGGGCGGACGATGGCGGCGCTTGATCTCGCCCTTGCGATCTGTGCTGCGCTTCTGGCGCTGGGGCCGGTCGCGGTGATGATGCGGCACCGCCCTGCCGCCCCGGCAATCCTTTATGGCGCAACGGCGGGTCTGTGCCTGCTGGTCGGCCTGATCGGGCTTGCGGGCCTTTCCGGTCACGGCCTTGGCGGCGGCCGGGTGCTGCCCCTCGGCCTGCCCTGGATCGGCGCGCATTTCCGCCTTGACGCGCTGGCGGCGTTCTTTCTGGTGATCCTCGGTGCCGGCGGGGCGGCGGCCAGCCTTTACGCCATCGGCTACGGCCGGCACGAGCCCGAGCCGATGCGGGTGCTGGCCTTCTATCCGGCCTTTCTGGGGGCGATGGGGCTGGTGCTGCTGGCGGCCGATGCCTTCAGCTTCCTGCTGTCCTGGGAGGTGATGTCGCTTCTGTCCTGGGCGCTGGTCCTGGCCCATCACCGCCACGCGGATACCCGGCAGGCGGCCTATGTCTATCTGCTGATGGCCGGGTTCGGCACCATGGCGCTGCTTCTGGCCTTCGGCCTGCTGGCCGGGTCCGGCGGCGGTTACGGGTTCGAGGCGATCCGCGCCACGCCGCGCGGCCCGGTGGTGGCGGCGGCGGTTCTCGGGCTGATGCTGGTCGGGGCGGGGTCGAAGGCCGGGCTGGTGCCCCTGCATGTCTGGTTGCCGCTTGCCCATCCGGCGGCGCCCAGCCATGTCTCGGCGCTGATGAGCGGGGTGATGACCAAGGTGGCGCTTTACGGCTTCATCCGGGTGGTTTTCGACCTGGTCGGCCCGCTGGCCTGGTGGACCAGCCCGGCGGTGATCCTGATCGGCGCCGGCACCGCGGTCATCGGCATCCTGCTGGCGGTGATGGAGCGTGACCTGAAGCGCGCCCTGGCCTACAGCACGATCGAGAATATCGGGGTGATCTTTGCCGGCCTCGGCCTGGCGCTGGCCTTCCGCGCCAACGGCATGACCGCGGCGGCGGCGCTGGCGCTGACCGCAGCCCTTTTCCACATCTTCAACCACATGGTGTTCAAGAGCCTTCTGTTCATGGGCGCCGGCGCGGTCCTGACCGCGACCGGCCTGCGCGATCTCGACCGGCTGGGCGGGCTGATTCACCGGATGCCGGTCACCAGCCTGGTGATGCTGGTCGGCGCGGTGGCGATCTCGGCCCTGCCGCCCTTGAACGGCTTTGCCTCGGAGTGGCTGCTGTTTCAGGCGGTGCTGATGAGCCCGGCGATCCCCGAGGTCGGGTTGCAGATGCTGATCCCGGCGGCGGGCGGACTGCTGGCGCTGGCCGCGGCACTGGCGGCGGCGGCCTTCGTGCGGATCTACGGGGTCGGATTTCTCGGCCGGCCGCGCAGCGATGCCGCGCGCGACGCGGCCGAGGTCGACCGCTATTCGCTGACCGCGATGGCGATGCTGGCGGGGGTCTGCGTTCTGGCCGGGGTGTTTCCCGGGGTGGTGATCGACGCGATCTCGCCGGCGGTCGATGCGCTGCTGTCCGGGCGCCTGCCGATGCAGGCCGACCAGCCCTGGTTCACCATCGTGCCAATCGCCGAGGCGCGCAGTTCCTACAGCGGCTTTCTGGTGATGGCCTTCATCATCCTCGCGGCCTCGGGGTCTGCCTGGGCGGTGCACCGCCTTGCCTCGCGGGCGCTGCGCCGGGCGCCGGCCTGGGATTGCGGCTTCCCCGACGCCAGCCCGCTGACGCAATACAGCGCCGGCGGCTTTGCCCAGCCGTTGCGGCGGGTTCTGGGCACCGGTCTTCTGGGCGCGCATGAGGTGGTGGTGATGCCGCCGCCGGGCGACCCTGCGCCGGCGACGCTGGCGGTGCATGTCGCCGATCCGCTGTGGGAGCGGGTCTATGCGCCGCTGGGCGCTGCGGTGACCGGCCTTGCCGGCCGAATGAACCGGCTGCAGTTCCTGACCATCCGGCGCTATCTGAGCATGGTCTTCCTGCTGCTGGTCATCCTTCTGGCGGGGCTCTTGCCATGGGTCTGATCCTTGCCCTTGTCGTGCAGGGCATCCAGATGCTGCTGGTGGTGGCGCTGGCGCCCTTGCTGGTCGGCATCACCCGCAAGGTGAAATCGCGGCTGACCCGGCGCCGGGGCGCGCCCCTGGTCCAGCCCTACCGCGACATCCTGCGGCTGATGCGCAAGGAGGTGGTGCTGGCCGACAATGCCTCGTGGCTGTTTCGCGTGATCCCCTACATGATCTTCGCCGCGACCTGGGTGGCGGCGGCGCTGGTGCCGACCTTCGCCACCGGGCTTCAGTTCAGCTGGACCGCCGACCTGATCGCCATCGTCGCCCTTCTGGGCAGTGCGCGGTTCTTCCTGGCGCTGGCGGGCATGGATGTCGGCACCAGCTTCGGCGGCATCGGATCGAGCCGCGAGACGATGTTTGCCTCGATGGCCGAGCCGGCGATGATGCTGACGGTCTTCTCGCTGGCGCTGATCGCGGGATCGACGCAACTGTCGACGGTGGCCGAATACATGGCCTCGCCGCAGGTCGGGCTGCGGGTCTCGCTTGGCATGGCACTGGTCGCGCTGGTGATCGTCGCGATCACCGAGAACGCAAGGGTGCCGGTCGACAACCCGGCCACGCATCTGGAACTGACCATGGTGCACGAGGCGATGGTGCTGGAATATTCCGGCCGCCACCTGGCGATGATCGAGCTGGCGGCGGCGCTGAAGCTCTTGCTTTACGTCTCGCTGATCGGCTGCGTGTTCTTCCCCTGGGGCATCGCCGGCAGCGATGACGGGTTGGCGGGCCATCTGCTGGGTGCGGCACTTTACGGCGCCAAGCTGGTGGTGGCGGGGGTCTTGCTGGCGGTTTTCGAGACCTCGATCGCCAAGATGCGGGTGTTCCGGGTGCCGAATTTCGTCGGCGTGGCGCTGATGCTGGCGCTGCTCGGCACGCTCTTGCTGTTCGTGTCGAGGAGCCTGTGATGGACCGGATCGCCTTCGACATTGCCCATCTGCTGGCCGGCGGGCTGTTGCTGGTCAGCTTCATGATGATCTACCAGGACCGGATGTTCGCGCTTTTGCGGGTTTTTGCGCTGCATGCCGTGGTGCTGTCGCTGTCGGTCGCCTGGCAGGCCTATCAGCAGGGGGCGGCGCATCTTTATGTCACCGCCGCGATCGCGCTGATCTTCAAGGGCATCGTCATCCCGACGGCGCTGCGCCGGATCGTCCAGACCCTCGGCATCCACCGCGAGGTCGAGACGGTGGTTGGTGTCGGGCTGACGATGCTGGCCGGGATCGGGTTGTCGGCGCTGTCGATCGTCCTGATGCTGCGGGTCACCGGCATGGCCGATGTCTTCACCCGCGAGGATCTGGCCTTTGCCCTGTCGGTGGTGCTGCTCGGCCTGCTGATGATGGTGACGCGGCGCAACGCGGTCAGTCAGGTGGTCGGCTTCATGTCGCTGGAAAACGGTCTGATCCTGGCGGCGGCCGGGGCCAAGGGCATGCCGCTGGTGGTCGAGATCAGCGTCGCCTTCTCGGTGCTGATCGCCTTCATCGTGATCGGCGTCTTTCTGTTTCGCATCCGCGAACGCTTCGATTCAGTCGATGTCAGCGCGCTGGACGAGTTTCGGGGGGACCGGCAATGACCGGATTGCCGGCCGATCCGATCGAAATGATCGTCGCGCTGCCGGCGTTGGCGGCGGCGGTTCTGGCGGTGATGCCCGGCTACCGCTGGCCGGCGCGGCTGAACGTGCTGGCCAGCCTTGCGACCTTCGTGGCGGCGCTGTCCTTGCTGCTGACCGGGCTGCCGGCGCCGGGGCCCTATCTGCTGGTCGACGAGCTGAACATCGTCTTCATCGTGCTCAACACCTTCGTCGGCTTCACCGCCGCGACCTTCTCGGCCAGCTACATCGGCCATGAACTGGCCACCGGCCGGCTGACCCCGGCCTATCTGCGGTTCTACCACGCCATGTATCAGATGATGATGTTCGGCATGAACCTCGCACTTCTGTCCAACAATATCGGGCTGATGTGGGTGGCGGTCGAACTGGCCACCCTGTCCACCGTCCTGATGGTCGGCATCTACCGCAGCCACGAGGCGCTTGAGGCGGCGTGGAAATACTTCATCCTCGGCTCGGTCGGCATCGCGCTGGCGCTCTTTGGCACGATCCTGGTCTATCTCGCCGCCCAGCCGGTTCTGGGCGAGGGCGAGGCGGCGATGATCTGGACCAACCTTCTGGCGAAGGCGGGCAGCTTCGACGCCTCGCTGCTGAACCTCGCCTTCGTCTTCCTGCTGCTCGGCTACGGCACCAAGGTCGGGCTGGCGCCGCTGCATGCCTGGCTGCCCGATGCCCATGCCGAGGGGCCGACGCCGATCTCGGCGGTGCTGTCGGGGCTGTTGCTGAACGTCGCGCTTTACGCGGTGCTGCGCTTCAAGATGCTGATGTCGGCCAATGCCGGTGCCATCGATCCCGGCCCGCTGATGATCGTCATGGGGCTGGTATCGCTGATCTTCGCGGCGCTGATGCTGTATCGCCGGCGCGACATCAAGCGGCTCTTCGCCTATTCCTCGATCGAGCACATGGGCATCATCGTCTTCGCCTTCGGCATCGGCGGGCCGCTGGCCAATTTCGCCGGCCTCTTGCACATGGTCATGCACAGCCTGACCAAATCGGCGATCTTCTTCGCGGTCGGCCATGTCGCGCAGATCAAGGGCACCCAGGACATCGCCGCAATCCGCGGCCTGACCCAAAGCCATCCGGTCCTTGGCTGGGGCCTGGCGGCCGGGGTTCTGGCGATCGCCGGAATGCCGCCCTTCGGGGTCTTCATGAGCGAGTTTCTCCTGATCAGTTCCACCTTCGCCCGCCACCCGGTGCTGGCGCTGCTGCTGGTCGCCGGGCTGCTTCTGGCCTTCGGCGCGCTCAGCCTGCGCCTGACCGGCTTTCTCTTCGGCGAACCGGTCGGGTCGGGCGAGCCGGCCGAGGCGTCTTATCTGCCGATCTTCGCGCATTTGGGCCTGGTGCTGATGGCCGGGGTCTATCTGCCCGGCCCGATGGTCGCCTGGTTTCAGGCCGTCGCGCGGCTTCTGGGATAGGGGGCAGCATGCGCCAGAGTGCCGGGATCGTCTCCATCGCCGCGCGGCAGTTCCGCACCGGACCGTTGCCCGGTGCCAGCGTGACGCGCGGCGAATGGGCGGCGCTGAGCCGCGACCTGGCTTCGGGATCGCTTGATCTGCTCAGTCTCTGGGCCGATCGCGGCGGCGTGCTGATGGCACTTTTGCACCAAGGCTCGCGCCGCATCGGCATCGCCCGGCTGGTCGTGCGCGACCGGGCCTTCCCCTCGGTCGGGCTGGTCCATGCCCCGGCGCAGCGGCTGGAACGGGCGGCGGCCGAGCTTTTCGGGCTGGCGGCCGAGGGCGCCACGGACAGCCGGCCCTGGCTTGATCATGGCCGCTGGGGGCTGCGCCATCCGCTGGCGGGCAAGGCCGGCGCGACCCCGGCCGAGGCCCCGACCGAACCCATGCCCGATGCCGTGGCCGCCGACTATCCCTTCCTGCCGGTCCACGGCGACAGCCTGCATCAGGTTGCGGTCGGCCCGGTTCATGCCGGCACCATCGAGCCCGGGCATTTCCGCTTTACCGTGCAGGGCGAGACGGTGGTGCGGCTGGAGGCGCGGCTGGGCTACACCCACAAGGGAACCGACGCGCTGATGACCGGCGCCACGGTGGCGCGCGGGGCGGAACTGGCCGGGCGGACCTCGGGCGACAGCACGGTCGCCTATGCCTGGGCCTTTGCGCAGGCTGTCGAGGCGGCGCTGGCGGCACCGGTGCCGGCACGCGCCTTCTGGCTTCGTGCGCTGATGGCTGAACTGGAGCGGCTGGCCAACCATCTCGGCGATGTCGGCGCGATCTGCAACGACGCTGCCTTTGCGATGATGCTGGCGCAATGCTCGGTCCTGCGCGAGCAGGTGCTGCGCGCCTGCGACCGCTGCTTTGGCCACCGCATGATGCGCGATTGCGTGGTGCCGGGCGGGGTAGCGCGGGATCTGGACGGCGACGCGCACGGCGTCCTGCGCAATCTTCTCGAGACGATCCGCGATGCGCTGCCGGCGCTGACAGCGCTTTACGACGGCACCGCCTCGCTGCTGGACCGGACCGTCGGCACCGGCCGGCTTGACCCTGCCCTCGCCCGCCGCTTCGGTGCCGGCGGCTATGTCGGCCGCGCCTCGGGGCGCGATTTCGACACAAGGCGCGACCTGCCCTATGCGCCCTACGACATGCTGAAACTCGAGGTGCCGCGGCGCAGCGACGGCGATGTGAACGCCCGGGTCTGGATCCGGATCGAGGAGATCGGCCAGAGCCTGTCGCTGATCTCGCAGATCCTGGCGCAGATGCCGCAAGGGCCGGTCCGCGCCGACCTGCCGGCGGCGGACGAGCCCTGCGAGGGGCTCGGCCTGGTCGAGGGCTTTCGCGGCGATGTGCTGATCTCGGTGGCGCTGGATGGTGACGGGCGGATCGCGCGCTGCCACATGCGCGATCCGTCGTGGTTCCAGTGGCCGCTGCTGGAAGCGGTGATCGAGGGCAACATCATCGCCGATTTTCCGCTGTGCAACAAATCGTTCAACTGCTCCTATTCCGGCCACGACCTCTAGAAAGGCCCGGACCCTAGAAAGGACCGCCGATGCGCAAGCTCCTGATCGAGGGCCTGATCCGCCGGCCGCTGACCGAACCGGCGCCGAAGCCCGACGATGCAGCCCTTGACGCGCTGGGACGAAGGGTTGGCGCGGCGCTTCACCGCCGCCTCGGGCGCAGCCTGGCGATCCGCATGGTCGACGCCGGGTCCTGCAACGGCTGCGAGTTGGAGATCAATGCGCTGGGCAATCCCTTCTACGATCTCGAACGCTTCGGCCTGCGCTTCGTTGCCTCGCCGCGCCATGCCGACGTGCTGATGGTGACCGGCCCGGTGACGCACAACATGGCCGAGGCGCTGCGGCGCAGCTGGGACGCCGTGCCCGAGCCGCGCTGGGTGGTGGCGGTGGTCGCGGCGGTCCTGCCGGTCGATCTGCACATCGCCGGCTGCCCGCCGCGCCCGGCGGCCCTGCTGGAAGGCCTGCTGGCCCTGCTGGAGCATGCCGCGGCCGGAACCGCCGCGCGCTAGCATTGGCCGTCCGGCGCCTGTCGCAAGACTGTCACGAACCGCGGCTAGCACGCGGACATGCCGGCGACCGAGAAAGCCCCATTGCCCCGCATCGCGCTGAACGGCCTTGGCCGGATCGGAAAGCTGGTGCTGCGCAGCCTGGTCGACCGGGGGGCCGGCGCCGGTATCGTGCTTTTGAACGATGCCGCCGGCGATGCCGGACAGCATGCGCTGCTTCTGGAGTTTGACAGCGTTCATGGCCGCTGGCGCGCTGATATCGCCCATCGGCCGGGCTGGCTGACGGTGAATGGCCACGGGATGCGGCTGACCGGCGAGCGGACGCTGGCGGCGCTGCCCCTGGCCGAACTGGGCGTCGATCTGGTGATCGACTGCACCGGCGCCTTCAAGACCGCGGCCCGGCTGCAACCCTATTTCGATGGCGGGGCGAAGAAGGTCGTGGTCTCGGCCCCGGTCAGGGATGGCGGGGCGCTGAACCTCGTCTACGGTGTCAATCAGCAGCAATACGATCCGGCCGCGCATGCGCTGATCACCGCCGCCTCCTGCACGACCAACTGCCTGGCCCCGGTGGTCAAGGTGATCCATGAGGCGATCGGCATCCGGCACGGGTCGATCACCACCATCCATGATGTCACCAATACCCAGACCATCGCCGACCGGCCGGCAAAGGACATGCGCCGGGCCCGGTCGGCGCTGACCAACCTGATCCCGACGACGACCGGAAGTGCCACGGCGATCACCCTGATCTATCCCGAACTGGCCGGCCGGCTGAATGGCCATGCCGTGCGGGTGCCCTTGCTGAACGCCTCGCTCACCGATTGCGTCTTCGAGGTCGCCCGTCCGACCACGGCCGAAGCGGTCAACGCGCTGTTCCGGGCCGCCGCGGCCGGACCGCTGCAGGGCGTCCTGGGCTTCGAGGAGCGCCCGCTGGTCTCGAGCGATTTCACCAACGATCCGCGATCGGCGATCATCGACGGGCCGTCGACCATGGTGATCAACGGCACGCAGGTGAAGATCTATGCCTGGTATGACAATGAATGGGCCTATGCCTGCCGGCTGGCCGATATCGTCGACATGGTCGCCGGGGCGATGTGATGGGCGGCCCAGTGCGCGCCTACGGCGCCGTTACCGCGGCCTACTGGGCCTTCATGCTGACCGACGGCGCGCTGCGGATGCTGGTACTGCTGCATTTTCACACACTCGGCTTTTCGCCGGTGCAACTGGCCTGGCTGTTCCTGCTGTACGAGGCCGCGGGCATTGGCGCCAATCTGTCCGCCGGCTGGCTGGCGGCGCGTTTCGGCCTGGCCGCGACGCTGCACGCCGGGCTTTTCATGCAGATCGCGGCCCTGCTGGCCCTGGCGCAACTTGATCCGGCCTGGGGACTTGGCGCCTCGGTCGGCTTCGTGATGGCGGTGCAGGGGGTTTCGGGCGTCGCCAAGGACCTGACCAAGATGTCGGCGAAATCGGCGGTTAAGCTGCTGGCGCCGGCGGGTGACGGCGTGCTTTTCCGCTGGGTGGCGCTGCTGACCGGATCGAAGAACGCGGTCAAGGGTGCGGGGTTCTTCCTTGGTGCGGCGCTTCTGGCCGCCTTCGGGTTCCGCACCAGCCTCTGGGCCATGGCGGCGCTTATGGCGCTGATCCTGGCGGCTGTCGTGCTGTGGCTGCCGAAGGGTCTGCCGGCGGGCCGCAAGGGGACCAGACTGTCATCGGTCTGGTCGCGCGATCCGCGCGTCAACCGGCTGTCGCTGGCGCGGATGTTCCTGTTCGGGGCGCGCGACGTCTGGTTCGTCGTCGGCCTTCCGGTCTATTTCCAGACGGTGCTGTCGGATGGCAGCGCCGATGGCGCGCGCGCGGCCTTCTTTCTGGTCGGCGGCTTCATGGCGATCTGGATCATCGGCTATGGCGTGGTCCAGGCCATGGCCCCGGCCCTGCTGGCCGCCCGGACAGGGCCAGAGGCCGATGTTGCCGGCCGGGCGATCGCCTGGGCCGGATATCTGGCACCGATCCCCTTCGCGCTGGCGCTGGCGGCCGGTCTTGCCGGGGCGCCGGCGCCGTGGCTGTCGCTGACGCTGGTGGCCGGGCTCTTGCTGTTCGGCTTCGTCTTTGCGGTCAACTCCTCGGTCCACTCCTACCTGATCCTTGCCTTTTCCGGCGCCGGGCGGGTGACGATGGATGTCGGGTTCTACTACATGGCCAATGCCGCCGGCCGGCTGATCGGCACCGCCCTGTCGGGGCTGAGCTATCAGGCCGGCGGCCTGCCGCTTTGCCTGGCCACATCGGGCGCGATGGCGGCGGCAAGCTGGGCCGTGGTGCGACGGATCTGACCGCAGCCAGGCCCCGGGCAACAAATCCCGGGCGGCAGGGCACGCTGCGCCCCCTCAGCCGCAGTGATCGACGCAATGCATGTGCTGGGCCTCGCGGCGGGTCGCGGCAAGCCAGCGCGCGACCAGGCGCGGATCATGCGGCGGGCCGTGCAACCCGACCGGGATCTCGCGCGCCA
>PHEC01000147.1 GCA_002841115.1 Alphaproteobacteria bacterium HGW-Alphaproteobacteria-6 | reverse complement strand
CGCCTCGGGGCTGTTGTGGTCGACCGCGATCCCGTCGCCGTGGGCGCGCTCGCGCCGCGCGCCGGCACCTTGCCGCGCGCCGGCACCTTGCCGCGCGATCCGGCCCCAGAGGTTTGGCGCCAGCACGAAGGGCATGTCGGCATAGCTGAGCGAGGCGAAGGCGCCGGTGGCGTGGATCTCGCGCATCAGGATCGTCGTGCCGGCGCGGGCCAGGCCGGTCACGAAGACCGGGCTTCTGTCGGCTTCGGGTGCCGATTTCAGGAACATCACCCGCTCGATGTCATGCAGCATCTCGGCGATGACCGGCGAGCCGAGCGCGATCCGGTGCAGCACCCGGTCCAGCGCGGAATAGTCAGACACCGCCCCGGCCCCCTGCCCCGGCCCCTGCCCCAGCCCTGCCCGGTCGCGCATCGGTCGCGCGCGACCGGATCCAGAGATAGCCAAGCGATACCGCGCAAAGCAGGGCGATCACCGCCGGCCGCATCAAGAGCGTCGCCCAGGCAGCCAGCCCGCCCGGCAGCACCAGCCCCGGCAGCGCGGCCGGCAGCAGGCCCAGGCACAGAAGCACGAAGAAGCCGACCGATCCGCGACCGATCCGCCAGGCATAGGCCGGCAGCACCCGTTCCTTCCAGTGATCCGAGATCCGCTTGCTGGCCAGCACCCGCCCCGCCTTGCGCGATGCCGCCGTCACCTCGCGAACCCGCGCCATCAGCGGCAGACGCCACAGTGCCTCGCTGGCCAGGATCGCCGCCAGGATCACCAGAAGCCAGATCATCGCCCGTCCATGCCTGGCGGCTGCGCCGGCAGGCGCCCGGGAAGGCGCCGGCGCGCTGTCACTCGCCGGCCTGCGGACCGGCCGCGGGCACATCGCCCCGGGCGTCGTCGCCGGCCGGCTTGCGCCGCCGCTTCAGCGCCCGCTTGATCGGGTAGTAAAGCACCGCGAAGATCGCCAGGAAGATCGAGCCGATCACCCCCAGAACCGCGGCGATCGCGCCGGCACCGACGCCGGGGCCGATATAGGCCTCGGCAGCAACCGGCAAGACCAGGGCAGACATGGTGACAAGGACAAGAGTTCGCGCGGATTTCGTCATTTCATCGCCTCATGCAGCGGCGGGCCGGAGAAAAGGAATACTGGCCACGGTTCACGGAAAAATCTTCCGGGAATCAAACGCTTTCGAGTTTTTTATTCTATACCGGCGCGGGCCGGATCGCAACCGTGGCGGACAGGCGGCGGCCCGGCCTTGGCAGACCCGCCCGGCCATGGTCTTATCGCGGCACCGGGGCCGCCGGTTGCTACAGGATCCTGCCATCATGCCCGCGCCGACCACGCCCCCGCCCATTGTGACGATCACCTATTGCCGCCAGTGCAACTGGCTGTTGCGGGCGGCCTGGATGGCGCAGGAACTGCTGTCAAGCTTCGCCGAGGACCTCGGCGGCGTGACCCTGGTGCCCGGAACCGGCGGCACCTTCACCATCACCGTCGACGGCAAGACCCTCTGGGACCGGCGCGAGGACGGCGGCTTTCCCGAGGCGAAGGTGCTGAAACAGCGGCTGCGCGACCAGATCGCCCCGGACCGCGACCTCGGCCACAGCGATCGCCCCGCACCGCGGTAAGCCGCCGCAAGGGCGGCGCGGCGGCACGCGAGGGGCGCGGCGCCCTTTCGCCCTTGCCCGGCCGGCCGCCACGGCCGATAGTCCGGCCGATGACCCAGACGCTTTTGTCCTTCGGCCACGGCTATACCGCGCGCGCGCTCGACCGGCTGCTCCTGCCGGAAGGCTGGGTGGTGACCGGCACCACCCGCAGCGCCGAGCACGCCGGGACGCTGACGCGGCGCGGGGTCAGGGCGCTGATCTGGCCGGGCGAAGACCCCGGCCCGGCGCTGGCCGATACCAGCCACCTGCTGATCTCGGTCGCGCCCGACGCCGGCGGCGATCCGGTCCTGAACGCCCATGGCGCGGAAATCGCCAGGGCGGCACCGCATCTGCGCTGGGTCGGCTATCTGTCGACCACCGGGGTCTACGGCGACCACCAGGGCGGCTGGGTCGACGAGACGACGCCGCTGGCCCCGACCACCGCGCGCGGCCGTGCCCGGACCGCGGCCGAGGCCGCCTGGCAGGCACTGGCGGCGCAAAGCGGCCTGCCGCTGCATATCTTCCGCCTCGCCGGCATCTACGGCCCCGGCCGCGGCCCCTTCGCCAAGGTCCGCAATGGCAGCGCCCGGCGGATCATCAAGCCGGGGCAGTATTTCAGCCGGATCCATGTCGACGACATCGCCCGCGTGCTCAAGGCCTCGATCGCGCGTCCCGATCCGGGGGCGATCTACAATGTCGCCGATGACGATCCCGCCCCGCCCGAGGATGTGCTGAGCCATGCCGCCGGCCTTCTCGGCCTGCCGCCGCCGCCCGAGGTCGCCTTCGACGCGGCCGAAATGACGCCGCTGGCGCGCAGCTTCTATGCCGAATCGAAACGGGTGCGCGCCCTGCGCATCCGCCGCGACCTTGGCGTGACGCTGGCCTATCCGGATTATCGCGCCGGACTTGCCGCGCTGCTGCGCGCCGAAGGCTGATCGCGCAGGCGACCGGAGCGGGCGACGGCGTTTTGGCCTTCGCATTTGCCCGCACCCCGGCTAAACCCGGGATCATCAGACCCGGGAGGGGACGCCGATGACCCGTGATCCGCTTTTCCTGATCGCCGCCGCCGCCTGCCTTGCCGTCCTCGTCATCCTGATGATCGGGGTCGGCGGCTTCGCCAAGGGCGGCGATTTCAACCGCAAGCACGCCAACCGCATCATGCGGCTGCGGATCATCGCCCAGGCGATCGCGGTGGCGCTGATCCTGGTCTTCGTGCTGTTGCGCAGCCGAGGAGGGGTCTGATGGTCGTTCTGAACCGCATCTATACGCGAACCGGCGACGGCGGCGAGACCGCCCTTGGCGACGGCTCGCGGGTGGCCAAGCACGCGCTCCGGGTCGAGGCCTACGGCACCGTGGACGAGACCAACACCACCATCGGCCTTGCCCGGCTTCACGCCGAGGGCGCCGCCGAAGCCGCACTCGCCCGCATCCAGAACGACCTTTTCGACCTTGGCGCCGATCTCTGCCGCCCCGACATGGACAAGGACGCCGAGGCACCGCATCCGGTGCTGCGCATGGTCGAGGCGCAGGTCACCCGGCTCGAGGCCGAGATCGACGCGATGAACGGCCGGCTTTCGCCGCTGCGCAGTTTCGTGCTGCCCGGCGGCTCGGCCCTGGCGGCACACCTGCATCTTGCGCGCACCGTCGCGCGCCGGGCCGAGCGGCTTACGGTCGCGCTGGCCGGGGCCGAGGCCGTCAACCCGGCCGCGCTGAAATACCTCAACCGGCTGTCCGACTGGTTCTTCGTCGCCGCCCGGATCGCCAATGACGATGGCCAGAGCGATGTGCTCTGGACCCCGGGCGCCAACCGCTGACCGGCGCTAACGGCCGGAAACCTGGCGTCCGCACGACGCCTGGCGTCGGTTTTGCACTGTTTTCGCCGGGGCAGAACCGCTAAGGGAAAGTCCGAGAGCATGTCCTGCCGTCCCCCCGGGGGGCGGCTTTCGTTCAAGGGAGAATTGCCGGCCATGAAGGTTCTTGTGCCTGTGAAGCGGGTGATCGACTACAACGTGAAGGTCCGGGTCAAGGCGGACGGTTCGGGTGTCGATCTTGCCAACGTCAAGATGTCGATGAACCCCTTCGACGAGATCGCGGTGGAAGAGGCGATCCGGCTGAAGGAGAAGGGCCAGGCGGAAGAGATCGTCGTGGTCTCGATCGGCGTGAAACAGGCGGCCGAGACCTTGCGCACCGCGCTCGCCATGGGGGCCGACCGGGCGATCCTGATCGAGGCGGCCGCGGATGTGCATACCGATATCGAGCCCCTGGCGGTGGCAAAGCTTCTGGCGGCGGTGGTCGCCGAGGAAAAGCCCGGTCTGGTGCTGTGCGGCAAGCAGGCAATCGACAACGACATGAACGCGACCGGACAGATGCTGTCCGCCCTTCTCGGCTGGAGCCAGGCGACCTTCATCTCGGACCTGTCGATCGAGGGCGATCATGCCACGGTGACGCGCGAGGTCGATGGCGGCTTGCAGACGATCAAGGTGACGATGCCGGCGATCGTGACGGTGGACCTGCGGCTGAACGAGCCGCGCTATGCCAGCCTGCCGAACATCATGAAGGCCAAGAAAAAGCCCCTGGAGGAGAAGACCGCCGCCGATTACGGCGTCGATGTCAGCCCGCGCCTGACCATCGTGAAGACGGTGGAGCCGGCGGGCCGCAAGGCCGGCGTCAGGGTCGGTTCGGTCGACGAGCTGATCGCGAAACTGAAAGACGAAGCGGGGGTGATCTGATGGCTGTTCTTCTTCTGGGCGAGGTGACCGACGGCCAGCTTTCGGTCGACGCGACGGCCAAGGCGCTGACCGCGGCGAAGATGCTGGGCGAGGTGACGGTGCTTTGCGCCGGGGCCCATGCCGCCGCGGCGGCCGCCGAGGCGGCAGGGCTGCAAGGGGTGGCGAAGGTGCTCTGCGCCGAGGATGCCTCGCTTGGCCACCGGCTGGCGGAACCGACGGCGGCGCTGATCGTCGGGCTTGCCGGCGGCTACAGCCATATCGTGGCGCCGGCGACGACGGATGCCAAGAACGTGCTGCCGCGGGTCGCCGCGCTTCTCGACGTGATGGTGATCTCGGATGTCTCGGGCGTCATCGATGCCGACACCTTCGAACGCCCGATCTATGCCGGCAACGCGATCCAGACGGTGCGGTCGGGCGACAAGGTCAAGGTGGTGTCGATCCGCACCTCGACCTTCGAGCCGGCGGGCACGGGCGGTTCCGCGCCGGTCGAGACCATCGCCGCGGCGCCGAACCCCGGCCTGTCGGCCTGGCTCGAGGACCGGGTCGCGGCCTCTGACCGGCCCGAACTGACCAGCGCGAAGATCGTGGTGTCGGGCGGCCGCGGCGTCGGCAGCCAGGAGAATTTCGCGCTGATCGAGGGGCTGGCCGACAAGCTTGGCGCCGCGGTCGGCGCCAGCCGGGCGGCGGTCGACAGCGGCTATGCCCCGAACGACTGGCAGGTCGGCCAGACCGGCAAGGTGGTGGCCCCGCAGCTTTACGTCGCGGTCGGCATCTCGGGCGCGATCCAGCATCTGGCCGGGATGAAGGACAGCAAGGTCATCGTCGCGATCAACAAGGACGAAGAGGCGCCGATCTTTCAGGTCGCCGACTACGGCCTGGTCGGCGACCTCTTCAGCCTGGTGCCGGAACTGACCGAAAAGCTGTGAGGCGCAGGGCGCGGCGGCGGGCCCGGCCCGACCCGGCCCCCGCCCGATCCGAAACCGCCTGACCCGACACCGCCCCGCGGGCCCCCGGCCGGATGGCAGGCCGGGGGCCGGCCCTACAGCAGGCGCCGGATCACCGGGATCAGCGCCGCCGCGACCTCGGCATGGACGCGCGGCCCCGGCATCTCGGCAGCGGCCGGCGCGTCGAGCGCGCCGAAGAGCATGCCCTCGGTGCCGGCCGCGCGCGCCGCGTCGCTGGGCGGGATATGGCACAGATCGCCGGCATGCGACCGGATCGCCGCGACCATATCGGGATCGACCAGCAGCGGCTCGGACCCGAGGCCGTCGCGCCCGCCGGCCTCGGCCCGGTGATCGCCGATCCACAAAAGCACGCTTTTTCCCGCGACCTTCTGCAACAGGATCCGCATCCGCGCGACCCAGGCCGACTTCAGCTCTTCCTCGATCAGGGCGAAGCGCTCGGCCGAGCGTGCCTTCAGCGCCGACAGCATGTGCCGGGTGAAATGGAACTCGGTGAAATCGACATCGCGAAAGATCGTCTTGAGCAGCGTCGAGGCACGCAGGAACCGGTCGTTGCGACGCGGATGCACCGCATAGAAGCGGTTCGACATGTTCTGCGCGCCCATCAGCTGGATCACCGTGACGCGCGCGTGGTTGCAGGCATCGACCACCACCGGCTCGTTGACGAAGACATCGGTGCCGGCGTTCATGTAGCCGAAATTGACCATCGGCATCCCCAGGGCCTTTTCGACCAGCGCCGGAAACGGCTCGGCCACGAACTTGCCGTAGGTCTCGGAGCCGCCGAGAACCGCGCCATAGCGCCCCTCCAGCTTGCGCCGCGGTCCGCGGAACAGCAGTTTCGACTGCCCGTAGCGGCACGGAAAATAGTCAAGGGCGCATTCGCCCGGATATTCATAGGCCATCAGTCCCACCTTCATTTTTCGACTCACCCGGGGACGACCTTGCGCGTCAGGGATTGCGAAATGCCTAAGCCCGGCCGGCCTGCAATGGCGCCGGCCCGCGGCTTATCCACTTGCACCGGGGTCGCGCCGGCGCCTATGGTCGGGCCGAAAACGCAAAAGCCGGGGGTGTGAGCATGCAGATCAGGTCGGTCGGAATCGTCGGCGCGGGCCAGATGGGCAACGGCATCGCGCATGTTTTTGCCATGGCCGGCTTCGACGTCCTGATGACCGACATCAGCCAGGAGGCGCTTGACGGCGCGGTGGCGCTGATCGGGCGCAACCTCGAGCGTCAGGTCAGCCGCGAGCGGATCACGACCGAGGCCCGCGACGAAGCCATGGCGCGGATCCGCACCACCCGGACGCTGACCGATCTTGGCCCCTGCGACCTGATCATCGAGGCCGCGACCGAACGCGAGACGGTCAAGCAGGCGATCTTCGAGGATCTGCTGCCGCATCTGAAGCCGCATACGATCCTGACCTCGAACACCTCGTCGATCTCGATCACCCGGCTTGCGTCACGCACCGACCGGCCGGAGAAGTTCATGGGGTTCCACTTCATGAACCCGGTGCCGGTGATGCAGCTGGTGGAACTGATCCGCGGCATCGCCACCGATGACGAGACCTATCAGACGATGCTGAAGGTGGTCGACAAGCTGGGCAAGACCGCGGCCAGCGCCGAGGATTTCCCCGCCTTCATCGTCAACCGCATCCTGATGCCGATGATCAACGAGGCGGTCTATACGCTTTACGAGGGCGTCGGCAACGTCCGCTCGATCGACGAATCGCTGAAGCTGGGCGCCAACCACCCGATGGGGCCGCTGGAACTGGCCGATTTCATCGGGCTCGACACCTGCCTTGCAATCATGAACGTTCTGCACGACGGGCTGGCGGACACGAAGTACCGCCCCTGCCCGCTGCTGACAAAATATGTCGAGGCCGGCTGGCTGGGCCGCAAGACAGGCCGCGGCTTCTACGACTACCGCGGCGAGAGCCCGGTGCCGACGCGCTAGGTTTCGCGCAACGCCAGCGTCGTTTCACGCAGATGCGCCATGAACCCGCGCGGGTCATCCTGCCAGCGCGCGATTTCTTCACGCCCGATAGCGGGGCCGACCACCGGCTTTTGCGGCTTGCGCATGGCATGCACGATCTCATGGAGCAGCAGGCCTTGGCGGATGGTCAGCGACAGATGGTTGGCGATGTGAAACCAGCGGCTGTTCTGGCCGGGAAAATAGATCGGCACCACCTGCGCGTTGCTTTTGAGGATCATCTTTGCGGTGAAGGGCAGCCACTCGGGCTCCACCGCCGCGTCGAACCAGCCCGGCGACGTGGCCACCTGCCCGGCAGGGAAGAGCACGATCACCCCCCCCTCCGCCAGATGCGTCATGGCGAGCTTGCGCATCTCGATGTTCATGCGCAGCGAATCCGGCTCGTGCGCGCGTTCGAGCGCACGGGGCGCAAGCCCGGGCAGAGCTTCTGGCGCAAGGCGCTCGACCTCCTGGAGATCGACCTGCTTACCCCCGCCGCGCAGACCGCTCGCATCCCCGACGAGGGGCCGGTCGTGGTGGTGGCCAATCATCCGCACGGGCTGGTGGACGGGATGGTCCTGGCCGAACTGATCGGGCGGGTGCGGCAGGACTTCAAGATCCTCACCCGCTCACTGCTGACGAACGTCCCCGAGATCCAGTATCACAT
>PHEC01000146.1 GCA_002841115.1 Alphaproteobacteria bacterium HGW-Alphaproteobacteria-6 | reverse complement strand
CGGTGCGCAGCCCCATCGCCTGGGCCATGGCGATGCCGTAACCCGCCAGAACCATACCACCGGCGCCGATGGTGCCCCGGTGCGGCGCCAGCGCGCCGTTGATCACGCCGACGATGGTCGATTTGCCGGCGCCGTTGTGGCCGACCAGCCCGATGCATTCGCCGGCGCCGATGGCCAGCGACACGCCGTCCAGCGCGCGCACCTCGCCGAAACGCACCGCCACGTCGGTCACGTCCAGAACCGTCCGGTGCGGCGGATCAGCGGTGTCGGTCATCGGGCATCAGGGTCCGGGCAGCGGGATGGGGGCAGCAGGGTGGCGGCAGCAGGGTGGCGGCAGCAAGGTGGCGGGACTGACCGGCCCGGCACCCCCAAAGCGCGGGGCACCGGGCCGGCAGGGCCTGCGCAGGGGTCACTTCGCCCCGGCGATGACCTTCTGCGCGTCTTCCAGCGAATACTCGACATTGGCGACGCCGCCGGCCTGGGTCGTCGCCAGATTGGCCTCGAGATTGTCCTGGTCGATGCGCAGGAACGGCACCACCAGATCCTTCGGCACTTCCTGCCCGTCAAGGATCTGCTGGGCGACCCAGAAGGCCAGGGTCGAGACCCCCGGCGCGATCGACACCGACATCGTGGTGTAGCCGCTGGCGTCCTTCTGTTCCTTCCACCATTTCAGCTCGTCCTCGCGGTTGCCCATGACGATCACCGGCACCGGCCGTCCCGCCGCCGCGAAGGCCTGCGCCGCACCATAGCCGTCGCCGCCCTGGGTCACCACGCCGGCGATCTCGGGCAGGCTGGGCAGGATGCCGGCGACCGCCTTCTGCGCCACGTCCTGCGCCCAGTCGCCATGGACCGAGCCGGCGATCTTGAACTGCGGGAACTGGTCGGCCCCGGCATGGATCCCGGCCGAGATCTCGTCATCGACGAAGACCCCGGCAAGGCCGCGGATCTCCAGCAGGTTGCCGCCGTCGGGCATCACCCCGGCGAGGTATTCCAGCTGACTGCGGCCCATTTCCTTGAAATCGACCGCGATCCGCCAGGCGCAGGGCTCGGTCACGATGCCGTCGAACGAGACGACGGTGATGCCGGCGTCGCAGGCCTCCTTCACCGCGCCGTTCAGCGCGGTCGGCGAGGCGGCGTTGAGCACGATCGCGTCATAGCCCTGCAGGATCATGTTCTGGATCTGCGCGGCCTGTTCGGTGGCCTGGTTCTCGGCGGTGGTGAAGGCATCGGCTGCCGCCACCACCCCGTCCGCCACCGCCTGGCCGGTGATCTTCTCCCAGCTGGTCAGCATCGCCTGGCGCCAGGAATTGCCGGCGTAGTTGTTGGACAGCGCGATCGTCTTGTCGGCGGTTTCGGCGATGGCGGGAAGCGCCATGCCAAGGGCTGCGGCCGAAGCCAAAAGGATCCCTCTGGTCGTCATGTCTCTCTCCCTGTCGTTTCGGCGAGGCCGGTCGCAGGCATGGATCCCGTTCCGCCCGGCCCGGCCAGGGCAGGCGGCATCGACGCGGTCGCTCGGCCGTGGCTCCTCCGTTCAGTGATCAAAGGATGAGCCGGAACCGGGCGCCTGTATAGGGCCAAACAGGCAGGTGCCTTGCGGGTTCTGCGCGACCGGCTGCGGGTTCCCGCAAGGCCGCTGTCGCGAAAGGCGCTGGTTCGGGCGGCGCCTTGTGGCATGATGCGGCGCGCGGGTATCAGGCGGCGACCGGGCGGGACAGAAGGAGGACGCGACATGGACGATCAGGCCGCGCCCGCCGTTCTCGACCATTTCTTCGCGATCTCGCGGCTGCTGGCCGGGCAGCTCGATTTCCGCTCGGCGATCCGCGCGGTGGCGGCCGAGGTCGCGGCGATCCTGCCGCATGACCATCTCGATGTCTGCATTGTCCGCCTCGGCGGCCGGTTCCATACCGCCTACGAGACCGGCATCGACACCGACTGGGGCAGCCGGCCGCTGGCCCCGGTCGCCGGCAGCCCGATCCGCTCGCTGCTGATGGGCGAGGTCGACCACATCCTGACCGATGACGCCTGCACCGATCCGCGCTTCAGCTTCGAGGGTGCCTTTCACCGGCCGATCCAGGAGCATTCGCTGCGCAGCCGCATCCATGTGCCGATGATGGTGCATGGCGCGGTGATCGGCGCGCTCAGCTGTTCGCTGCGCCAGCGCGGGCGCTACGGCGCCGGGGATGTCGTCAACGCCCGGTCGGTCGCCGAT
The DNA here is from genome assembly GCA_002841115.1 of Alphaproteobacteria bacterium HGW-Alphaproteobacteria-6. Lineage (GTDB taxonomy): Bacteria > Pseudomonadota > Alphaproteobacteria > Rhodobacterales > Rhodobacteraceae > Albidovulum. The sequence continues at coordinate 5,838 of PHEC01000146.1, read as the reverse complement.
CTGCTGTCGCCCTATTTCTTCGCGCTCAGGGCCGCCGACGAGGCGCGCGAATCGGCGGTGGTCGAAACCGAGGCACGGGCCCGCGAGGAGGGGTTGCGGCTGGGTGCCTTGCGCCTGACCGAGGCACTTGAGGCCGAGCGCCAGCGCATCGGCATGGACCTGCACGACCAGACGCTCGCCGACCTGACCCGACTGACGCGGCGGCTGGAACGGCTGGCCGATGCCGGTGCTGCCGGCGGCCCGGCGCTGGCCGGGGCGATCGAGCCGGTGGCGCGCGGGCTGCACCGCTGCATGCAGGACCTGCGCCAGATCATCGAGACCGCGCGCCCGTCGGTGCTTGACCTCTTCGGCTTCGCCCAGGCGATCGAGAACCACCTGGAACGCTCGGTCCGCGACAGCGGCCAGAGCCTTTGCTGGCAGCTTGACGACGATACCGGCGGGGCGATCGACCGGCTGGAGCCGACGGTGAGGACAGCCCTTTTCCGCATCGTTCAGGAGGCGGTCAACAATGCCGTCCAGCATGCCGGTGCGGCGCGGATCACCGTCGCGCTGGGCGCCCTGCGCGGCCAGATCGCGCTGGCGGTCACCGATGACGGGCGCGGCAATCCGCGCCGCCGTGGCCGGATCGGCAGCGGCATCGACAACATGAAGACCCGCGCGCGGCTGATATCGGCGCGCTTCGCGCTGGGCCCCGGCCCCGGCGGGCGCGGCACCACGGTCAGCGTCAGCCTGCCGCTGCCACCGGCCGGGGCCGTGCCGGTTCCTGCCGCCGAAGGGACGGTGCCGCGATGAAGGTCCTGATCGTCGAGGACGACCCGCTGCACCGCGCCTATCTGGGCGATTCGGTGCGTGCCGCCCTGCCCGAATGCAGCGCGGTGATCGAGGCCACCGACGGCGCCGAGGGCGAGCGGCTGGCGCGCGAACATGGCGTGGCGCATGTGGTGATGGATCTGCAGATGGCACGGCGCAACGGCATCGAGGGGGCGCGCACGATCTGGCGCGAACGGCCCGACACGCGGATCCTGTTCTGGTCGAACTATTCCGACGAGGCCTATGTGCGCGGCGTCTCGCGCATCGTGCCGCCAGGCGCGGCCTACGGCTATGTGCTGAAATCGGCCTCGGACGAGCGGCTGAAGCTGGCGCTGCGCAGCATCTTCATCGAGAACCAGTGCGTGATCGACAACGAGGTGCGCGGCACCGAACAGCGCAGCTTTGCCCGGACCGGCGGCATCAGCGAGGTCGAATACGAAATCCTGATCGACATCGCGCTGGGTCTGACCGACCGCACCATCGCCCGCCGCCGCGGCCTGTCGCTGCGCAGCGTCCAGAACCGGTTGCAGCAGATCTACGACAAGCTTGAGGTCCATCAGGGCGCCGGGCAGGGCCCTGACGCTGCCTTCAACCTGCGCGCCCGCGCCGTGTCGGTCGCGATCCGGCGCAAGCTGGTCAACCACGGCGCGCTGGAGCGCGCCGAGGCCGATCTGGGCGACTGGCTGGCGGCGGCGGCGGCCGGCCCGCGCCGCTGACAGTGCCGGGCGGGCGCTGCCTCGGCTCTTGGTGGCAGGGTGGATTGGCTGTATGAAGAAACCGGCGAAGAGGCGTGCCCCCGGCAAGGGTGGCGTGCCGGAACCGGCTCGCGCGGGGCCGGGGGGAGGGGGAGAATGCGCGCGGCGGACAGGCTGGACAGGCTGGAAGGGCGGGCGCGGCTGACGGCGCCGGCGCGTCAGGCGGTGCCGGTCGAATGTTTTGCCGAGGATCTGCGCCGGATCTGCGGTCGCTTCGGCGTCGAACCCGGCGCCGCCGCCCCGGGCCGCATCCATGGCAGCGTCACCACCCGCCACCTGGCGCGGTTCGAGACCGCCATCGTCGCGCTCGATGCCGAAAGGGTGCGCCGCGATGCGCGGATGATCCGCGCCGACCCGGGCGAACATCTCTTCCTGCTGATCCAGGACCAGGGGCATTGCCGGATCGAACAGGGCGCAAGGGCCACGGTGCTTGGCCCCGGCGACATGTTCCTCGCCGATTCCGCCCGGCCGTCGGAGTTCATCTACGGCGCCGACGGGTCCAGCCAGATCTCGATCCACCTGCCGCGCGACGAAGGGGTGCGGCGCTTCGGCCAGATCGCGACCGGCGGCATCGGCATTGCCCGCGACGATCCGCTGGCGACCGCGATGCAGGCGGTGCTGGTCCGGCTGACCGGTGCCGATCCGGCCACCGCCGCCCCCTTGGGCGAGGCGCTGATGAGCCTGCTTGGCGCCTATTTCCGCTGCGTCGAGGCCGGCCTCGGCCCGGCCGGCCGGCCGGGTGACCGGATGCTGGCCGATGCGCTGCGGATCATCGAGGATTGTGCCCGCCACCCCGAATTCGACGTCGATCACCTGGCTGGCCGCCTCGGCGTCTCGCGGCGCACCCTGCAACGCCGTTTCGCGGCCCTGGGCGAGACCGTCAGCGGCCGCATCCTGCGCGCCCGGCTCGACCTGGCCTGGGCGCGGCTTGCGGCGGCCGGGCCCGATCCGCGCAGCGGCGGCATCGCCGCGATCGCCTTTGACGCGGGGTTCAACGACCTGTCCTATTTCTACCGCGCCTTCCGCGGCCGCTTCGGCACGGCGCCGGGGGCGGTGCGGCGCGACGCCGCCCTGGCGCCGTAGTCCATGCCGTCTGGCACGGAAAGCCAAGACATCGCGGCCGGACCTGTCATTCTTCGTCCATTCGGTCGGCGAATTTCGATCCGGGCGGCAGACTGCCCCGGACCACCGCATTGCCCACCGGCGCCGGTCGCCGGACATCGCTGATACCACATCACCTGGAGGAGGAAACGTGCGCAATCTTCTGACCACCGTCGCCCTGATCGGGGGGCTTGCCGCCTCGGCTGCCGGCGCGCATCCGCTGGAGTCGCTGAACGCCGAGGAATACCAGCAGATCAACCGGATCCTGCGCGAGGCCGGCACCGCCACCGAGGCGACGCTTTTTCCGCTGATCGAGCTTGCCGAGGCGCCGAAGGCCGAGGTGCTGGCCTGGCGCGCCGCCGATCCCGCGACCCGCACCGCGCCCGACCGCAAGGCGATGGTCCAGTATGTCGCCGCCGAAGGCTTCCGTGAGGCGCTGGTGAACATCACCGCCGGCAGCGTCGAAAGCGATGTCGCGATCGAGGGCAGCGGCCAGCCGATGATCCTCTTCGCCGAGTTCCTCGGCGCGCTGGAAGGCGTGCTGGGCGATCCGCAGATGATCGAGGGGCTGGCGAAGCGCGGCCTGACCCCGGATCAGGCCTTCTGCCTGCCGCTGACCGCGGGCAATTTCTTTACCGGCGAATACGGCGATGCGCGGCTGATGAAGGTGCCCTGCTATGTGGTGCCCTCGGGATCGAACTTCTACGCCAGGCCGATCGAGGGGCTTTTCGCGCTGTTCGATGTCGGCGCCGGCAAGGTGCTGAAGGTGATCGACACCGGGGTGGTCGCGCTGGCTGAGGATGCCTGGGGCTATACCGAGGCTGAGGTCGCCGAACGTGCAGCCCTGCGCCCGGCGATGAACCCGGTCACGCTGAGCCAGCCGGGCGGGGCGAATTACACCGTCGAGGGCAGCCATGTCGAATGGGACATCTGGCGCTTTGACTACCGGATCGACAAGCGGCCGGGGCTGGTCCTGTCGAACCTCGACGTGAAGGACGGCGACGCCTGGCGCTCGGTGATCTACCAGACCCACCTTTCCGAGGTCTTCGTGCCCTACATGGACCCGACCGAGGGCTGGTACTGGCGCACCTACATGGACAGCGGCGAATATGGCTTCGGCCTCTTTCTCAGCCCGCTCAGGGCCGGCGTCGACTGTCCGGCCCATGCCACCTTCCTGCCGGCGATGATCGCCGACGACAACGGCAACCCGCTGGAGATCCCCGACGCGATCTGCATCTTCGAGCGCAGCATCGGCGACCCGGCCTGGCGCCATTTCGAGGTCTTCGCCCAGACCCCGGATGCCGCGGTGCCGGCCGAGGGCCGGCCCGAGACCGAACTGGTGATCCGCACCGCCTCGGAAGTCGGCAACTATGATTACCTGATCGACTACCGGCTGCATCAGCACGGCGAGATGCACATCATGATCGGCGCCACCGGCCTGGATGCGGTGAAAGGTGTCGCATCGACCTCGCTGGCCGATCCGACGGCGGCCGAGGATACCCGCTACGGCACCCTGATCGCGCCCAACCTGGTGGCGGCCAACCACGACCACTATTTCAACTTCCGCGTCGATTTCGACATCGACCAGCCGGTCAACCAGTTCTCGACCATCGACATCGTCCCGGCCGAGGTCGCCGCCGACGCCCCGCGCCGCTCGATGTGGACCCGGCGCAATACCGTCGCCAAGACCGAGCTTGACGGCCGCTTCCGGCTTGACCCCTATACCCCGCGCATGGCGCTGGTAAGCAACCCCGCGCGCGAGGGCTATCTGGGCCATGCGCCGGGCTGGATGATCGACACCGGCGATGTCGCCTACGGGCCCTATGACTTCCAGAACGACCCGCCCTTCAAGCGCAACGGTTATGTCGAATATTCCAACTGGACCACGGTCCATGACCCGGAACAGCGCTATGCCGGCGGCAAATATGCGCTGCAGGGCGACGGGTCGGACACGCTGGCCGAATGGGTCAAGGTCGACCGGCCGCTGGAGGGGCAGGACGTGGTGGCCTGGTTCACCGCCGGCTTTCACCACATCCCGCGGATGGAGGACTGGCCGGTGATGTCGACCGAATGGAAATCGGTCCATATCCAGCCCTTCAACTTCTTCGCCTTCAACCCGGCCCTGACGATCCGCGACCCGGATCACCAGCATTGAACCACCGGCCGGGGCCGGGGCATCAAGGCCCCGGGCCCGGCCGCCCGTCAATAGCTTGAAGCCGGGCGCGTGAAGGCGAATGAACGCGGCAAGTGCCAGCCGAAGATGACACGGGACGCAGGTATCAGCTAATCAGCATGATGGGGCCAGGAGGTGCGGCGACGGGCAACCCGGAGTATGAAGTGATGGGTGTCATCAGGCCTTGGCGCTATTCCAGGGAACGGATGGATGAGCTGATTTCACAGGGGCTTGTCGTTGAGTCACGCCCGGGCTCTGCCCCGCGAAGGAAGCAATATCTCGATGCCGGTCAGGGTGTTCCAGTGCGGTGTCTTTGGGAGGGTATTCCGGAACTTGACTCTCAAGCGAAAGAACGCCTCGGCTACCCCGCGCAAAAACCTGTCGCCCTGCTCGAACGCATCCTCAATGCCTCCGCGAACCCCGGCGATTCCGTTCTCGACCCGTTCTGCGGCTGCGGCACCACTGTCCACGCCGCCGAAAAGCTGAACCGCCAGTGGATCGGCATCGACGTCATCGAAAAGCGCGCCGCGCCGCCTTCCCGAATGTCGCCTTCACCACCCACGGCGTGCCGCAGGACCTTGCCGGGGCGCGCGACATGGCCAACCGCGGGCGGGGCGACAAGAATTACTATTTCGAGTTCGAGGAATGGGCGCTGTCGCTGATCAACGCCCAGCCCGGCAACCTGTCGAAGAAGGGCGCCGACAAGGGCATCGACGGCAACCTCTATTTCGGGGCAAAGCACGAGGGCCGGGCGATCGTCAGCGTCAAGGCCGGCGACAATGTCGGCGTCGCGATGATACGCGACCTGAGGGGCGTGATGATGCGCGAGGGCGCGCAGATCGGCGTGTTCCTGACCCTGGCCGAGCCGACGCGGCCGATGATCACCGAAGCCGCCGGCGCCGGGCAGTTCACCTTGCCGGGGCTGGAGGCGGCGGTGCCGCGGATCCAGATCGTCACCATCGCGCAGGCGCTCAGCTTGCGCGACCGGGCGGTGCGGCT
>PHEC01000145.1 GCA_002841115.1 Alphaproteobacteria bacterium HGW-Alphaproteobacteria-6 | reverse complement strand
CATGCGCCGCCCAGGGCGCGCGGGCGATCTCGAGGTTGGCGGCGTAAAGCGGCCAGAGCCTGTCGCGGATCGCCGGCGCGGCGGCCATGGTCGCGGCGAAACGGTCGGGATCGCCCGCCCTGACCATCTCGGCGCAGGCGGCAAGGCTCATGCCGGCGCCACCCCGTCGCGCACCAGTTTCCAGGTGATCGCGTCGAGAAGGGCTTCGAAACTGGCGTCGACGATGTTCGGGCTGACGCCGACGGTGGACCAGCGGTGGCCCTCGCCGTCCTCGCTGTCGATGATGACGCGGGTCACCGCCTCGGTGCCGCCCTGGGTGATCCGCACCTTGAAATCGACCAGCCGCATCGCGTCGATCGCGCCCTGATAGGGCCCGAGGTCCTTGGCCAGCGCCTTGGCCAGCGCGTTGACCGGGCCGCGGTCGCTGCCGGTCTCGTCCATCGACTCGGAGACCGACAGCATCTTCTGCCCGCCGATCTTGACCACCACCACCGCCTCGGAGAGGGTGATCATCCGGTCATACTTGTTCTTGCGCCGCTCGACCGTGACCCGGTAGCGCTTGACCTCGAAGAAGGCGGGCAGAAGACCAAGTTCGCCCCGCGCGAGGATCTCGAAACTGGCCTGCGCGCCGTCATAGGCATAGCCCTGATCCTCGCGGTCCTTGACCCGGTCGAGGATCCGCGCCAGCGCCGGATCGCCGGGCGCCACCTTGATCCCGGCGGCGGCAAGCCGGGCGCGCAGGTTCGACTGGCCGGCCTGGTTCGACATCGGGATGACGCGGGCATTGCCGACCAGGCCCGGGTCGATATGCTCGTAGGTCGAGGGGTCCTTGAGGATCGCGCTGGCGTGCAGCCCGGCCTTGTGGGCAAAGGCCGAGGCGCCGACGTAAGGGGCGGCGCGCAGGGGCACCCGGTTGAGGATGTCATCGAGCAGCCGCGAGACCCTGGTCAGCCCGGCCAGCGCCTCGGGCGTCACCCCGGTCCGGTAGCGGCTGGCATAGGGCTCTTTCAGCAGCAGCGTCGGGATGAGCGTGGTCAGGTTGGCATTGCCGCAGCGCTCGCCAAGGCCGTTCAGCGTGCCCTGGATCTGGCGCGCACCGGCATCGACCGCGGCAAGGCTGGCCGCCACCGCATTGCCGGTGTCGTCATGGGTGTGGATGCCGAGCCGGTCGCCGGGGATGCCGGCGGCGATGACGTCCGTGGTGATCCGCCCGACCTCGGCCGGCAGCGTGCCGCCATTGGTGTCGCACAGCACGATCCAGCGGGCGCCGGCGTCACGGGCGGCGCGCAGGCAGGCCAGCGCGTAACCGGGGTTGGCGCGGTAGCCGTCGAAGAAATGTTCCGCGTCAAAGAGCGCCTCGCGGCCCATGGCGACGAGATGGGCGATCGAGGCACCGATCGATTCGAGGTTTTCGTCGAGCGTGATGCCAAGGGCGGTGGTGACGTGGAAGTCATGGGTCTTGCCGACCAGGCAGACGGCGGGTGTGCCGGCGTTGAGGACGGCGGCCAGCACATCGTCATTGGCGGCCGAGCGGCCGGCGCGTTTGGTCATGCCGAAGGCGGTGAAGGTGGCTTTCGTTTCCGGTCGCGCGGCGAAGAAATCAGAATCGGTCGGGTTGGCGCCGGGCCAGCCGCCCTCGATATGATCGAGGCCGAGCGCGTCGAGGGCGCTCGCGATCTGCTGCTTTTCGGCGACCGAGAACTGCACGCCTTGCGTCTGCTGTCCGTCGCGCAGCGTGGTGTCGAAAAGGTAAAGGCGTTCGGTCATTCCAGACAATCCCTGAAACCCTTGCGTCGCAGCCCCGCAAGGAAGACCCCGCCGCTGCGCCAGCACCGGCAGCGCCCGGCCGCCCCCCCGGGCGGGCGCTTCGCACCCCCCCGCGGCCGGGCGCCGCCGGTGCCTTGGAGAGCGCAGGTCATTTCAGGGCCTCCAGTTTGGCGGGGTCGAAGTCAGGGCCGGGCACCAATCCAATTTCATTTTTGGCCATTCGAACTTCCACGCCAGCCGCTACTAGCGACGATTTCAGCGCATCAACCGGAGCAAAGTCCTTTGTTTCCTTTGCGGCAGCGCGCAATGACGACAACATATGGGCTTTGGACATGAGAATCCGCTTGGCAGAAGGAGACAATGAACCAGCCCAAGAAACACGGACGATATCTGCTCCATTGTTTTCAGTAGCCATTTTCACGCGAAAGGCATCCGGTGCAAGTCGGTCTGGAAAGCCGAACCCAAACCATTCCATCGCATACTTAAGCTCCGGATGCCGGGCCACGTCGCGGGCAAGATCGTGCATCTTTCCGATTGCACCCGCTGTGTCCAAATCATTGAAGAGATTGAGAAGAAACGCCCATCTTCCTTGGGAGTCGGCATCGAGGTCTTCTGTTTTGGAGTACCAATCCGTCAGTGTCTCCATCGCTTGCCGTGCCTTCTCCTCCGTCCAGTCCATCGGCTTTGAATAATGCGTCGAGAGATAGACGAAGCGGATCACCTCGCCCGGCACCTTCCAGCCGCCGGACCAGTTGCCTTCCAGCAAATCCCTGACCGTGAAGAAGTTGCCCAAGGACTTGGACATCTTCCTGCCCTCGACCAGCAGCATCTCGTTGTGCAGCCAGACCCTGGCGAAGCCGCCCTCGGGATGGGCGCAGATCGACTGGGCGATCTCGTTCTCGTGGTGGGGAAACTGCAGATCGATGCCGCCGCCGTGGATGTCGAAAGTCTCACCCAGAAGTTCGCGCGCCATCGCCGAACATTCGATGTGCCAGCCCGGCCGGCCCCGCCCCCAGGGGCTGTCCCAGCCCGGCAGGTCGGGGGTGGAGGGCTTCCACAGCACGAAATCCATCGGGTCTTCCTTGAAGGGCGCCACCTCGACCCGTGCCCCCGCGATCATGTCGTCGACCGAGCGGCCGGAAAGCCTGCCGTAGTCCTTGTAGCTGCGCACCCGGAAAAGGACATGGCCGTCCCGCTCATAGGCATGACCCTTGGCGATCAGGTCCCGGGTCATCGCGACCATCGCGCCGATCCATTCGGTAGCGCGCGGCTCGGCACTGGGCCTGAGCGCCCCGAGCGCGTCCATGTCGTCGTGATACCAGCGAATCGTCTCGTCGGTCAGGGCGCGGATGATCGCCTCCAACGGCCGCGCGTCGCCGGCCGACCTCATCTCGGCGGCGCGGGCGTTGATCTTGTCGTCGACATCGGTGAAGTTGCGCACATAGGTGACATGTTCGGCCCCGTAGACGTGGCGCAAGAGGCGAAAGAGCACATCAAACACCACCACGGGCCGCGCATTGCCCAGATGCGCGCGGTCATAGACCGTCGGCCCGCAGACATACATGCGCACGTTTTCAGGGTCGAGCGGGGCGAAGTCCTCCTTCCGCCGCGTCAGGGTGTTGTGCAATCTGATGCCCGTCATGTCTTGTCCTCGCAGGCGCGGTCCCGCGGCGGGCATATCAGTCTCTTCGGTATCGGAATAGAGAAGACCGCCCGCCTGATCGCCGTCAGCCGGTAATGCAGATGGTGGAGATGGTGGCGCCGGTCTTCATCGCCGCCTGCATAGCGCGAAACCCCGGCGCTGCCAAGGGCTTCGCCCGCCGCGCGGCGGGCGCCGCCGTCAGAGGCCGAGCCGGGTGAAGCTGCCGCGCGGGTCCGGGCCCAGCCCGAGCCAGCCGGCGATCACCGCGCCGAGATGCGCCGAGATCTGGCTTTTCTGGCTTTCGCCGCGGGCCCGCGCCGCGGCCATCTCTGCGCCGGTCAGCGCCGGCAGCGCCGCCTCGACCATCTCGGGCCCGGCCAGCACCGCGCGGCTTTCGGCATCGACCACGCGGATCGAGAAATCGATGTTGTGAACGCCCGACCAGCGCAGCCGGCTCTCGGCCTCGAAGGTCAGGGCGTGAAACCGGGTGACGACGATGTCGAGACGCACCGGACGGCGCCCATTCAGGCCCGAGGCCCCGGCGAGCGCGGCATTACGCACGATCGCGGCGACCTGCGGGTGGCGGTCGCCCGGCGGATCCTCGCGCCAGACGATATCGGCGCGCGGCATCAGCGTTTTCGCCTCGGAGACGGTCAGGCTGTCGGGCACGGTGACCCTGACCTCGGCCAGCCGCCAGTCGCCGGCGGTCCCGGCCGCGACCGGGCTGTCATAGCTGGTGGCGAACTGGCGCGAACAGGCGCCAAGCGCCAGCGCCGCGATCAGCAGCGGCAGGAAAACACGGATCAATCGCATCGGACACTCCTCGATCGGCATTCGGTTGGCGCCTCGGGTCGGCGCGCGCCTGACCGCCCCTTGCCGGCGAAACATGGCGTCAGTGCGGACAAACTGTGCCAAATGCAATGTGATTGCAGGGATTGCGCCGGAGTGTTGCGCCGGCGCAAGATGCCCGCGATCCCCCCCCGACCAAGGACCAGCGCCATGAACCGCCACGATCCCGGCCCCGCCTTTCGCGCCCTGCATCGCCCCGGCGATCCCTTCGTGCTGGCCAATGCCTGGGATGCCGGATCGGCACGGATGCTGGCGGCTCTCGGCGCGCAGGCGATCGGCACCTCCTCGGCGGCGCATGCCTTCACGCTCGGGCTGCCCGACGGCGGCCATGTCGGGCGCGACGCGGCGCTGGCCCATGCCGAGGCGCTGGTCGCGGCGACGCCGCTGCCGGTCTCGGGCGATTTCGAGAACGGCTTCGGCGAGGCGCCCGAGACCTGCGCCGAGACCGTGCGGCTGGCGGCCGAGGCCGGGCTGGCCGGGATCTCGATCGAGGATACCGCACTGCCCGGCGAGGCGCCCTACGACCGCGCGCTGGCGGTCGAGCGGATCCGCGCGGCCGCGGCGGCGGCGCGGGCGCTCAAGCGCGATTTCGTTCTGGTGGCGCGGGCCGACGGGGTGTTGACCGGGCGCTACGACATGGCCGAGGCGCTGGCACGGACCCTGGCCTTCGACGCGGCCGGGGCCGATTGCCTCTATGTGCCGCTGCCGCCGACGATCGCCGATCTGGCGGCGCTGTGCCGGGCGACGGCAAAGCCGGTCAACGCGCTGGCGGCGGGGCGGTTCGCCGGCCACGCCCGCGCCGAATTCGCCGCCGCCGGGGTGGCGCGGATCTCATTTGGCGCGGCGCTGGCGCGGCTGACCCAGCGGGCGATCCGCGATGCCGCCACGGCGATCTTCGCGGCCGGCGACTTCGCCCCGCTCGGCCAGGGCATGCCCGGCGCCGAGGTCGACGCGATGCTGGCGCGCTTCGGCTGAGGGCGGGCAATGAATCACGACGATCTGCGCCACTGGTCCAAGCGCGCCGCCGACTGGGCGCATGACTACCACGCCACCCTGCGCGACCGCCCGGTCCGGGCGCAGACCACGCCCGGCGCCACCGCCGCGCGGCTGCCAAGGGCCGCCCCCGAGGCCCCCGAACCGATCGAGGCGATCTTTGCCGACTTCGAGGCAATCGTGCCCGATGCGATGACCCATTGGCAGCACCCGCGCTTCTTCGCCTATTTCCCCGCCAATGCCGCCCCCGCCTCGATGCTGGCCGAGCAACTGGCCAATGCCATCGCGGCGCAGGCGATGCTGTGGCAGACCGCGCCGGCGGCGACCGAGATCGAGGCGGTGATGATCGGCTGGCTGGCCGGCGCGCTCGGCCTGCCCGACCGCTTCACCGGCACCATCCACGACAGCGCCAGCACCGCGACGCTGGCCGCGGTCCTGACCATGCGCGAACGCGCGCTGGACTGGGCCGGCAATGCCGAAGGGCTGGCCGGGCAGCCGGCCTTGCGGATCTACGCCAGCGCCGAGACCCATTCCTCGGTCGACAAGGCGGCGCGGGTTTCGGGGATCGGCCAGGCCGGCCTGGTCAAGGTGGCGACCGGCGCCGACCATGCGATGGACCCTGCCGCGCTGGCCGCCGCGATCCGCGCCGACCGGGCGGCGGGCCGGCTGCCGGCGGGCGTGATCCTCTGCGCCGGCGGCACCTCGATCGGCGCCTTCGACCGGATCGGCGCGGCGCTGGCGGTGGCGCGGGCCGAGGGGCTCTACAGCCATGTCGATGCCGCCTGGGCCGGCAGCGCGATGATCTGCCCCGAGTTCCGCGCCCTCTGGGAAGGGGTCGAGGCGGCCGATTCCATCGTCTTCAACCCGCACAAGTGGCTGGGCGCGCAATTCGACTGCGCAGTGCAGTCTCTCGCCGATCCGGGGCCGCAGATCCGCACGCTGGGCCTGCGCCCCGACTATCTGGCGACACCGGGGCAGGAAATGGTCACCGATTTCAACGAATGGACGCTGCCGCTGGGCCGCCGCTTCCGGGCGCTGAAGCTGTGGTTCGTGCTGCGCGCCTACGGGCTTGAGGGGCTGCGCGTGCGGATTCGCAACCATGTCGCCTGGGCGGCCGAGGCGCGCGCGGCACTGGCCGCACTGCCCGGGGTCGAGGCGGTGACGCCGAGGGTCCTGTCGCTCTTCACCTTCGCGCTGGACGCCGGCGACGCCGCGACCGAGGATCTTCTGGCGCGGATCAACGACGACGGGCGGATCTATCTGACCCGGACCCGGTCCGCGGGTCGCCTGCTGATCCGGGTCCAGGTCGGGCAGTTCGACTGCACCCGCGCCGATGTGATGACGATCCCGGCGGTGGTCGCCGAGTTGCTCGGCACCCGGCCATGATCGCCTTCGCCCGGCTGATCCGGAGCCTCGCCGCCGCGGCGGTGCTTCTCGCCCTCATCGCCACCGGCGCGGCCCGGGCACAGGGCTGGCCGGCGCCCGAGGGCTATCCGGTCGATGACCGGGCCGGGGTGATCCCGACCGCGGTCGCGACCGGGCTGAATGCCCGGCTCGCCGACCTTCATGCCGGGACCGGGATCGAGATCGCGGTGGTCACGCTGCCGAGCCGTGCCGGCCTGCCACCGGCCCCAACCCTGGCCGATTTCGCCCGCGAGTTCTTCAACGCCCGCGGCATCGGCACCGCGGCGCGCAACGACGGCATCCTGATCCTTCTGGTGATCGACGAGCGCGCGCTGCAGATCACCCTCGGGCGCGGCTATCACAGCGGCTATGACGTGATCGCCCAGGATATCGTCAGCCGCCGGATGCTGCCCGACCTGCGCGCCGGCGATCTCGCCGCGGCGCTGGCCGCCGGGGTCGATCAGACCATCACCCGGATCGCGCGGCGCCATGCCGAGGGGCTGGCGCCCGAGGCGCCGCCGCCGGCGACCGGTCGGGGCCTCTGGCCGGCCCTCGCGCTGGCCGGAATCGCGACGCTGGCCTTCCTGCGCCGGCGGCGCAAGCGCAGAGGCCGCCAGGATGACGACCCCGCAAGGCCGGCCGGTGACCGCGACGCAGACCGCCCCGATGCCCGGTCGCGCGATGACCGCGAACCCGGCAGCCGCCGGCAGGACGACAGACGCAACCCCGCCCGGGGCGACGATGATGGCGACGATGGTGGCGGTGGCGGTGGTGGCCGATCTTCCGGGGGCGGGGCCGGCGGGCGCTGGTAGCGCCACCGCGCTGGACAGCGCAGCCTCGCCGGGCCTAGTCAGGGGGGCCACAACCAGCGGGGGATGACATGCAACTGAGCGGCGCACGGGCAATCATCAGCGGCGGGGCCTCGGGCCTTGGTGCCGCCACCGCAACCGCCTTTCGCGCCGCCGGTGCCCGCGTCACCATCCTTGACCGCGACGCAGGCGCCGGCGCCGAAACCGCCGCCGCGATCGGCGCCGGCTTTGCCGAGACCGATGTCACCGACGCGGCCTCGGCCGGCGCCGCGGTCAGCGCCGCCGCCGCCGCGATGGGCGGCATCGACCTGCTGGTCAACTGCGCCGGCATCGTCATCGGCGAACGCATCCTCGGGCGCGACGGGCCGCACCGGCTGGAAAGCTTCCGCCGCACCATCGACATCAACCTGACCGGCAGCTTCAACCTGATCCGCCTTGCCGCGGCCGAGATGGCGGCGAACCCCGGCCCCGAGCGCGGCGTCATCATCAACACCGCCTCGGTTGCCGCCTTCGACGGGCAGAAGGGCCAGGCCGCCTATGCCGCCTCCAAGGCCGGGATCGCCGGGATGACCCTGCCGGCGGCGCGCGATCTGGCCAGCCTCGGCATCCGGGTCTGCGCCATAGCACCCGGCATCTTCGCGACACCGATGCTGTCCGGCCTGCCGCAGGAGGTGCAGGACAGCCTTGCCGCCGAGGTCACCTTTCCGCGCCGCCTCGGCGA